>NZ_SCOK01000022.1:0-89530 GCF_005502555.1 Pseudomonas sp. D(2018)
CGACGCTGCCCTCGGTGTAGCCGGATTCGTAGCGCAGGAGGAAGCCCTGGGCCCATTCCTCGGCCTTGGCCTGAGGGGCGTTTTCCTGGCGGAAGTCGCGGTTGAAGTAGAAGTTACGCAGTTCCAGGCTGGCCTTGCTGTCCTTGATGAACTCGGCCTGGGCAATGCCGGGCAGGGTGAAACTGGCGCCAATCGTGGCCAGGGCCACGGCTCGCGCAAGCGAGGTCTTGCTCATTGTTATTGTCTCCTCGTTGGATTGCAGGTCGGTCGGGTCGTCCTGTTACAACGAGGTGACTAAAGCATTTCGTTACATTTCCTGTCTGTTAGACGATGGTCGGCCGCTCACTGCACCCACTGCGGGTAGTAGCCGAGCGCGTCCTGCACCTTGGCATCGTGGGCCGGAACCACCGTGAGCCCGGGTTCGCGCTGGAGTAGATCGTGAACCTTCTGCAGCTGGGCGCGGGTGGCTTCGCGGTCGTTGTCGACCATTCTGCTGCTGACCCAGAACTTCTCCTTCGGCCCGGTGAAGCCTTCCAGGCGCCAGCTGGCATCGCCGGTGAAAAAGAATCGCCGTCCATCGTCCAGGGTCAGGAACAGGCCAACCGAACCGGGCGAATGGCCGCTTAGCGGCACCAGCACCAGGCTGCGGTCGCCGAACAGGTCGAGGCTCTCCTCGAAACCCATGAACGGAATGGGCAGGAAAGTGAAGGGATGCCATTTGACGCCGTGGGCGAACTGGCTGGGCAGTATCGCCGGCGGCGTCGCGATTTCGGTGAACTCGATCTCTTCATAAGGCGCCCAGACCGGAACTTCGGGGAAGTCCGCCAGGGCCGAGGCGTGATCCCAGTGAGCGTGGCTCAGGACGATGCGGTCGATGCGGATGCCGTCACGGTCGAGCTGGTCGCGGGCCGGAGTTACGCTGCCGTATTGCATCAGTGGCTTGTCCCACCAGGGCATCTCGCGGCTGAACTGGTTGTCCACCTGGCGCCCGAGGCCGGTATCGAACAGCAGGGTGGCGGCATGGTGCTGGATCAGCAGCGCCACATGGTTGGCCTTCACTTTTTCGGTCCACTTTCCATCGGCCACGGTAAAGGCATCCAGGGTTTCGGTTTCAGCGGTCTTCACCAGGGCGAAGCGCAGGCCCTCGGCCTGGGCGAAGAAGCTGAACGTGCTGAGCAGGAGCAGCAGGACGTACGAACGCGGGTGCATGGATTCAGTATCCTTGGGGCAGGAATGGAGAGGGACGTGGCGAGTCGAAGCTCAGCGGCAGGCGGCTTCGACGCAGGCGCCAGCGGCCTGGGGTCAGGGCCACCAGGCGCTCCGCGCCGGGCAGGTCTGGCAACTCGCCTGAGCCGGTCTGGTCCGGCCAGAGGATTTCCGCATGGGCCTCCAGGTGCAGCAGGTCACCGCTGTTGAAGTCGACCCAGAGCAGGCCGCATCGGGGCTCCAGCAGCAGGTTGCCGAGGGTGTTGAACATCTGGTTGCCGCTGTAGTCCGGCAGCCAGAGGCGGCCGTCTTCACCCAATCGCGCGAAGCCCGGCGTGCCGCCACGGTGGGAAATGTCGACGCCGCCGGTCTGCGGGTCCAGATGCTGGCTGGCAATGAACAGGGTATCGCTGCGCTCCACCAACCCCAGCCAGCGCTGATCCAGACCGTTGCCTTGTTCCAGGGGGCCTGCCGGGCGCGCTTCCCAGTGCCAATCGCGAGCCTGGATGTACTTTGGGCAATTGCCGAATGACTGTTGCACGGCGACGGTGAAGCCCTCTCGGTCGCTGTCTACCAGCGGGCCGTTCAGGCGATTGCGCCGCCGTGTCGGCAGTTCCAGGCCGAGCAGGCCCAGGCGTGCGGCGCCGTGCAGATTGGCGGTCAAGGGGTCGTCGGCTTCCGGGCGGGCGTTGATCCGCAGCAGGCTGGGTTCTGGCGAATGAGCAAAGCCCGGCTTGCCCCAGAGCACGGAGGCCTGGGGTTGGCCGTCGCTGTCCAGACTGCCGACCAGCATCCAGGGCAACTGGGCGAAGAACTGCCGATGCTGCTCCGGCATATGGTCGCGGATCATCCGGCTGCCCATCGCTTCCACCTGCTCACGCACGCCAATACGGCTCTGAATCGCTTGTTCGCCGGGGTGGAAAGGACTGTTCATGGTGACCTCCAGATCGCTTAGAAGTGGGGCAGCTCGACGTAGCCGGGCAGGGCACGAATGCGCGCGAACCAGGTGTGCAGGTGCGGGTAGGGCGCCAGATCCAGACCGCCCTCGTCGGCCATGGCCAGGTACGGGTAGACCGCTACGTCCGCGATGGTGGGGTGCTCGCCGACCAGCCATTCACGTTCGGCCAGATGCGCGTTTACCAGTTCCAGTGTCTGGCGGCCACGGGCCTGGGCGTCCTCCAGATCCACCGGGCGACCGAACTTCAGCCCGATTCGCGCTCTTGCTGCGCCGTTATGGATCTCGTTGGCTGTCAGGCTCAGCCAACTGGCAATCTGGGACTGGACAACGGCGTCCAGCGGGTACCAGTGCGTATCCGCGTAGCGTCTGGCCAGATAGACCAGGATGGCCTGGGAGTCGACCAGCGGCTGGCCATCGTCTACCAGTACAGGAACCTGGCCGCGTGGGTTGAGCGCGAGGAACTCGGCACACTTCTGCGCGCCCTTGGGCAGGTTCACCGTCAGCAATTCGGCCGGCTGACCAATCAGGCCGAGGAACAGGCGGACCTTGTAGCAGTTGCCGGAGAGGTAGAAGTCGTGGAGTTGCATGACGAGTCCTTCGCGATGAATTGTGGATTGGAGAATAGACAGACAGGTCTGTATATTTCAAGGGCAAAATTTGCGTTGCCCTGCGATTCCGTACCCTGTGTGGTTTGAGCCGGCCAGGGCGGATGCGCATAATGCGTCGGTTCAGGAGGCTGCAATGGCATCGAGCAAACGCGATCAACTGGTCAACACCGCCCTCGCGCTCTTCTATCGCGAAGGCTTCCATGCCACCGGAATCGACCGCATCCTGGCTGAGTCCGGTGTGGCGAAGATGACCCTCTACAACCACTTCAAGTCCAAGGACGAGCTGATCATCGCCGCCTTGGAGTCCCGCTTCGCGCCTGCGGCCGAGCGTTTGGCTTGGGCGTTCGAGCACCTGCCACCGCGGGAAGCCATCCTGCGGGTGTTCGACGGGCTGGCCGAGTGGCTCCGGCAGGACGAATTCTGCGGCTGTGCGTTCATCAACGCCGCTGCCGAATTCCATGATCGCGAGCACCCGGTTCATCGCCTCGCCGCGTCCTACAAGATCGCCACGCAAAATTACTTCCGCGATGCCCTGATACGCCTGAAGGCCGCCCAGCCTGATCGCCTGGCGCGTCAGTTGCAGTACTTGATGGAGGGGGCGATCAGCATGGCCCACATCCAGGGGCCGGGCGATCAGGCGCTGGAGGCCAAGGACGCTGCCAATGTGCTGCTCGAGGCGGCTGGTCTTTGATCAGTCGCTGCCTGTAAGCAGCAGGGCTTCACCGGCTTCTATGGCCTGCAGGCCACCGCAGATCAGCACCGCGTCACCGTCCTGCAACAGTGTCTCGTCGGCCGACTGCAAGGGCGCGCCCAGGCGACGTATGCCCTGCACTTCGAGACCCAGTCGCTCAAGACGCAAGTCGCCCAGGGTGCGGCCGCACGCATAAGCGCCTTCGTTCAGGTTCACAGCGTGCAGCAGCCGTCGCGGCTGTCCATGGGCATCCACCAGATTGGCCTGGCCGCCCGGGTAATAACCATGGAGCAAGCGATAGCGGTTGCGTCGCACCGCTTCCATATGAGCTTCCACCCGGCTGCGGGGCAGGCCCAGCAGCACCAGCGCATGAGAGGCCAGCATCAGGCTGGACTCCATCACCTCCGGCACGACCTCGGTGGCTCCGGCCGCCTGGAGCCTGGCCAAGTGGCTGTCGTCACGGGTGCGTACCAGTATCGGCAAGGCAGGGTGCAGCTGGCGTGCGCTTTGAACCACCTTCAAGGCGATGTCGGCATCGTTCACCGCGACCACCAGCAGTCGCGCTCGCAGGGTGCCCACAGCTTCCAGTAGATCCGCCCGGCGGGAGTCGCCGAAGTGCACGTTGCGCTCGCCGGCAGCGGCTTCTTCAATCCGGACCGGATCGTCGTCCAGTGCGACAAAGGGAATTGCCTGTTGCTCCAGGATGCGCGCGATGGATTGGCCAACGCGGCCATAGCCGCAGATCACCGCATGGTTATTCAGCGTTGTGCTGTGCGCCGCGATCGCTTCCAACGGGTCGGCGCCCCTCGCTCGTCGTTGCAGGTACGCCGCCAGCCTTGGGGCGGAGCGCAAGAGCGGCGGGGTGAGGACCATGGAACAGAAGATTGCGCTGAGCAACAGGCTGGCCTGCTGCCCGTCCAGGAGGCGGCCGTGCTGCGCCTGGGTTACCAGGGCGAAGCAGAACTCGCCACCCTGTGCCAGTGCCACGCCGGTGCGCCAGGAGGTTTCGAGATCATTGCCCCGCAGCCTTGCCAGCAGGGCGATAACGCTGCCTTTTACCAGCAGCAGGGTAAGCGCAATGCCAGCAATCAGCGCGCCGTGCTCGGCGAACTGGTTCAGGTCGATGAGCATCCCCACGCTGACGAAGAACAATCCGAGGAGGATGTCGCGAAAGGGGCGGATATCGGCTTCCACCTGATGGCGATAATGGCTTTCGCCCAGGAGCATCCCCGCCAGGAAGGCGCCGAGCGCCATGGACAGGCCCAGCAGGTGGGTGATCCAGGCCGTCAGCAGCACGATGACCAGCGCCAGCATGACGAACAGTTCTGCCGAGTGGACCTGGGCCACCTCGCGAAACAGCCGGGGCAGAAGCCAGCGACTGACCGCCAGCAGGCCAACGAACAGCAGCAACGTCTTGCCAAGGGTGATGGCTACCGCCCAATACCAGGCGTCCTGCCGGTCACCGGTGAGGGCGGGCACCAGCGTAAGCAGGAGTACCGCAACGAGGTCCTGGAAAATCAGCACACCGATGGCGTTCTGCCCATGAGGGGAAAACACTTCGCCCAGGCTGCCCAGCTCTTTACCCACGATCGCCGTCGACGAGAGCGCGAGGCCGGCACCTATCAGGCAGGCCACGCCGATATCCATCCCGATCCATAGCAGCAGGCCTGTCAGTGGCAGGCCGCAGGCCAGAACCTGCAGGCTGCCGAAACCGAAAACCACCTGGCGCAGGGCGATCATCTTCGGCAGCGAGAACTCCAGTCCCAGCGTGAACAGCAGGAACACCACCCCCATCTCCGCCAACTGAGGCAGGTTGTCGTCATAGTCGACCCAGCCGAAAGCTGAGGGGCCCAGCAGCAGGCCCACGCAGAGGTAGCCCAGAACCGGCGGGAGCCGCAGGCGGTGGAACAGCGCAATGACCAGTAGCGAGGTCGCCAGGATGATCAGCAGGTTGCCGGGCAAGGGTGTGGCCTCCGGAGGCTATGGGGACGCTTTCAGTTATAGCGCCTGGTGATGGGGGCGGGGACGATCACCCGATGTGAACCGGCCATCGCCTTCGATTCAAGTTTTGCAGCGCCCGGCCGCCACAGAGGGACACCGCTGACTCCGGATGCCCCGTCATGAATGCCCTGGCTTCTCTCGCTTCTTCCGCCCAACGTTCCGCGTTCCCCGGTCTGGCTTCCGCTTTCGCGCGCAAGCAGGTGGATGCGCAAGAGGCCCTGGCCAACCGTCTCGGTGAGCGCCTGGGGCTGGAGCCGGGCGCCCTCAACGACAAGGCGTCCAACTACAGCCCGGAGAAGGTCGCGGACCGTGTGCTCGGTTTCATCGACCAGCGCCTGAGCAAAGAGAAGGCTGAAGGGGCAGACCCGGCCAAGCTGCAGGGCCTGCTCGATCAGGCACGCGCCGGGATACAGAAGGGATTCGATGACGCGCGGAAAATACTTGATGGGCTGGGTGTGCTCGGCGGCAAGGTGGTTGAGGACATCGACGACACCTTTGGCCGTATCCAGGACGGCCTGGACAAGCTGCAGAAGACCTACACCCAGCCCGCACAGGCCACTCAGGGTGAGGGGGCCGTGGCGGTTGCCGGCTACAGCGAGCGTTTTGCTGCCAAGGCTGAAACCTTCGACCTGGAGGTGAAGACCCGCGACGGCGACAGGCTGCGTATCTCCATTGCCCAGGCGTCGGCCAGTTGGTCGCGCAGCAGTGTGGTGGCGGCGAGCGACGGCAAGAACGCCCTGGTGGCCGCCAGCAGCCAATCGTCCAGTCTGCAGATCGGTGCCTGGCAGATCGAAGTCGACGGGGAGCTGGATGACGAGGAGAAAGCTGCCCTGAGTGACCTGCTCGGCCAGGTCCAAGACATCTCCAGCAAGTTCTACTCCGGCGACGTGGCCGGCGCCTTCGACCGCGCCATGGCCCTGGACATGGACGGCGAGCAACTGGCCTCCATGTCGATGCGCCTCACCCAGACCAAGGTCATGCAGGCGACCGACGCCTATGGCGCCGTCGCCCAGCAGGGCGGCCAGGCGGCCAGCGCGGTCAATGGCAACCTCAAGGACTACGCCAATAGCCTCCTGGATGCCCTGCGCAGCGCCGGTGAGCTTGCGGACAATGGCCGCGACACCCTGGAACAATTGCTCAAGGGCGGTTTCGCCCTCGACGAACGGTTCGACCCAAGTCAGCTGGCCAAGGCCGAAGCCTTCAACAGTCGCCTGCTGGACGGCCTACAGCCCTTGCTGGACAAGGCTCAGGGCCAATCCACCGACGCCTGACGCGTGCTAGAATTCGCGCCTTGCTGATCTTCGAGGCGCGTCGCAATGCTTCCTGAATGCCAACTTTTCGGCACCCTCGGCTGCCACCTGTGCGAGGTGGCGGAAGGTGTGCTCATGCCCTTCGTCGAACGCGGACTGATGGTGGAGCTGGTGGACATTGCCGACCGCGAAGAGTGGGTCGAGTCCTACGGGCTGCGCATCCCAGTCCTGCGCCGCTGTGATACCGGACATGAACTGGGCTGGCCTTTCGATGCGACGTCCGTGGCGTCCTTCCTGTCCAGCTGAGCGCTTCTTCACCCTTCGGGGTGTATGCAGGGATGGGCCGGTGAGGTCCGGCATTCTGGCTGGACGTTCACGGCCCTGCACACCTGAGGCGGGCCTTGGCGATCGGAAAGCAATAGCCCCGGCAGCACATGATGCTCCGGGGCTTTCTTGCATCCGCTGAGAGGGAGAAATCGCAGGCAATAAAAAACCCGCCTTTAAGGCGGGTTTTTCGGGATTTGGTCGGAGCGACTGGATTCGAACCAGCGACCTTCTCGTCCCGAACGAGACGCGCTACCAAGCTGCGCTACGCTCCGTTGTGTGGCGCGCATTCTACAGAAAAACTTTTGGCCTACAAGGGGTTAGCAGAAAATTTTTTAAGTTTTTGCGCTGGGAAGTGGTGGGCGAGTGGAAGGCTAAGAACGGCGCGGGGTCGCCGGGGGAGGGGGGAAGGCCCGCTTCGCGATGAAGGCGGAAGCGGGCCGGGCGAATCAGAGTTCCTTGATGGTGCGGACCTGATCCTTGTTCACCTTGGCGTGTTTGCCATCCAGTTGTTCGAACTCGTAGAAGCCCGAATCCTCGTCGTAGTCGGGTTTGTCCACGGCCTGGATCTCGCGCCCGTCATTAAGGGTGATCACGGTCGGCGAGGAGCAGCCGGCCAGAGTGAAAAGGCCCATTGCGAGCAGGAAAGCGGGGGCTATCCGCTGGTTCATCGTCATCTCCTTGATGGTTACGCTGGTTGTACGCAGCTTCTGACGAAGAACTTCCCGGCAAAGTTCCAGGAATCTGACTCAGTCCTTCAGATCCAAACCATCGACCAGGTCGGGGGTGTTCAGGTTCGCCAATCGTGGATCGCCCTCCGGGCAAATCACCTCGACGGGGGCCAACTGGCGAAGGATGCGTTGCGGGCTGCGTTCTCCGGCCTGCCAGCCGGCTTCCAGCACCGGCAACACGGCGCGGGGCAGAACGCAGAATAGCGGCTCCCAGAATGCACCTTGGCGGACCATCACGGGGCGCTCGCAGGCAGCTTCGAGAAGGCTGGCGATCAGCGCGTCATCAACCCGTGGGGCATCGCAGGGGAGGATCAGCACGTGCTCGTGGCGGGCTGCCGCAAGGCCCGCGCGGATGCCGGCCAGTGGTCCTTGGTAGTCGGGGCTGTCGTCCTGCACCAGTTGGTCGGCCCAGGTGGCATAGCGCTCGGCGTTGCGGTTGCAGGAGATGATGAGGTCGTCCGTGAGGGGGCGCACCCGCTCGTGCAACCAGGCGATCAGGGGGCGGCCCTGCCATTCCACCAACCCCTTGTCGCGACCACCCAGGCGCTGCCCGCGGCCGCCGGAAAGCAGCAGTACGGAGAAGGGTGGTAAAGGCTTGTCGGACATGGCGCGGTCTCTCTGGCGGCGCTGTGATATAACACCGGGCATTCACTCCTACAACTGGAAGCCTGCCATGAGTCACAAGGCCGAGGCGGTGTTCGTGCCGCTCAATATTGCCGTTCTTACTGTCAGTGATACCCGCAGCCTGGAGACCGATACCTCCGGCCAGCTCTTCGTCGATCGCCTCACTGTCGCGGGTCATAACCTGGCCGCGCGGGTGCTGCTGAAAGATGATCTGTACAAGATCCGCGCCCAGGTTGCCACCTGGATCGCCGACGACGCTGTGCAGGTGGTGTTGATCACTGGTGGTACCGGCTTTACCGGCCGCGACAGCACCCCCGAGGCGGTGGCCTGCCTGCTAGACAAGCAGGTGGACGGGTTCGGCGAGTACTTCCGACAGATTTCCGTGGCGGACATCGGCACCTCCACCATGCAGTCCCGCGCGCTGGCCGGCCTGGCCAACGGTACCCTTGTGTGCTGCCTGCCAGGTTCCACCAATGCCTGCCGCACTGCCTGGGACGGCATCCTTGCCGAGCAGTTGGACAACCGCCATCGCCCCTGCAATTTCGTACCGCACCTGACCCAGGCCAACGCCTGCGAGAGCCGCGGATGAGCGGTTGTGATCATCCCGGCCTGATGCCTGTCGAGGACGCCCTGGCGCGCCTGCTCGACTTGGCTGCGGCTGCGCCGATCGACGCGCGTGAAACCGTTGCACTGGCCGAGGCCGACGGCCGGGTGCTGGCTTTTCCACTCGTGGCGGGTCTCGACCTGCCGCCGTGGGACAACAGCGCCATGGACGGTTATGCCCTGCGCCTGGCCGACTGGCAGGGTGAGCCGCTGGTGGTGAGTCAGCGAATTCTCGCGGGCAGTGCGCCCGGGCCGCTGCAGCCGGGCACTTGCGCGCGAATTTTCACCGGTGCGCCGTTGCCTGCGGGTGCGGACCTGGTGGAGATGCAAGAGAACGCCGAAGTCCTGGCCGATGGCCGGGTGCGTTTCCTTGAGCCGCTGAGAGCGGGACAGAACGTCCGCCCCCGTGGCCAGGAAACCCGCACCGGCGAAGCCGTGCTGCCTGCCGGTACCCGTCTGGGGCCGATCGAGATGGGCCTGTGTGCTTCCCTGGGCGCCGCAGAACTGGTGGTGCGCCGTCGTCCTGTCGTTGCCGTGATCTCCACGGGTGACGAACTGGTACCGCCCGGCCAGCCCCTGGGGCCAGGGCAGATCTACAACAGCAACCGCAGCCTGCTGATTGCCTGGCTGAAGCGCCTGGGCTGCGCGGTGGTGGATGCCGGCATCCTGGCCGACGACCTTCAGCTCACCCGAAAGGCGCTGGCGGACCTGGGGCACGTGGACCTGATCCTCTCCACCGGCGGCGTTTCCGTGGGCGAGGCGGATTTCCTCGGCGCGGCGCTGCGGGAAGAGGGCGAGCTTTCGCTGTGGAAGCTGGCGATCAAACCGGGCAAGCCGCTGACCTTCGGGCATTTCCGCGGTGTGCCGGTGATTGGCCTGCCAGGCAATCCGGCTTCCACCCTGGTGACCTTCGGCCTGTTGGCGCGGCCTTATCTGTTGCGTCGCCTTGGCGTGGAAGATGTTGAGCCGCTGGGCTTCGTTGTGCCGGCCGGTTTTACCTGGAAGAAGCCCGGCAACCGTCGCGAGTACCTGCGTGCTCGGCTGGAGAACGGCCGCGCGGTGATCTACCCGAACCAGAGTTCCGGCGTGCTGCGCAGCGCGGCCTGGGCTGAGGGGCTGGTGGAGGTGTTGGAAGGCACCACCCTGGCCGAGGGGGATACGTTGCGGTTCATTCCGCTGAGCGAGTTGCAGGCCTGACAGCCGGGCCTTGGTACGGGTTACGTGTTGCAGGCAGCTGCATGGCCCGTAGGCGCCGGCTTGCCAGCGGATGGTCCCGTTTCGCTGGCAAGCCAGCTCCTACAAGGCTGTTGGCCCGTTGGTGAATCTCTCGCAACAGCTAACGCAGACATAGCGAATTCATTCGCCAAGCAGGCTGATGGTCTGCCCTTCAGCCCTGACGTTTCGCCTCGCGGTACTCCCCCGGCGTCTGCCCCGTCCAGGCTTTGAAGCTGCGGTGGAAGGATCGCGATTCGGTGAAGCCCAGGTAGCAGGCGATGTCCTGGATCGGCAGGTCGCTGCGCAGCAGATAGTGCTCGGCCAGATCGCGGCGCAGTTCATCGAGTATCTGTTGGTAGCTGGTGCCGGCTTGTTGCAGGTGGCGCTGCAGGGTGCGCACCGTCATGTGGAACTTCTCCGCCACGCGTTCCTTGCGTGGCAGACCGTCCTTGAGCAGCAGGCGCAAGGCGTTCTTCACCCGTTGTGGCAGCGGTTCGTCGTTATCCAACCCGGCCATCAGTGCCAGGGCGTGCTCTTCCAGGGTGCGCAGCAGGTTGGCATCCGCCTGGCGCAATGGCACTGCCAGGTACTCGAAGGGGACCAGCAGGGCGTTGCAGGGTTGCTCGAAGCGTACCGGGCAGCCGAAGACCTCTTCGTAGTCTTCGATTCGAGTTGCTTCCGGCTGGACGTGCTCGAACCAGACCTCCCTCGGTGAGCGCTGCATATCGGCGATCCAGCGGGCGTAAAGCAGCCAGGAGGCGAGTACGTTTTCCACCATGTGGCGACGGATCGCCGGGTCCTGGTGGCGGCAGGTCCAGATCATCCGCACCAGTTCGCCTTCGGCCTCCATGCGGCTCACGCCCATGTCCCCCACCAGCTTCTCGTAGGGCGCAATGCGGCTCATGGCTTCGCCCAGGGTGGCGCAGTTCATGGTGATGTAGCCCAGCACGCTCCAGGAGCCGGGCTGCACGTATCGCGCCGAATGCAGGCCGAAAAGGGCGTCGCCGGATTCGCGAATCAGGTAACCCAGCAGTCGCTCGTGGATTTCACTGGGCAGGCGCCGGCCGTTGTCCGCCAGATCCTCCGGACGAATGCCCGCCGCGGCGAGCGTGGAAGCCTGATCCAGGCCAAGCTGTTCCGCGTGGCGCAGGTACTTGAGAAGGGCGGGAACCGAGGTATAGCCGAGGGCGTGCATGCGTTTTCTTGTTATGTCCTGATTGGCGATGGCCACTGTCCCGATTCGACAGTGACGCCTTTGCGCGGCTGGCTAGTATAGGCAGCCATCGAAATCCTCCGAAACAACCCGAACAAGGAGAATGGCATGCGACGCTGGAACGGCTGGGGCGATGAGGCGACGGTGGTGGAACTGCCTGCCAATGGAGCGGCTTTCCTGGCCGAGCGCATCGGTGAAGGCCAGCCCCTGCCTGATGCCAGTCTGGAACAGGTGCTGGCCTGCGTGCCGGCCTCGCGCCTGGACGCCCACCCGCTGATCAGCCTGGATGCCGAAACGCGCGTCCGTCACGCCCGTGGCCAGAGCCTGCCGGACTGGCTGGCCATGCGCGAAGGCGACTTCGGTCAGTTTCCCGATGGCGTGGCCTTTCCGGAGACTTCGGAGCAGATCCGCCAGTTGCTGGCCCTGGCCGTCGAGCGCGACTTGGTGGTCATTCCTTATGGCGGTGGCACTTCGGTAGCCGGCCATATCAATCCCCAGGCCAGTGCTCGGCCGGTGCTGACGCTTTCCCTGGAGCGCATGAGCCGCCTGCTGGAGCTGGACGAGGAAAGCCAGATCGCCACCTTCGGCCCCGGTGCCAGTGGCCCGCAGGTGGAAAGCCAGCTTCGTGCTCGTGGCTATACCCTCGGCCATTTCCCGCAGTCGTGGGAGCTGTCCACCCTTGGCGGCTGGGTCGCCAGTCGCTCCAGTGGCCAGCAGTCCCTGCGCTATGGGCGTATCGAGCAGCTCTTTGCCGGCGGCACCCTGGAAACCTTTGCCGGCTCGATGGAGTTGCCGACCTTCCCGGCGTCGGCCGCGGGGCCGGACCTGCGCGAGCTGGTGCTTGGCTCGGAAGGACGCTTCGGGGTGATATCCGAAGTTCGCGTACGGGTTACCCGATTGGCCGAGCGGGAATCCTTCTACGCGGTCTTCCTGCCCAGTTGGAGCCAGGCGCTCAAGGGGATTCGCAGCCTGGCCCAGGCGCGGGTGCCGCTGTCCATGCTGCGCCTGTCCAACGCCATCGAGACCGAGACGCAACTGGCCCTGGCCGGGCATCCGGGGCAGATTGCCCTGCTGGAGAAGTACCTGGCCCTGCGCGGCGCCGGGGCGGGCAAGTGCATGCTGACCTTCGGCGTGACCGGCAACCGCGCGCAGAACGCCGCGTCGCTGAAGCAGGCCAAGCGTCTGCTGAAAGGCTTCGGTGGCGTGTTTACCGGCACCTTGCTGGGCAAGAAATGGGAGCACAACCGCTTCCGTTTCCCGTACTTGCGCCACGCACTCTGGAGCGCCGGCTATGTGGTGGACACGCTGGAAACCGCGACCGATTGGGTCAATGTCGACAGCCTGCTCGGCAAGATCGAGAGCAGCTTGCGCAACGGTTTGAAGAACGAGGGTGAGCGGGTGCACGTGTTCACTCACCTGTCCCACGTGTACGGCGAGGGTTCGAGCATCTACACCACCTACGTCTACCGTCCCGGGGGCAGCTACGCCGAAGCGCTGGCACGCTGGAGCAAGCTGAAGCACGCCGCCAGTGATGTGATCGCGCAGAATCGCGGCACTATCAGCCACCAGCATGGCGTCGGTCGCGACCACGCGCCCTGGCTGCCGGTAGAGAAGGGCCCGCTGGGCATGGCTGCCCTGCGTACCCTGGCTGTGCATTTCGACCCCGAGGGCCGTCTCGCCCCGGGTGTGCTGCTCGAGGATTGAGCATGGGCGTCTGGAACGCCGAGTGGCGCACGGCTGCGTTGCCGGACCTGGCCAGCCGCGATTGGGACTTGATCGTGGTCGGTGGCGGTATCTGCGGCGCGGGCATCCTGCGGGAGGCGGCGCGCCGGGGCTGGAAATGCCTGTTGTTGGAGCAGCGCGATTTTGCCTGGGGCACGTCCAGTCGCTCGTCGAAAATGGTCCATGGCGGCCTGCGCTACATCGCCAAGGGGCAGTTCGGCCTGACTCGCGCCTCAGTGCGTGAACGTCAGCGCCTGCTGGCCGAGGCGCCGGGGCTGGTGGAGCCGCTGAGCTTCGTCATGCCGCATCGGGGCGGTTTCCCGGGGCCGAAGGTGTTCGGCGGTCTGCTGGCGGTCTATGACGCCCTGGCAGGACGGCGCAACCACCTCTACTACCCGCTGCAGTCGTTGCGCTACCTGGTGCCAGGCCTGAGCGAAGGCGGCCTGCAGGGCGGCACCCGATTCTTCGATGCCGTGACGGACGATGCCCGTCTGGTGATGCGGGTGCTGGGCGAAGCCCGCACGGATGGCGGCGAGGCGTTGAATGGTGTGCGAGTGGTGGCATTGCAGCGGGAGCAGGGCAGGGTGACTGGCCTTGAGGCCGAGGACCTGGAGAGCGGTCAGCGCTTCACGTTCCGCACTCGCGCCGTCGCCCAGGCGACCGGTGCCTGGGCGGATCGCCTGCGTGCCGCCCAGGGTACGGAGCATATCCGCCCCCTGCGGGGCAGCCATCTGCTGCTACCGGGTTGGCGTTTGCCGCTGGCCCACGCCATCAGCTTCATGCATCCGGCGGATGGGCGCCCGGTGTTCGTCTTCCCCTGGGAGGGGGCGACCGTGATCGGTACAACTGACCTCGACCATGGGGATGGGCTGGACCAGGACGCGCGCATCAGCGAAACGGAAGTGGACTATCTGCTGCAGGCTTGTGCGCTGCAGTTCCCCGCATCCGGGATCGGCCGGCGCGATGTGCTGTCCACCTGGGCGGGCGTGCGGCCGGTGGTGAGCGATGGTGAGGCGCGGCTGAAACCGTCGGATGAGAAGCGTGAGCATGTCCTCTGGGTCGAGCCCGGCTGTGTGACCCTGGCCGGCGGCAAGCTGACCACCTTCCGCCTGCTGGCGCTGGAGGTGCTACGCGCCTGCGCAGGCTTTGTCGGCCGCGCCTTGGAGGCGGGCGACGATCCGGTATTCAAGCCCTGTGTAGCACCTGCAGTCCCGGCCCTGTCGCCCGCCCAGCGTCTGCGCCTGTTGGGTCGCCATGGGGGCGGCATAGCGGAGCTGGTGCGTTGGGTCGAGCTGCTGGGTAATGAACGCGTCGGCGCCACCGATACCCTGTGGGCCGAGCTGGCCTGGGCGGCTGAGGGTGAACTGGTGCTGCACCTGGATGATCTGCTGCTGCGCCGGACCCGTCTGGGCCTGCTGCTGCCGGAGGGCGCTTGCGGCGAGCTGCCACGAATCCGTGCGCTGTGCCAGCCGCTCTTGGGCTGGGACGATGCTCGCTGGGCGCGGGAAGAGGCCGATTACCTGGCCCTCTGGCGGCGCTGCTACAGCCTGCCCGAATAACAAGAACAAGGACGCATCGTGAGCGAGAAGAGTTATCTGCTGGCCATCGACAACGGCACCCAGAGCGTACGGGCTCTGTTGTTCGACCTGGAAGGCAACCTGGTGGGCAAGGGCAAGGTGCCCCTCGAGGCCTATTACTCCAGCCAGCCCGGCTGGGCCGAACAGGACCCGGAGTACTACTGGAGCAGCCTGGGCGAAGCCTGCCGGCTGCTGTGGGAATCGGTGGACATCGACCGCAGCCTGATCCGTGGCGTCTCGCTGACCACCCAGCGCGGCACCGTCATCAACGTCGACGAACAGGGTCGGCCGCTGCGCCCGGCCATTCTCTGGCTGGACCAACGCCAGGCAGAGGTGCAGGGGCGCATCAAGGGGGCCTGGGGCTGGCTGTTCAAGGCCATCGGCCTGGAGGGCACGGTGGACTATTTTCGCGCCCAGGCCGAAGCCAACTGGGTAGCGCAGAACCAGCCTGAGGTCTGGGCAAGGACCCACAAGGTCCTGCTGCTTTCAGGTTTCCTCAGTCGCCGGCTGTGCGGGCGCTTCGTCGACTCGGTGGCCTGCCAGGTGGCCTATCTGCCATTCGACTACAAGCGCCTGCAGTGGGCCGCGCCACGGGATTGGAAATGGCAGTCGATGCCGGTGCGTCGCGAACAGTTGCCCGAGCTGTTCAAGCCGGGACAGCGTCTGGGGAGCATCACTGCCGAAGCCAGTCGCCATACCGGGATTCCGGAAGGTCTGCCGCTGATCGCTGCCGGTGCCGACAAGGCCTGCGAGGTGATCGGTGCCGGCGGGGTGGAGCCGAGCGTGGCCTGCCTGTCCTATGGCACCACCGCCACTATCAACACGACGCGGCGCAAGTACCTGGAAACCATTCCGCTGATACCGCCGTATCCAGCGGCCATTCCCGATCACTTCAACACCGAGGTGATGATTTATCGCGGCTTCTGGATGGTCAGCTGGTTCAAGCAGGAGTTCGGCCTGCGTGAGATGCAGCGGGCCAAGGAGCTGGGCGTGGAGCCCGAAGTGCTGTTCGACGAGTTGGTTAACAGCGTGCCCCCTGGCTCCATGGGGCTGATGCTGCAGCCCTACTGGTCCCCTGGCATCCGTGAGCCGGGCCTGGAAGCCAAGGGTTCGATCATCGGTTTCGGCGATGTGCACACCCGCGCACATATCTATCGCGCCATCCTCGAAGGGCTGGCCTATGCCCTGCGCCAGGGCAAGGAACAGATCGAGAAGCGTTCTGGTACGGGGATCACGCGCCTGCGGGTGTCCGGGGGTGGTTCGCAGAGCGATGCGGCCATGCAACTGACCGCTGACATCTTCGGTCTGCCGGCGGAGCGGCCCCATGTCTACGAAACCTCCGGCTTGGGCGCGGCTATCGATTGCGCGGTGGGCCTGGGCCTGCATCCGGACTTCCCTACGGCGATCCGCGCCATGACGCGGGTGGGGCAGGTTTTCCAGCCCGATCCGCAGGCGCAGCGCACCTACGAGCGGTTGTATCGGGAGGTTTACCAGGGGATGTACAAGCAGTTGAGGCCGCTGTATCGGAAGATCCGGGATATCACCGGTTATCCGGCGTAGGAGCGAGCAAGCTCGCTCCTGCATGAGCCCGCGTCAGGCCACATCCACGAGGACGATTTCGCTGTCCTCGCTGGCGGTGAAGCTGAGCACCTCCACATCGCGTACCGCCACGCCATCGCGGGCTTCGGCGGCGACGCCGTTCACCTCGTAACGACCCTTGGCGGCCACCAGATAGGCCTGGCGGCCTTTCTCCAAACGGTACTCGGCGCTCTGTCCAGCCTTGAGTGTGGCGGCTGCAAGCCGGGCATTGGCGCGGATATGCAGTGCGTCGCCACCTTCATCGATACCGCTGGCCAGGGTCACGAAGCTGCCGGCACGCTCGCCCTTCGGGAACGGACGGGCACCCCAGGAGGGGGCGGCGCCGTATTCGGTTGGCATGATCCAGATCTGGAAGATCTTGGTGGTTTCGTCTTCCAGGTTGTACTCGCTGTGGGCGATACCGGTGCCCGCGCTCATCACCTGTACGTCGCCGGCCTCGGTACGGCCTTTGTTGCCCAGGTTGTCCTGGTGGGTAATGGCACCTTCGCGGACGTAGGTGATGATCTCCATGTCCTGGTGCGGGTGCGGCGGGAAACCGGAGTGGGGGGCGATTTCATCGTCGTTCCACACGCGCAACTGGCCCCAGTTCATTCGCTGGCTGTCGTAGTAGCTGGCGAAGGAAAAGTGATGTCGAGCATTGAGCCAGCCGTGGTGAGCACCACCCAGTTCGGCGAAGGGGCGTACTTCGATCATGTTCGAGTCTCCTGTCTGCTCGCGGAGGGGGTTCTCCGGGAGGAATGGGTGGCATGATCAATCATCATATAAGGCTGTAAAAGCGCAAATTATTCGGTTTTCCTATCTACAAAGTTGATTGTTTGTCCGGTCAGTAGATTGCCGATGGCGCCTTCGGTGGGGGCTTGCGGTCCTATACTCCGGCCATTCCCGAACGACGGAGGTGAGCATGGATGAGCGCAAGGCCTTGCTGATCCTGCATGGCAAGCAGGCGGCCAACGATGAGGTGCGGGCAGCCGTCCAGGCACGCCGTAAAGCGGGGTGGGAGCTGGCTGTGCGGGTTACCTGGGAAGGCGGCGATGCTCGGCGCCTGGTGGACGAGGCCCTGGCGAGGGGGTATCGCACGCTCATTGCCGGGGGCGGCGATGGCACCCTGCGGGAGGTGGCCGAAGCCATGACCCTGGCAAAGGCCGACGCCAGCCTGGTGCTGTTGCCGTTGGGGACGGCCAACGACTTCGCTCGTGCGGCCGGCGTGCCCCTGGACCCGCAGGAAGCATTGGCGTTGCTCGACGTGGCACCGCGCGCGATCGATCTGGGCGACGCCGATGGCCACCTGTTCCTCAATATGGCGACCGGCGGTTTCGGCTCGAAGATCACGGCTAACACCTCCGAAGACCTGAAGAAGGTGCTGGGTGGGGCCGCTTACTTTCTCACTGGGCTGACGCACTTTTCAGAGGTGCACTCGGCTTTCGGGCGCTTCCGTGGGCCGGACTTCGCCTGGGAGGGGGAGTTCCTTGCGCTCGGCATCGGCAATGGGCGTCAAGCGGGCGGAGGTCATCCATTGTGTCCGCAGGCGGTGGTGAATGATGGCCTGCTGGACCTCTGCATCATTCCAGCGCCCCAGGATGTGGTGGGAACCCTGGCCACGTTGCTTTCTGGCGGCATCCTCGGGTTGGAGTCGGTGTCAGTCAGCGCGCGCTTGCCCTGGGTGGACGTTGAGGCGGTGGAGGGGTTGGACCTGAATCTCGATGGCGAGCCGCTGGAAACGGTGCGCCTGCGCATCGCTGCGCGTGCCGGCGTGCTGCGAGTGCATCTGCCAGAGCATTCCCCGCTGCTGCTGCTGCCGACTTGAAAGTCGGTGTGCTGGCGTCATGGGTTTGGCTGCGGCATGATGGCTCGGTGCCATGGCTTCAGGTTTCTGGCCTCCTGCCGAAATACTGCCAAGGCACTCCTGCCCACCACCGCATTGCAGCAGAGGAAGTTCCATGGCCGGCATTCTCGACACCGTCGATCAACGCACCCAGCTAGTGGGTGAAAACCGGCTTGAAATCCTGATGTTCCGTCTCAGTGGTCGCCAGCTTTTCGCCATCAACGTGTTCAAGGTGCAGGAAGTGCTGCAGTTGCCGAAGATGACCCTGATCCCGCAGCGGCATCCGGTGGTGTGCGGCGTGGTCAACTTGCGTGGCCAGACGCTGCCGGTGATCGATCTGTCCCAGGCCATCGGTATGCGCCCGCTGGTGCCGGATGAGCGCAGCACCATCATCGTGACCGAGTACAACCGTTCGGTGCAGGCCTTCCTGGTAGGGGGCGTGGACCGCATCCTCAACCTCAACTGGGAATCCATCATGCCGCCGCCAGGCGGCGCCGGTCGTCAGCACTATTTGACGGCCATCACCAAGGTGGACGAGCAGATCGTCGAAGTCATTGACGTCGAGAAGGTGCTGTCCGAGATCGTGCCCATGAGCACCCGTGTTTCCGCGGAGCGCCTGGAGAACCCGCTGCTGCAGATGGCGGTAGGGCGCGAGGTGCTGCTGGTGGATGACTCCACCGTCGCCTTGACCCAGTTGCGGGAAACCCTGTCGCAGCTCGGGATGCGCATGCACATGGCCAGTGATGGCCTGAAGGCCCTGAAGATGCTCAAAGCCTGGGCCGATAGCGGCGAGGACATGACCGAGAAGCTGCTGATGATCTTCACGGATGCGGAAATGCCGGAGATGGACGGTTACCGCCTGACCACGGAAATACGCAACGATCCACGCCTGCGCGACCTCTATGTGGTGATGCACACCTCGCTGTCAGGCAGCTTCAACGACGCCATGGTGAAAAAGGTCGGCTGCGACAACTTCCTCTCCAAGTTCCAGCCCGACAAGCTGGTCGATGTGGTGATGGATCGTCTCAATCGGAATCAATGAGCTTGAGCTGAGCCGGGGCGGCTGAGTATAAGGGGGGCTCGCTCGAACGCCGATCAGGAAGCTGGCCATGCTGCGTCTCTCCGCCCTTTATCGTTTTCCCATGAAATCCGCCATTGGCGAACCCCTTCAGCAGGCTCGGGTTGATGCCCTGGGCCTGGCGGGCGATCGCCGCTGGATGCTGGTAGATGCCGAAAATGGCCGATTCCTGACCCAGCGCGCCTTTTCCAGGATGTCCCAGCTTTCGGCGCGCTGGAACGCTGTCGGTGGTCTGACCCTGAGTGCCGAAGGGTTGCCAGCCCTGGATGTCGCGCTGCCCGAACCCGATGCGAACCTGCGTGGGACTTTCGTCTGGGGCGCCCCTATGCATGTGCCGGATGCAGGCGACGAGGCGGCGCAATGGCTGAGTGACTTCCTCGGCAAGGCTTGCCGCCTGGTGCATGTGCCGGACCACCGCGCACGGGATATTCCCGGCAGTCTGCTGCCCGAGGAGAAAGTAGGCTTCGCCGATGGTTTTCCGCTGCTGCTG
This sequence comes from Pseudomonas sp. D(2018), assembly GCF_005502555.1. NCBI lineage: Bacteria > Pseudomonadati > Pseudomonadota > Gammaproteobacteria > Pseudomonadales > Pseudomonadaceae > Pseudomonas > Pseudomonas sp. D(2018). Next base: position 19,713 of record NZ_SCOK01000022.1, read on the forward strand.
ATTGGTCAGGCCTCGCTGGATGACCTCAGTGAGCGGGTGGGGCGACCGCTGGAAATGCTGCGCTTCCGTCCGAACCTGGTGGTAGAGGGCAGTGCGGCCTACGCCGAGGACAGCTGGAAGCGCATTCGCATTGGCGGTATCGAATTCAGTGTGGCCAAAGGGTGCAGTCGCTGCATCCTGACCACCATTGACCCGGCCACCGGTGAGCGGAGTGCCGACCGTGAGCCGCTCACGACCCTCAAGACCTACCGCGAGCGCGATGGTGAAGTGTATTTCGGGCAGAACCTGATCAATCGCAGCGCCGGCGTGCTGGATGTGGGGATGGAAGTCGAGGTTCTGGAGTAGTTCGAACCTCGTCAATGAAGAAGGGCGCTGATTTGCGCCCTTTCTCATGCATTACTGGTCGTCGAAGTACCGCTCGTGCCAATCCACCAGGGGCTGCGGGGCGTTCAGTTTGTGCCCGTAGATCACGGAGTAGGACAGCACGTTCTGCACATACTGGCGGGTTTCGTCGAAGGGAATTGTCTCGACCCAGACATCGTAGGCCAGGTGATCGGCCCCTTTCAGCCACTGGCGCACGCGGCCGGGCCCGGCGTTGTAGGCCGCTGAGGCCAGTACGCGGTTGCCGTTGAACTGGCCGTGCACCTGGCTCAGGTAGGCAGCGCCGAGCTGGATGTTGACGTCGGGGTTGAATGCCTGCTTCGGCGAAGCCAGCGGAATACCGTACCTGCGCGCGGTTTCCTTGGCGGTGGCCGGCATCAGTTGCATCAGGCCCATGGCGCCAGCACCGGAGCGGGCGTCGGCCATGAAGGCGCTTTCCTGGCGAGTGATGGCGAATACCCAGCTGGAGTGCAGGCCGCGAACTTTTGCCTGCTGGGTCAGCGCCGAGCGGTGGGCCATGGGGAAGCGGATATCCAGGTCGTCCCAGTACTGGGCCTGGCTGATGGTGCGAATGGCCGGGAAGTACCATTGCATGTCGTAGGCGATCTTGGCCTGGGCCACCATCTCGTCGCGGTTGAACAGGCGGCTGACGTGGTACCACTCGCGGCGACCGTTGACGATCTCGCCGCGATCATGGAACTCCAGCGCACGGCGGATGCCAGCGGTGTTGCGCACTTTCTGCATCACCTTGGGATCGAGGGCCAGCGGCTTGTTGTTCAGCTGATATGGCGCCTTGATGTGGTCGGCGGCCATGAAACCGTAGAAGTCGCGCTCGCGAGCGACCGGCTGATAGAGCGGGATCGGCTGCTGGCTCTGTGGCTGGGCCAGCTGCAGGCTGCGCGCCTGCCAGTAGCGCCAGCGATTGGTCTTGGCCAGGTCTTCGGGCATCTGCCGGGTCAATTGGTAGGCGTCGTCCCAGCGGCCCAGGCGCAGCAACAGGCGTGCGCGCCATTCGCTGACCGTGTTGTCGCGCAGCTCCGGGTCGTACTGGGTCATGATCTTGAGGGCGCGGGAGTCGAAACGCTTGGCCAGGGTCAGGCCGATTTCGCGAGCGATGGCCACCTTCTCTTCCTTGGAGAAGGGCAGGCGTGCGGCATAGACCTCCAGCAGGCTCAGGGCCTTTTCCGGGTTTTGGCGAGCCAGGCGGCGCAGGCCAAGGCCGGCGGCATCCGCCGTGTGTCGGTCAGCCGGCGTGAAACGGGCGGTCTGACTCAGCAACTGCGGCTTCTGCGCCACTTCCACCATGAGTTTGCCTTGAGTACCAAGGCGCGGCATGGTCTTTACCAAGTGGTTGGCCAGGCCATAGTTGCGCGCTTCAGCAGCCAGCTTGGTGCGCTTCCAGCGCAGTTCCTCGCTCAACTGCCCTTCGGCTTTCCACATACCAAAGAGCACGTCGCAGGCCTCGGGTTGGGACTTGCCCACCAGCCAGAGCTTTTCGGCGGTGGCATAGCCTTCCTTCTTCATGCCGTGTTTGAGCTGGTACTGGCCGAACAGGCAGTCCAGTTCGGTGAAGTTGAGCTTGGGATCGTAGTAGTTGACGAAGGTCTGCCATTCCCCGCGTTCGGCCAGCCAGCGCAGCCAGCGCAATTTCATCCAGCCGGCCTGCGGCAGGTCGCCGTGCTCGGCGAGGAACTTCTCGATCTCCTCGTTGCTTGCCCATTTCAGACGGGCGGTCAGCTCGTCGTAGGCCAGGTAGGGCTCCAGCGGATAGTCGCTCAGGGCATTGGCGTAGCGCTCATAGGGGCCGGAATCACCCTTGGCCAGGGCTCGCTTGGCCTCGTCGTACATCAGGCGCTGCTGGGCGAGCGGGGCCGCGGAGGCCTGGCTGGCGTGCAGGCCTACCGTGGAAAGGAGCAAGCAGGAAAACAGGTTGAGCAGACGACCGCGCATGACACTTCCGGGGCAGATATATCGTTATGAATGCCCGTTTCGGGGCATCGAATAGCGCCTAGCTTAGCCGTTAGGCAGGGGCGGTTAAAGCATTGCGCCAGCAGGAGAAACCGGCGGTAAAAATTGCCCGAGAGGCGGTACCGCAAGTCGGGTAGAATGCGCGCCCTGATCCAGGAGGCCCCCCCATGACACTGCTCAAGTTCACCGATGTATCCCTCGCCTACGGCGCCATGCCGCTGTTGGATAAGGTGTCCTGGCAGATCGCCCGTGGCGAGCGGGTGTGCATCATTGGTCGCAACGGCACCGGCAAATCCAGCCTGCTGCGCTTGGTCAAGGGTGATCAATTCGCTGATGATGGCGAAATCTGGCGCGCACCGGCGCTGAAAATCGGTGAGCTACCGCAAGAGCTGCCGCTCGCCGATGATCGCACCGTATTCGATGTGGTGGCCGAAGGCCTGGCAGAGGTCGGCAAGCTGCTCGCCGAGTACCACCACCTGAGCCTGCATATCAACGACGAGAATGACCTGGCGCGTCTGTCCCGGGTTCAGCAGGACCTGGAAGCGCGCGACGGCTGGCGACTGCAGCAGTTGGTGGATAGCACCCTGAGTCGCCTGCAACTGCCGGCGGACAAGACCCTGGCGGAGCTCTCCGGTGGCTGGCGCCGTCGCGTGCTGCTGGCCCAGGCATTGGTGGCCGAGCCAGACCTGCTGCTGCTCGATGAGCCCACCAACCATTTGGATATCGGCGCCATCGCCTGGCTGGAAGAGGCCCTGCTGGGTTTCAACGGCGCCGTGTTGTTCATTACCCACGACCGTTCCTTCCTGCAGAACCTGGCCACTCGTATCCTCGAGCTGGACCGTGGTCATCTGATCGACTGGAACGGTGACTACGCCAGCTTCCTGGTGCACAAGGAGCAGCAGCTGGCGGCGGAAGAAGTGGCCAACGCCCTGTTCGACAAGCGCCTGGCCCAGGAAGAAGTCTGGATTCGCCAGGGCATCAAGGCCCGTCGTACCCGTAACGAAGGCCGGGTGCGTGCGCTCAAGGCGATGCGCAACGAGCGTTCAGAGCGTCGCGAGCGTCAGGGCAAGGCTACGTTCCAGCTGGAGGCAGCGGAAAAATCCGGCAAGCAGGTGATGGTGGCGGAAAACGTCAGCTTCGCCCATGCAGGCGAGGAGCCGCTGATCCGCGATTTCAACCTGGTGCTGCAGCGCTCCGACCGTATCGGCCTGCTGGGTGCCAACGGTACCGGCAAGACCACGCTGCTCAAGCTGCTGCTGGGCGACCTCCAGCCCACCGGTGGCAGCATTGAGGTCGGCACTCGCCTGGAAGTGGCGTATTTCGACCAGCTGCGTCACCAGCTGGATCTGGAAAAGACCGTAATCGATAACCTCTCCGAAGGCCGCGACTTCATCAGTATCGACGGCCAGAACCGCCATGTACTGAGCTACCTGGGGGACTTCCTGTTCAGCCCGCAGCGCGCCCGTACGCCGGTAAAGGCGTTGTCTGGTGGCGAGCGGGCACGACTGTTGCTGGCCAAGTTGTTCAGCAAGCCGGCGAACCTGCTGGTGCTGGACGAACCGACCAACGACCTGGATGTGGAAACCCTGGAGCTGCTCGAAGAGGTGCTGCTGAATTTCCCTGGCACGGTGCTGATGGTCAGCCACGACCGCGCGTTCCTCGACAACGTGGTCACCAGCACGCTGGTGTTCGAAGGGCAAGGCCGCGTTCGCGAGTACGTTGGTGGCTACCAGGATTGGCTGCGCCAGGGCGGCTCGCCGCGTCTGCTGGGCGTGGGTGACACGCGGGAGGCCAAGGCCGAAGCGCCCAGGGTTGCCGAGCCTGCTCCTGTTGCGGTTGAGGTACCCAAGAAGAAGCTGAGCTACAAGTTGCAGCGTGAGCTGGAGGCCATTCCCGGGCAGATCGAGGCTCTGGAAGCGGAGCAGGTGAGGGTGCAGGCGGAAGTCTCCGATCCGGCCTTCTATCAGCGCCCAGCGGAACAGACCCGCATGGTGCTGGAGCGCCTGGATGACTTGCAGAAGGAGCTGGACCGTCTGATCGAGCGTTGGGCGGAGCTGGAAGACAGTTGAGGAAGTGAGCCGGAGAGCCCATGGCCATCGAATACCGCATCAGCCTGGATGACCTGCATGAGTTCAGCTACCGCATCGAGCTGGACCGTGCGTATGACCCGGCGCGAGCAGAAGTCGCGCCGAAGTGGACGCGACTGGAACATCAGCAGTGCAGCAACTGCCCGCTAAGCCGGAATGCCTTTAGTCATTGCCCGGCGGCGGTGGATTTGCACCGGGTGATCGAGGATTTCCAAGGCCTGCCAGCCTTCAAGAAGGTACAGGTCTGGGTACGTACGCCGGAGCGCGAGTACACCAAGCTGGTGGGGCTGGAGGAGGGGTTGCGTGCTCTGTTGGGGGTGATCATGGCCACCAGCGCCTGTCCGGTGCTGGGTAAGCTCAGGCCGATGGCGCAGCAACACTTGCCGTTCGCCAGCAACCAGGAGTTCATTCTGCGGGCCGTCTCGCTCTATCTCGCGCGGCAGTACTTCAATCTCCGTGAAGGACGCCATGCGGACTGGGAATTGAAGGGGCTCGTACGGCTGTTCCAGCAGCTGCAACTGGTGAATCAGGCTTTCTGGCAGCGTATCCACGATACCTGCGAGGGGGACTCGAACCTCAAGGCGTTCCTGACCTTCTTTTCCATGGCTTCCAGCATGACTTACTCGCTGGAGACTCAGTTGCAGAAAATCCGGCCCCTGGTGATGAGCGCGGGCGAAGGCTTCGACTGAAGCCCGCGCCCGTCAGATTATTTCAATCTATTCAGGGTTTTTCAGGCGCACCGCCAGCACGTCGCAGGGGGCGCCATGGAGGACGTCATTGGCGGTGGAGCCGAGTAGCAGGGCGAGACCGTGGCGACCATGGCTGCCAACGACGATCAGGTCGCAGCCCTGTTCCTCCGCGAGGCGGTGGATTTCCTGCCGAGGCTGGCCGTACGCCAGGTGGCGCTGGTCAGCGGTCAGCTCGGAGTAGATGCCGGCGAAGGTCTGCAGGCGTTCGCGGGCCTGCTCGAACTGCTGCTGCTGGAGCATGGAAAGGTCCATCGGTACGTCACCGCCGAAGGCCATGGCCATGGGCTCGACTATGTGCACCAGCGACAGCTTGGCATGGCTGGCCTGGGCCAGCGCCTGGGCACGACGCACCACCGGATGGCATTCATCGGTCAGGTCGACAGCGACCAGAATGTGCTGGTAGGGCATGGGTGACTCCTCCTCAAGGTTGCGCATGATCACAAGTATGGCTGGCCGGAACGTTTAACACAGGCTTTTGCGCGGGGATAACCGATATGACCTTCTGGATCGTCCTATTGCTCCTCCTGGCGGTGGTCAGCCCCTTGGTCTGGCTGGTTCCGTCGAAGGGGCAGCGGGGGCGCATGGAGCTGCGCCTGCAGGCGCGGCGCATGGGGCTGGCCATGCAGCTGTCGCGCCAGGACTGGCCCCACTGGCTGGTCCAGGAGCCGCCGCATTCCTGCGCCCAGTACCACCGGCCGCGTCTGCGTGGGCGCGAGGCCTGGTGCTATTGGCAGAGCGAGCCCGGTACGTGGCTGAACCAGTGGCGTGAGCCCTGCGAGGACGCGACATTGCTGGCACATCTGGGCGGTCTGCCGAAGGATGTCTACAAAGTTGAAGCAAGTTCGCAGATGGTTGCCCTCTACTGGGGCGAGCGCGGCACGGTGGAAGACCTGCAGCGCATCGCCGACACGCTGAAGGCGCTGGCCTGAGGAGCGGGCGCAACGGCGTTGCCGTTGCGCCGATTGCCGGCGCTTCAGCTCTGGGCGGCCGAATAGCGGGCGGAGACGTCTTCGAGGCCGTCGATGATGCGGTCCGAGTACTTGTTGATGAGGAACGGAACGCTGTTCTCGTTGTAGTGCTTCAGCGATTTCTCGATGTAGCGCCACTTGGTGCTGATGCCATCCAGCGCCTGGCGGATTTCCGGCGTGTTCTGCGGTGCCTGTTCCAGGCTGGCGAGCTGGCTGGCGAACTCTCCGGCCATTTCGTCGATGGCCTTGCCACCGTTGCCACCGATGAAACTGCCACCGATGGAGGCGCTGCGTGAGGCGTAGTCCACCGCTATGGACTGCATCAGCAGACTCTGGTCGCGGCTGCGCTGGGTCAGGGGGGGTACCTGGGTGGCGCTTTCCTGCTGGATTCTGGCGTAAAGCTCGTTGGAGAGCTCCATCAGGCGCTTGTTGCGTTCGGTCAAGTCGGCCACCGGCTGCAGGTCGGTATAGCCCTGCTGCTTGAGGGAGGTGACCAGGCCGGTCAATTCGCTGTTGTAGTTCTGCCATTCCTGCGCCAACTGCGCGCGCAGGGCCTTCGAGGCTTCTCCGGGCATTTCCCCCAGTTCGTTCAGGCGGGCATTGGCTTTCTGCACCGACTCGTCGATCAGGCGCGCGTAGCGCTGGTCACCTTCCATGCCGTTGTACATATAGAAGTCGCCGAGGCTGCGCTGGGCGGCCAGGCGCATCTGATGGAGCTTGAGGAGGCTGTCCGCGGGGGTGGCTTGGGCGGAAGCGAAGGCGGGAAGGGTAAGCAGGGTACCCAGCAGAATGGCAAGCAAGCGGCTCGTCATTGGTGCTTCTCCGTGGGCCATTGGCCTTGATTGTTGTTGTTATGGCGCTCGAAACCTGACGGGTGCGAGTGGCACGAATGTACCCGTGGCGCAGGCAATTTGCCAGCGGCGTTCCGGGGACTTTCCCGTCTATCAGCGGTGATCGTGATAGGTCGCGATCATTCGTATGAATCTTCACCTGCTTTCGTGTTCACGCGGTGGCGAGGCTGGGGGCAGAGCCATTCCATCGTGGCTGGTCGGTCACGTTGCGAGATTGACAAGAGCGGACTTTTCCCTGAATCTCCGCTCACCCAAATCAAACGGGCGTATGAATCGAGCGTTTGTCTTGTCAGACGCTTCCGATGCTGCCCGAATATCGCGTCGGTGGGTGTGCCGGACCGATCAGGACTATGCTCCGGCAGCGCCGGAGGCGAGTCCGCCGGTTGGCTCTGACGCGTACAGTCCAGTTTCCCAAACCGTGGAGATCAGTTGATGATTTACGAAGGTAAAGCCATCACGGTTAAGGCTCTTGAGGGCGGTATCGTCGAACTGAAGTTCGACCTCAAGGGTGAGTCCGTCAACAAGTTCAACCGTCTCACCCTGAACGAACTGCGTGATGCAGTCGCAGCCATCAAGGCCGATGCTTCGGTCAAGGGCGTGATCGTCAGCAGCGGCAAGGACGTATTCATCGTCGGCGCCGATATCACTGAATTCGTCGACAACTTCCAGTTGCCTGACGAAGAACTGGTGGCCGGCAACCTCGAAGCCAACAAGATCTTCAGCGCGTTCGAAGACCTCGAAGTTCCCACCGTTGTCGCTATCAACGGCATCGCCCTGGGTGGCGGCCTGGAAATGTGCCTGGCAGCCGACTACCGCGTGATGAGCACCGTCGCCAAGATCGGCCTGCCGGAAGTCAAGCTGGGCATCTACCCAGGCTTCGGCGGCACCGTGCGTCTGCCGCGCATCATCGGCACCGACAACGCCATCGAGTGGATCGCCTCCGGTAAGGAGAACCGCGCCGAAGACGCACTGAAAGTCGGCGCCGTCGACGCCGTGGTCGCTCCCGAGCTGCTGCAGGCCGGTGCCCTGGACCTGGTCAAGCGCGCCATTGCCGGCGAGCTGGACTTCAAGGCCAAGCGTCAGCCGAAGCTGGAAAAGCTCAAGCTCAACGCCATCGAACAGATGATGGCCTTCGAGACCGCCAAGGGTTTCGTTGCCGGCCAGGCCGGTCCGAACTACCCGGCCCCGGTAGAAGCCATCAAGACCATCCAGAAGGCCGCCAACTTCGGTCGCGAGAAGGCGCTGGAAGTCGAGGCAGCCGGTTTCGTGAAACTGGCCAAGACTTCGGTCGCCACCAGCCTGATCGGACTGTTCCTGAATGACCAGGAACTGAAGAAGAAGGGCAAGCAGTACGACGAAGCTGCCAAGGACGTGAAGCTGGCTGCTGTTCTCGGCGCTGGCATCATGGGTGGCGGCATCGCCTACCAGTCCGCCTCGAAGGGCACTCCGATCCTGATGAAGGATATCCGCGAAGAGGGTATCCAGATGGGCCTGCAGGAAGCGTCCAAGCTGCTCGGCAAGCGCGTCGAGAAGGGCCGCATGAAGCCTGAGAAGATGGCTGAAGCGCTGAACGCGATTCGTCCGACCATGTCCTACGGCGACTTCGGCAATGTCGACATCGTGGTCGAGGCTGTGGTCGAGAACCCGAAGGTCAAGCATGCCGTGCTGGCCGAGGTGGAAGGCCATGTGCGTGAAGACGCCATCATCGCCTCGAACACCTCCACCATCTCCATCAGCTACCTGGCTCAAGCCCTGAAGCGCCCGGAGAACTTCGTCGGCATGCACTTCTTCAACCCGGTGCACATGATGCCGCTGGTGGAAGTGATCCGTGGCGAGAAGTCCAGCGAAGTGGCCGTTGCCACCACCGTTGCCTACGCCAAGAAAATGGGCAAGAACCCGATCGTGGTCAACGACTGCCCCGGCTTCCTCGTCAACCGCGTCCTGTTCCCGTATTTCGGTGGCTTCGCCAAGCTGTTGGAGTTCGGCGTCGACTTCGTACGAATCGACAAGATCATGGAGAAGTTCGGCTGGCCCATGGGTCCGGCCTACTTGTCCGACGTTGTCGGCATCGACACCGGTCACCACGGTCGCGATGTGATGGCCGAAGGCTTCCCGGATCGCATGGCGGTTGAAGGCAAGACGGCCGTCGACGTGATGTACGAAGCCAATCGCCTGGGCCAGAAGAACGGCAAGGGCTTCTACGCCTACGAAACCGACAAACGCGGCAAGCCGAAAAAGGTTACCGATCCGGTTGCCTATGAAGTGCTGAAGTCGATCGTCAAGGAGCAGCGCGAGCTGACTGACGAAGACATCATCAACTTCATGATGATCCCGCTGTGCCTGGAAACCGTACGTTGCCTGGAAGATGGCATCGTAGCGACGGCTGCCGAGGCCGACATGGGCCTGATCTACGGCATCGGCTTCCCGCCCTTCCGTGGTGGTGCGCTGCGCTACATCGACAGCGTCGGTGTGGCCGAATTCGTAGCCATGGCCGACAAGTACGCCGACCTGGGCGCGCTGTATCACCCGACCGCCAAGCTTCGCGAAATGGCCAAGAACGGCCAGAAGTTTTTCGGCTAATTGAGCGAGAGTGAAGAATATGAGCCTGAATCCTAGAGATGCAGTCATTGTCGACTTCGGTCGCACCCCGATGGGTCGCTCCAAGGGTGGCATGCACCGCAACACCCGTGCCGAGGACATGTCGGCCCACCTGATCAGCAAGCTGCTGGAGCGCAACGCCAAGGTCGACCCGGCGGAAGTCGAGGACGTCATCTGGGGCTGCGTGAACCAGACCCTGGAGCAGGGCTGGAACATCGCACGCATGGCGTCGCTGATGACCCAGATCCCCCACACCAGCGCCGGCCAGACCGTCAGCCGTCTGTGCGGTTCGTCCATGAGCGCCCTGCACACCGCCGTGCAAGCCATCCAGACCGGCAACGGCGACGTGTTCGTAGTCGGTGGCGTGGAGCACATGGGCCACGTGGGCATGATGCACGGCGTCGATCCGAACCCGCATATGTCCCTGTATGCCGCCAAGGCCTCGGGCATGATGGGGCTGACCGCCGAAATGCTCGGCAAGATGCACGGCATCAGCCGTGAAGCTCAGGATCAGTTCGGTGTGCGTTCGCACCAGCTGGCCCACAAAGCTACCGTCGAAGGCAAGTTCAAGGATGAAATCATCCCGATGCAAGGCTACGACGAGAACGGCTTCCTGAAGGTGTTCGACTTCGACGAAACCATTCGTCCGGAGACGACGCTGGAAAGCCTGGCCAGCCTCAAGCCGGCGTTCAACCCGAAAGGCGGCACCGTGACTGCGGGTACTTCCTCGCAGATCACCGACGGCGCATCGTGCATGATCGTCATGTCCGCTCAGCGTGCTCAAGACCTGGGCATCCAGCCGATGGCCGTGGTTCGTGCCATGGCGGTTGCCGGTGTTGACCCGGCGATCATGGGTTACGGTCCGGTGCCATCCACTCAGAAGGCGCTCAAGCGCGCTGGCCTGACCATGGATGACATCGATTTCGTTGAGCTCAACGAAGCCTTCGCTGCTCAGGCACTGCCGGTGCTGAAAGACCTCAAACTCCTCGACAAGATGGAGCAGAAGGTTAACCTGCATGGCGGCGCCATCGCCCTGGGTCACCCGTTCGGCTGCTCTGGTGCCCGTATTTCCGGCACCTTGCTGAACGTGATGAAGCAGAACGGCGGTAATCTGGGCGTGTCCACCATGTGCGTGGGCCTCGGCCAGGGCATCACCACCATCTTCGAGCGCGTCTGAGCGTAGCGGAGATGAGGAAACCGGGGCCTTGTGCCCCGGTTTTTGCTTTTATGTGGAGAAACTTCGCAGGAAATTTCTCTCAAGGGCTGGCCTCGGGCCGAATGAAGCGGCACCATGCGCAACCTTTGCGGGATAGCCTGCATTCATCACTGTGAGGCAACCATGAGCCTGCAACCGGGTCTCTATCGTCACTACAAAGGTCAGCAATACAGGGTCATAGGTATTGCCCGGCACTCCGAAACCGAGGAGGCGCTGGTGGTTTACCAGGCCCTTTACGGTGAGTACGGCCTTTGGGTGCGTCCGCTCAGCATGTTCACCGAGACGGTTCAGGTGGACGGCGAGCAGATCGCGCGCTTCGCTTTGGTGAGTGCCGAGCCAGATCCCTTTCCGCAGCCCTGAGGGGCGTGGACAGGGCCAGGGGCGCGCTTGACCGCGCTGCGCTGGCCACTATATATAGCGGTGCCGCGACAGGCGGCTCCCGCTTTTTACATATTTCATTCAGGAACACACCGATCCATGGGCAAATCGCTGGTCATCGTGGAATCCCCGGCCAAGGCCAAGACCATCAACAAGTACCTGGGCAACCAGTACGTGGTGAAGTCGAGCATCGGCCATATCCGTGACCTCCCCACCAGCGGTTCGGCGAGTACCGCCAAAGAGCCGGCCAAGCGTGGCAAGGCCGCTGCTGAAGCTCCCGCCCTGTCCGCCAAGGAAAAGGCCAAGCGCCAGCTGGTCGCCCGTATGGGGGTCGATCCGGACCACGGCTGGAAGGCCAAGTACGAGATCCTGCCCGGCAAGGAAAAGGTGATTGAGGAATTGCGCCGCCTGGCCAAGGATGCCGACACCATTTATCTCGCAACCGACTTGGACCGCGAAGGGGAGGCCATCGCCTGGCACCTGCGGGAATCCATCGGTGGCGATGACAGCCGCTACAAGCGCGTGGTGTTCAACGAAATCACCAAGAAGGCCATCCAGGAGGCCTTCTCCCAGCCCGGCGATCTCGATATCAATCGTGTCAACGCCCAGCAGGCTCGCCGCTTCCTCGATCGTGTAGTGGGCTACATGGTCTCGCCGCTGCTTTGGCAGAAGATCGCCCGCGGTCTGTCCGCTGGCCGCGTGCAGTCCGTAGCAGTGAAGCTGGTAGTGGAGCGCGAGCGCGAGATTCGCGCCTTCGTTCCGGAAGAGTACTGGGAAGTGCATGCCGACCTCGGCACCACCAAGGGCGCCAAGGTGCGCTTCGAAGTGGCCCGTGAGAATGGCGAGGCCTTCAAGCCGCTCAATGAAGCCCAGGCCATGGCGGCCCTGGAGAAGCTCAAGGCCTCCAGCTACACCGTGGCCAGGCGCGAGGACAAGCCGACATCCAGTCGCCCGTCCGCGCCCTTCATCACCTCTACCCTGCAGCAGGCCGCGAGCAATCGGCTGGGCTTCGGGGTGAAGAAAACCATGATGATGGCGCAGCGTCTCTACGAGGCCGGCTACATCACCTATATGCGTACTGACTCGACCAATCTCTCGGCCGACGCCATTTCCATGGTGCGTGACTTCATCGAGGGTGAGTTCGGTCAGAAGTACCTGCCGGCCAAGGCGAACGTCTATTCCAGCAAGGAGGGCGCCCAGGAGGCTCACGAGGCGATTCGCCCGTCTGATGTCAACCTGCGCCCGAACCAGCTGTCCGGCATGGAGCGTGACGCCGAGCGCCTGTACGACCTGATCTGGCGCCAGTTCGTGGCCTGCCAGATGCCGCCGGCCGAATACCTGTCCACCAGCGTCAGCGTCACTGCCAGCAAGTTCGAGCTGCGCGCGAAGGGCCGCATCCTCAAGTTCGATGGTTACACCCGCGTTCTGCCGCAGCAGAGCAAGCCGGGCGAGGACGACGTGCTGCCGGAAATGACGGAGGGCGAGCTGCTCAAACTGCTCACTCTCGAGCCCAGTCAGCACTTCACCAAGCCGCCAGCGCGCTATTCCGAGGCCAGTCTGGTCAAGGAACTCGAAAAGCGTGGCATCGGCCGTCCGTCCACCTACGCGGCGATCATCTCCACCATCCAGGAACGTGGTTACGTGGCGGTGCATAACCGCCGTTTCTACGCGGAGAAGATGGGTGACATCGTCACTGAGCGTCTGAGCGAAAGCTTCGCCAACCTGATGGACTATGGCTTCACCGCCGGTATGGAAGAGCATCTGGACGATGTGGCTCAGGGCGAGCGCGACTGGAAGCATCTGCTGGACGAGTTCTACGGCGACTTCAAGAAAAAGCTGGAGCTGGCCGAAGGCGCCGACAATGGCATGCGCGCCAACCAGCCGACTTTAACCGACATCGCCTGCCGCGAATGCGGTCGCCCGATGATGATCCGTACTGCGTCCACTGGCGTGTTTCTTGGCTGCTCCGGCTACAGTCTGCCGCCGAAAGAGCGCTGCAAGGCCACGATCAACCTGGTGCCGGGTGATGAGATCGCCGCGGATGATGAGGGGGAGTCCGAATCTCGCGTGTTGCGTGGCAAGCACCGTTGCCCGATCTGCTCCACTGCGATGGACGCCTATCTGCTGGACGAGACTCGCAAACTGCATATCTGCGGTAACAACCCGGATTGCTCGGGCTACGAGATCGAGCAGGGTCAGTATCGCATCAAGGGCTACGAAGGTCCGAGCCTTGAGTGCGACAAATGCGGCAGCGAGATGCAGCTCAAGACAGGTCGTTTCGGCAAGTTCTTTGGCTGTACCAATGCCAGTTGCAAGAACACCCGCAAGCTGCTGAAGAGTGGCGAGGCGGCGCCGCCGAAGATCGACCCGATCCGCATGCCTGAGCTGAAGTGCGAGAAGGTTGACGATATCTATGTGCTGCGTGATGGCGCTTCGGGGCTTTTCCTGGCAGCCAGCCAGTTCCCAAAGAACCGTGAAACCCGCGCCCCGTTGGTGAAGGAGCTGATCCCCCACAAGGATGAGCTGGACGCCAAGTACCACTACCTGCTGGATGCGCCGACGAAAGACCCTGAAGGGCGTCCGTCGGTGATCCGATTCAGTCGCAAGACCAAGGAGCAGTACGTACAGACTGAGGTCGAAGGTAAGCCCACTGGCTGGCGCGCCTTCTACGATGGCGGCAAGTGGAAGGTCGAAGATAAGCGCTGACCGACTGCAGCGCGCCCGGATCCGGGCGCGCATATACTGCCCGAGTCCCCTGTGGAGGGTGCCGTCATGGCCCATGAGCTTTATACCCGCACCAACCAGAAACTCTTTTTCGCTGGTCTGTCGCTTGAGTCCTGGCGCAAGGCGGAAGAGGGTAGGGCGATGAATGCCCAGGCGCTGGTGCAGTCCGAGCGTGAGGCTTCGCTCTTCCATCTTTATGGTGCGCTGCTAGGCCTTTGTCATGAGATCGCGGGTTACTACCGCCTTCCCGAGGCCAATTCGCCGCGTGTCGAGCTTGTGTTAACCCCAGAGGTGCTGGCCGTCGCGCCCAGCCCGGAGCTGGCTGAGCTGGTGGAGCTGGCTCAGCAAAGCGAAACCTGGTTGGCCGCGCTTTTGGCAGCGTATCGTGGACTGTTCCAGCCGCCGCAGGCTCCAAAGCAGGCAAAAGTCGATCCCACACTGCCGCTGATTACCGCAGTCAGTCTGGAGGAGGAGGTGGCGCCTTTGTCGCGGGAGACGCTGGAGTCCTGGCGACAGAGTCTGAAATCCCTTGCCTTGCGTTTCCGCGAAACCCTGAGCGAGTGCTGATTTGATCGATGGGCTAGGGCGTACTGGCGGCTCGCTGTTACAATGGTCGCCTTTCGTGGAGATTTGAACTTATGCCTACGTCCTTTCTGGAAATAGTCGAGCTGCCTGATGGGCGCATTATTCTGCGCCGGGCCGAGGACGAGGAGGCGTTGGTGACGCTGGACTTCTCTGCCGATGCCAAGGCTTTCCTTCAGGGGCATCACCTGGAAGTCGCCAAGGCCATGCTGAATGTCGGCGTGCAGATGGCTGGCCGACTGGCCGAAGGCGACATGGACCATCAAGACGGTCCGCGCGTTCTGCATTGATTTCTGGAGCCTAATCTACCTTTGATTCGGTTACCGTCTGATGTCAAAGGCCTTAGGTATCACCTGGCGCCCGCTGTCCTTATCACCCCAGAAGAATGTTAAGGCTTTGCGCGCTACCCTCGCGTGCCGCGTGGGCCAGTCTGCGTTTGGCCTTTTGCCCAAGTTGCAGCCAGCTCACTACTGTGTGGCTGCGGCCCAATCGCAACGCCTCGCATGCCAGTTCCAGGGCGCTTTGTTCGCCGCGTGGTTGCAGGAGCAGTATGCGTTCGCGGTTCAGGCCGGACTCGCGCAACCAGTCACGGGTCAGGCCGGAGGGGGCGCCGATCAGTGTCAGCCAGCGTGCGTCCTGTTCTTCGCTGAGTTCCCGAAGCACCGACCCCAGCAGGCTTCGGCAGTGCCCAGTGGCGCCTCGAAGCGAGAGCTCGCTGAAGGCTTCCGGCTCTTCCGGGTGGGGTTCTTCCACTACATCGGTCAGCATCGGGACCACGGGGGTGGCCAGGATGGCGTCGTGGAACAGGGGGAGCTGAGACCGACCAAGCGACTGCGGGAACTGCATAGAGCCTCCTTTAGCGGCGGATCACGCCGACACTCAAACCTTCGATCACCAGGTCCTGCTCATCAAGGTTCACTTCGATGGGGGCGAACTCGGGGTTCTCGGCGATTAACCAGACCTTGTCGCCTTCGCGCTTGAAGCGCTTGACCGTGACTTCTTCGCCGAGTCGAGCTACCACCACCTGGCCGTTGCGGGCCTCATGGGTGCTGTGTACGGCCAGCAGGTCGCCGTCATAGATGCCGATGTCCTTCATGGACATGCCGCGAACGCGCAGCAGGTAGTCGGCACGGGGATGGAAGAAGTCGGGATTGATGCGGCAGGATTCTTCTATGTTCTGCTGGGCAAGGATTGGCGCGCCAGCGGCGACCCGGCCGATCACCGGCAAACCATCGTCTTCGTTGCTACCAGGCTCGAAGCCAGGGATGCGGATGCCGCGGGATGCGCCCGGGGTCATCTCGATGGCACCCTTGCGGGCGAGGGCCTTGAGGTGCTCCTCGGCGGCATTTGGCGACTTGAAACCGAGTTCTTGGGCAATTTCCGCCCGGGTCGGGGGGAAGCCGTTATCTTCAAGGCAGCGCTTGATGAATGCGAGAATCTCGGCTTGGCGGTGCGTCAGTTTCAGCATGGCGGCGCTCTGTTTTTTTATACAGTGACTGGGATTATATACAGTGGCGTGACCTTGGCAACGCTTCTTTTTATGGAGAGAAGAGAGATTGCGGCTCAAGGTTGGGCAAGGCTGCTGTTGCGCTGGCTACGGGGAGGGTGACCATTGCGTCAGATAGTGGTGCGCATGGCTTGACAAGCTGACCGGATGAAACGTATGTTTCAAACAAGTGTTTGTCAGGCGGAGGAGCCATGGCCCAGTCGGAAACCGTTGAACGCATTCTGGATGCTGCGGAACAGCTGTTCGCGGAGAAAGGCTTTGCCGAGACTTCGTTGCGCCTGATCACCAGCAAAGCTGGGGTCAACCTGGCGGCTGTGAACTACCATTTCGGCTCTAAGAAAGCGCTGATCCAGGCAGTTTTCTCGCGTTTCCTCGGCCCGTTCTGCCAGAGCCTGGAGCGCGAACTGGACCGCCGTCAGGCCAAGGCAGAGAGCAAGGCCAGCCTTGAAGAGTTGCTGGAAATGCTCGTTGAGCAGGCGCTGGCGGTAAAGCCCCGCAGTGGCAATGACCTTTCGATCTTCATGCGTCTGCTTGGGCTTGCATTCAGTCAGAGCCAGGGGCACTTGCGCAAGTACCTCGAAGAAGTTTACGGAAAGGTTTTCCGCCGTTACATGCTGCTGGTGAACGACTCCGCTCCCAAGGTTCCGCCACTCGAGCTGTTCTGGCGAGTGCATTTCATGCTCGGAGCTGCTGCTTTCAGCATGTCGGGTATCAAGGCGTTGCGCGCCATGGCAGAAAACGACTTTGGCGTGAATACCTCGATCGAGCAGGTCATGCGTCTGATGGTGCCGTTCCTGGCAGCCGGTATGCGTGCCGAAACCGGGGTCACTGACGAAGCCCTGGCTAGTGCGGTGCTCAAACCGCGCAACAAGGCCCCGGCGGCACCTGCCAAGGCTTAAAACCATATGGGCGCAGGCGAGCTGATCGGCTAAGCTTGCGACCCATGCAAAACCTCGATCTTCTGCATATCTCCATCGCTGACCAACAGCTCTACGGCTTTGCCGGGGGGCAGTTGGTTCTGCGCATGTCTGTGTCTACTGCCCTGAATGGTGCAGGTGAGACGAATGGTTCCAACTGCACCCCCCGTGGGCTGCACCAGGTCCGCGCCCGGATCGGCGAGGGCCTGCCTCTCGGTGCAGTGCTTCGTGGTCGGCGCTGGACGGGTGAAGTCTGGAATGCCGAACTCCACGAGCGCTTTCCGGGGCGGGACTGGATCCTTAGTCGTATCCTTTGGCTGAGCGGTTGCGAGCCTGGTCACAATCGACTTGGCAAGGTGGACAGCTTCCGCCGCTACATCTACTTGCACGGTACGCCGGATACCGAGCCCATGGGGGTAGCCCGCTCGCATGGGTGCATTCGTCTGCGAAATGTCGATGTGCTGGAACTCTTCGATCGCGTACCCGTCCACTGTGCGGTACGCATTGACGAAGCACCTTGCCCGGTCTGGGCGACGGCACAACTCTCTTAAGGATTTTTCATGCAAGGTTCCCTGATGCTGGATATCGGCGGCACCTGGCTGACCGCCGAGGATCGGCAGATCCTCCGTCAGCCGGAAGTCGCCGGTCTTATCATCTTTGCCCGCAATATCGAGAGCCCGCGCCAGGTGCGCGAACTCTGCGCTGCGATTCGCGCTGTTCGGCCAGACCTGATTCTTGCTGTCGATCAGGAAGGCGGCCGTGTACAACGCCTGCGCCAAGGCTTCCTGCGCTTGCCGGCAATGCGCGCCCTGGCTGACAACGACAATGCCGAGCAACTGTCCGAGCAGTGCGGCTGGCTGATGGCGACCGAAGTGCTCGCAGTTGGCCTGGACATCAGCTTCGCCCCGGTGCTGGACCTCGACCACCAGCGCAGCGCCGTCGTTGGTAGTCGCGCCTTCGAGGGCGATCCTGAGCGTGCCGCGCGCCTGGCTGGCGCTTTCATTCGCGGCTTGCGACAGGCGGGTATGGCTGCCACCGGCAAGCATTTCCCAGGCCACGGCTGGGCAGAGGCGGACTCCCACGTGGCGATTCCCACCGACGAGCGCAGCCTGGAGCAGATTCGCCAGGCCGACCTGGTCCCGTTCGCTCGTCTGGCCGCGGAACTGGACGGCATGATGCCTGCCCACGTCATCTACCCGCAGGTGGACGCCCAGCCTGCTGGTTTCTCCCGGCGCTGGTTGCAGGACATCCTGCGAGGCGAACTGAAATTTTCCGGTGTCATATTCAGTGATGACCTGTCCATGGCCGGCGCCCACGTGGTAGGTGATGCCGCCGAGCGCATCGAGGCTGCGCTGACAGCCGGTTGCGACATGGGGTTGGTGTGCAATGACCGCGCTTCTGCAGAGTTGGCCCTGGAGCGCCTGCAGCGCTTGAGAGTCAAACCACCGACCAGCCTGTCGCGAATGCGCCGCCGTGCTTTCCCCGGCACCGAATACCGCCAGGATCCCCGCTGGTCGCAGGCCGTTGCCGCCTTGCGCGAAGCCCAGTTGATCGATTGAGGAACTGACATGACCGTCTACGCCATTATTGGTGGTACAGGCCTGACCCAGCTCGATGGCCTGAGCATGAAAGCCCTGCTCCACCCTGATACCCCCTACGGCGCGCCGTCGGCCGGAATCGTTCATGGCGAGTACGCCGGGCACGACGTGCTGTTCCTTGCACGCCATGGCCATCCGCATCGCATTCCGCCGCACCAGGTGAACTATCGCGCCAATCTCTGGGCGCTCAAGCATGCCGGCGCGCAGGCGGTAATCGCTGTGAATGCCGTGGGCGGCATTCACGCGGCCATGGGTAGCGGCCACCTGGTGGTGCCACATCAGGTGATCGACTACACCCATGGTCGTGTCGGCACCTACTTCGAAGGCGATCTGGACCACGTCACCCACATCGACTTCAGCCATCCCTATGACGAAGCCCTGCGCGCCGAGCTGCTGGCGGCGCTGAACGCGTGCGACTACCCGCACAGTGATTTCGGCGTTTATGGCTGTACCCAGGGTCCGCGCCTGGAAACCGTGGCCGAGATCGCCCGCCTGGAGCGCGACGGCTGTGACATCGTTGGCATGACCGGCATGCCTGAAGCAGCGCTGGCCCGCGAGCTGAACCTGCCGTACGCCTGTCTCTCCCTGGTGGTGAACCCGGCTGCCGGCAAGTCGGAAGGCATCATCACCATGGCCGAGATCGAGGCTGCGCTGGCCGAGGGTATCGGCAAGGTACGCAATGTCCTTGCCCATGTGCTGAAAGGCTGAGGCCATGTCTTCCGCCGGCAGGCACACGCGTTGATGGCTGTCGGCGGCTGAGTCGTTCGCAAATGGGCGTGTCAGCGCTAAGCCGCGTCAGCTGCCAATCACCCGAGGCGGGGCAGTGGGGCGAAGAGGGCGTCGAGATCCGCTTCCTGTAGTCTCCAGCCTTCTTTCTCGCGACCGTCGAGAATGCCTCGCGCCAGCGCGTCCTTCTGGGCCTGAAGTTGCTGGATCTTCTCTTCCACCGTTCCTCGTGAAATCAGTCGATAGACGAATACCGGCTTGTCCTGGCCAATGCGATAGGCTCGGTCGGTTGCCTGGCGCTCCACGGCCGGGTTCCACCAGGGGTCGTAGTGGATCACGGTATCGGCCGCGGTCAGGTTCAGGCCGGTGCCACCGGCCTTGAGGCTGATGAGGAAAAGCGGCACCTCGCCGGCCTGGAAGCGCTGTACCGGCGTGCGTCGGTCCCGCGTGTCGCCGGTGATCTGCACATAGTCGATGGCGCGCTTGTGCAGTTCGTCTTCGATCAGCGACAGCATGCTGGTGAACTGCGAAAACAGCAGTACCTTGCGGCCCTCGGCGATCAGCTCCTCCAGCATTTCCATCAGGCTGTCCAGCTTGCCTGAGCTGCTGCCCCGTGAGCGGACGCCGCTTTCTTCGATCAATCGGGTGTCACAGCACACCTGGCGCAGCTTCAGCAGGGCTTCCAGGATCACGATCTGGCTGCGTGCCAGGCCCTTGCGGTCGATCTCGTCGCGCACCTTGTGGTCCATTGCCAGGCGTACCGTCTCGTAGAGGTCGCGTTGGCGGTCGCTGAGTTCGACCCATTGCGTGATCTCGCTCTTGGCCGGCAATTCGGTGGCCACGGCTTCCTTGCTGCGGCGCAGCAGGAAGGGCTTGAGGCGGGCATTGAGATGGGCAAGGCGGGTGGCGTCGCCATGCTTCTCGATGGGGTTTCGGTAATTCCGCAGGAAGCTCTGGCTGTCACCCAGCCAGCCGGGCATCAGGAAGTGGAACAATGACCAGAGTTCGCCCAGGTGGTTCTCCAGTGGTGTGCCGGTGAGGCAGAGCCGCTGGCGTGCTTCAAGTTGGCGCGCCGCCTGGGCCGCTTTGCTGGTGGGGTTTTTGATGTACTGCGCCTCGTCGAGGATCAGCAGGTGCAGCGGAAGCTCCGCGAACTGCTCCAGGTCTCGGGGCAGCAGGGCGTAGGTGGTCAGTAGCAAGTCGTACTCGGCCATTCGCTCGAAGGCTTTCTTGCGGCCAGGACCGTGCAGGGCGAGGGCGCGCAGATCAGGCGCGAAGCGTTGGGCCTCGTCCAGCCAGTTGGGTATCAAACTGGTGGGCATCACCACCAGGGTCGGGCGATCCAGGCGACCGGCTTCCTTCTCCAGCAGTAGGTGAGCCAGGGTCTGCAGGGTTTTGCCCAGCCCCATGTCATCACCGAGGATGCCGCCGGCGCCAACCTCCCGCAGGGTCTGCAGCCACGCGATGCCCTCGAGCTGGTAATGGCGGAGTTCGGCATTCAGGCCCTTGGGTGGATTGATAGTGACCTTGCCGCTGTCACGCAGCTTTCGCGCCAGGTCGCGTAGCTCATCACCGCCTTGCCAGTGCAGGTCCAGGCCTTCCAGCTGGCTCAGGCGCGCTGCGTCGGGGCGGGCCAGGCGCAGTCTTTGGGTTGGGTCCTGATCGCGCTGATAGAGCTCGCCCAGGGTGGTCAGTACGGGCTTGAGTCGGGAAAACGGCAACATCACCTGCAGCGGGCGGCCATCCGCGGCGCGGGTGGCGTCCAGTTGCAGGCGCAACTGGTCATCGTCCTTGCGCCGTTGGAGGTTCTGCGGGTCGAGTAGCTCAGGGTTGCGTTGGATCAGGCGCAGAAGGACCGGTAACAGGCTGATGCGGCGACCCTCGACGACAATGCCCAGCTCCAGGTCAAACCATTCGCGGCCGGGCGCTTCGTCCACTTCGGCGTACCAGCCTTCGACCTGGCTGAGGTCGAACTGGAATCCCGGGCGAATATCGATGTGCCAGCCCTGCTCGCGAAGTGCGGGTAAGTTCTCTCGCATGAAGTGCAGCCAGTCTTCGTCGCTGGGCAGCTCGAACATCTCCGCGCTGTTGGCGGGCAGGGCCAGGCTCTGCCGCAGGGCTTCCTTGAAGCCCAGTTGGCGCAGCCTGTCACGCCAGGCCTGCTCAGTCCTTGGGTGGCGGGCAATGGCAAGGCGCTCACCATTGCTGCGGTGATGCAGTCGTTCCGGTTTCGCCGGTTTGCCGTGGGTGTGTGCGCCACCATAGTCGAACACCAGGCCGGCGCGGTGCTGCTGGCTGCCGACCATGCGTCCGCTGCGCAGGTCGTACTGGCTCTGGGCATGGCTGCCGAGGATCAGGTGCGGAAGTGGCTGCAGGTCGTCCACCTGACGCTCGCTGGGTGGCGTCGGGATTTGCCAGCCGGTGGTGGGCTGGTTAAGCAGGTAGGTGATGGCAGCGACGCAATGCTTGCAGTTGAAACTCACCGGGCAGCTGCAGCGACCGACCACTCCGAGCCCCTTCGGTGCCAGGCGGATCAGTTGGGTGTAGACGTGGCCTGCGGAGCCTTCGCAGCTCGTCTCGATGGCCTTGTCGCTCAGGCTCAGCAGGCGGATGCGACCTTCTGTGGCGTACTTGAGGCCACGGGAAAGGGCGCCCGGATCGAAATCCAGGCGCCATTCCAGCTGTCTCAATTGGTCGAGCAGGGCACTCATGGCGCCTTAGAGCGGGCTAACGCGAATCAGGATGCCCAGGTTTCCGTGGTCAAGGTAGGTAAGTTCGCCGTTCTTCAGGCGAGTACCCTGGCGCAGACGTTCGCTGCTGCTGATCAGGCCACTGCTGTCGAATTGGTTGATCCAGAAGTCGGCCTGGGCGTCGACACTGCGATCGAGGGTGAGTGCCAGCGTGCCTTCCACGGGGTAATGCCCCAGCTGCTGTTCGCCGGACGTCACCGATACCGTGTTCGGAATCGCCGACAGGTTTTGCGACCAGGCCTTGTGCATTAGCACTTCGTAGCCGGCGTTGGGGTTCAGCTTGGCCGCTTCGCCATCCAGTGCGGTGCCGCGCTCGCTGCCGGCGATGGATTGGCTGCCTGCGGCCCAGTCGTCCGGAGCGGGCTGGCTGGCCGGGATGGGATCGCCGGCCTGGCGGAAGATGATCATCTCCACCGAGTAGAGACCGTCGGCAAAGGCCGCCGGGGCCAGCAGGGCGAGCAGCAGGGCGAAGTTTCGGATGGCACGCATGGGTTGTTCCTTATAGGGGCAATCATTCCGCAGACTACTGCGGGGTCAGGCGTTCGAATAGCGCCTCGAGTGTGTTGAAGCGTTCTTCCGGGCGCTCCATGGGCACCTGGAACTTGAACAGGGTGGCACCTTCGAACTTGTAGCGCTTGGGCTGGCCCTGGATCAGTTTGATCAGTACCAGCGGGTCGACGCAGGTCGAGGCGTCGAACTCGATGCGACCCCCTTGGGGGCCGGCATCGACCTTCTTGATGCCGAGCTTCTCGGCCTGCAACTTGAGCAGGGTCGTGCGCACCAGGTGCTTGGTGGGCTCGGGCAACAGGCCAAAGCGATCGATCATCTCTACTTGCAGTTCCTTCAGGCCGTCTTCGTCAGCTGCCGAGGCAATGCGTTTGTAGAGGATCAGGCGCGCATGCACGTCGGGCAGATAATCCTCGGGAATCAGCGCCGGCACCCTCAGGTTGATTTCCGGCCCGCCGCCCAGCGGCTGCTCAAGGTTCGGTTGCTCGCCCTTGCGTATGGCCTTCACCGCACGTTCGAGCATTTCCATGTAAAGCGTAAAACCGACGGCCTGGATCTGCCCGCTCTGGCCTTCGCCCAGCAGTTCGCCGGCACCGCGGATTTCCAGGTCGTGGGTGGCAAGAACGAAGCCGGCGCCCAGGTCCTGGGCGTTGGCGATGGCCTCCAGGCGCTTTTCGGCATCCGGGGTCATCTGCTTGCGCGGTGGTGTCAGTAGGTAGGCGTATGCCTGGTGATGGCTGCGGCCGACCCGGCCGCGCAACTGGTGCAGCTGGGCCAGGCCGAATTTGTCGGCGCGTTCGATGACGATGGTGTTCGCGCTGGGTACGTCGATGCCGGTTTCGATGATGGTCGACGCCACCAGCACGTTGAAGCGCTTGTGGTAGAAGTCGCTCATCACCTGTTCGAGATCGCGTTCGCGCATCTGGCCGTGGCCGACGGCAATGCGCGCTTCAGGAACCAGTTCGGCCAGTTCGGCGGCGCACTTCTCGATGGTCGCCACCTCGTTGTGCAGGTAGTAGACCTGGCCGCCACGCAGTAGCTCGCGGAGCAGGGCTTCCTTGATCGCCGTGTTCTGCCGTTCCATGACGAAGGTACGTACCGACAGGCGGCGCGCTGGCGGCGTGGCGATGATCGACAGGTCGCGCATGCCCGCCACCGCCATGTTTAGGGTGCGCGGAATCGGTGTGGCGGTCAGGGTGAGGATGTCCACCTCGCTGCGCAGGGATTTCAACTGTTCCTTCTGGCGCACGCCAAAACGGTGCTCTTCGTCGATGATCGCCAGGCCCAGGTTCTTGAAGTTCACGTCACCCTGCAGGAGCTTATGGGTGCCGATGATGATGTCGATCTTGCCTTCGGCCAGTTGCTGAGCCGCGCCTTCCACCTCCTTGGCGGACTTGAAGCGGCTCATTACCTCGACGGTTACGGGCCAATCGGCGAAGCGATCGCGGAAGCTGTTGTAGTGCTGCTGGGCGAGCAGGGTGGTGGGCACCAAGACTGCGACCTGCTTGCCGCTGTGTACCGCGACGAAGGCCGCACGCATGGCGACTTCGGTCTTGCCGAATCCAACGTCGCCGCACACCAGCCGGTCCATGGGTTTGGGCGCCAGCATGTCGGCCAGCACGGCTTCGATGGCGGCCTGCTGGTCGGGCGTTTCCTCGAAAGGGAAGCCGGCGGCGAAGGTGGCGTAATCCACCGTTGGGTCCTTGAACGCATAACCCTCGCGGGCGGCGCGGCGCGCATAGATATCCAGCAATTCGGCTGCGACGTCACGGACCTGCTCGGCGGCCTTGCGCTTGGCTTTCTGCCAGGCTTCGGAGCCCAGGCGGTGCAGCGGTGCCAGGGCGTCGTCGCTGCCGGTGTAGCGAGCGATCAGGTGCAGGCTGGCCACTGGCACGTAGAGCTTGGCCTCCTCGGCGTACTGCAGGGCGAGGAACTCGGCGGCCTGGCCTTCGATTTCCAGAGTGATCAGGCCGAGGTAGCGGCCGACGCCATGGTCGATGTGTACCACGGGGGCGCCCTCGCGCAGCTCGGCGAGGTTCTTGATCACGTTGTCGCCGGCGTCGCTGCGACGTTCGCGGCGGCGTCGCTGCATCACCCGCTGGCCGAACAGCGGGCTTTCGGCGATCAGGGCCAGGCCCGGGTCGTCCAGTAGCAGCCCTTCATCCAGTGGCGCAATGGTAATGGCCAGGCGTTCGGAACTGGCTACGAACTCCGGCCAACCCTCGACTTCCTGTGGACGCAGCTTGAGGCGCGCCAGCATTTCCAGCAGCACCTCGCGGCGGCCAGCGGATTCGGCGCTGAACAGCACGCGGCCAGGGAAGTCCTCGATAAAGCGACGCAGAGCTGCAAGGGGTTCGGTGGCCTTGGCCTGGATCGCCAGGTCGGGCAGGGCGCGGGCGGAGAAACGTTCGCGACCGACGCCGGGTTCGACGTCTTCCTGGCTCAGCACCAGCCGGGGCGAGCCTTTCAGGCGGGCGAAGCAGTCTTCCACCGGCAAGAACAGCTCGGCGGGTGGCACCAAGGGGCGTTCAGGGTCGACGCGACGCTCCTCGTAGCGATTGCGCACGTCGGTCCAGAACTGCTCGGCAGCCTGCTCGATGCCCGGCAGGGAGAACACCTGGGTGTCGGTCGGCAGGTAGTCGAAGAGCGTGGCCGTTTCCTCGAAGAACAACGGCAGGTAGTACTCGATGCCGGCCGGCGTGATGCCGCTGGCCAGGTCCTGGTAGATGGGGCAGCGGCGGAAGTCGACGTCGAAGCGCTCGCGGAAGCGACCGCGAAAGTCGGTCACGGCCTTCTTGTCCAGCGGGAACTCGCGGGCCGGCAGCAGGCGGATCGATTCCACCTTGTCCACCGAACGCTGGGTTTCCGGATCGAAGGTTCGCAGGGTTTCGATCTCGTCGTCGAACAGGTCGATGCGATACGGCAGGTCGCTGCCCATGGGGAACAGGTCGATCAGCGCGCCGCGCACGGCGAACTCGCCGTGTTCGTAGACCGTATCCACACAGCGATAGCCGGCTGCTTCCAGGCGCAGGCGCATCTGCTCCACGTCCAGCTTCTGGCCGACATCCAGCACCAGGCTGGACCCCAGCAGGAAGCGCGTCGGCGCAAGGCGGTGCAGGGCGGTGGTTATGGGCACCACAAGCACGCCGCGCTTGACCCCGGGCAGTCGGTAAAGGGTATCGACGCGCTGGGAAATGATGTCCTGGTGCGGCGAGAAGAGGTCGTAGGGCAGGGTTTCCCAGTCAGGAAAATGCAGAACGTCGAGGTCAGGGGCGAAAAAGGCCAGCTCCTGCTCCAGGCGTTCGGCGGTCTGGCTGTCGGCCGTCAGCAGCAGCGTGAAACGCTTGCCGGCGCTGGCGGCTTCGGCGATCGCCAGGCTCAGGGCGGCACCAGGCAGATTGCCCCAATGCTGCTTGCCGGCGGAGGAGGGGAGGGGCGGGAGGCGCAGTACGGACACGGGCAAGAGGCTCCGGTCGGAAAAAGATCGGCGGATTGTAACTATCCCGACTAGCGGATGTCAGTGTTGAGGCCGCTGCTGATTGCCGGCGCCTGCGTGCGCCGTCATAATGTAGCCCCTTTTTTCATCCCCTACATGTGGAAGGTACTGCCCGTGACTCAGAAGCCCGACCAGTGTCTCGGTGAATGGATCGATCGTGAAGCCCTCGCGGAAGCCATGATTCCGATGATTGGCCAGCTCTATCGCAACAACAACGTTGTGACCTCGATCTATGGCCGTGGCCTGATCAACCGCTCCGTGATCGCCATCCTCAAGGCCCACCGTTTTGCCCGTCATCGCCTCGCGGACGAAGCCGATCTGTCGGTTCACGAAACCTTCCCGATCCTCAAGGCCATGAGCGAGCTCAAGCTCGGCACCGCCTCCGTGGACCTGGGCAAGATGGTTGCCAAGTACAAGGCTGAAGGTAACGGCCGTAGCATCGAGCAGTTCACCAAGGACGAGCTGGCCGACGTAGTTGGCAAGCAGAACGGCGCTGCCCGTGAAGGCACCGACGTTGTCCTGTACGGTTTTGGTCGCATCGGCCGCCTGCTGGCGCGCATCCTGATCGAGAAGACCGGTGGTGGTGACGGCCTGCGTCTGCGCGCCATCGTCGTCCGCAAGGGCGCCGAGAACGACCTGGTCAAGCGCGCCAGCCTGCTGCGCCGCGACTCTGTGCACGGTCCGTTCGACGGCACCATCGTCATCGACGAAGAAAACAACACCCTGACCGCCAACGGCAACCTGATCCAGGTGATCTACTCGAACGATCCGGCCTCGATCGACTACACCGCCTATGGCATCAAGAACGCCCTGCTGGTGGACAACACCGGCAAATGGCGTGACGCCGAGGGCCTGGGTCAGCACCTGAAGTGCCCGGGTATCGACCGCGTCGTCCTGACCGCTCCGGGCAAGGGCGCGCTGAAGAATATCGTTCACGGCATCAACCACGGCGAAATCTCGGCCGACGACAAGATCATCTCCGCCGCTTCCTGCACCACCAACGCCATCGTGCCGGTGCTCAAGGCAGTGGATGATCAGTACGGCATCGTCAACGGCCACGTCGAAACCGTTCACTCGTACACCAACGACCAGAACCTGATCGACAACTTCCACAAAGGCAGCCGTCGCGGCCGCAGCGCTCCGCTGAACATGGTGATCACCGAGACTGGTGCTGCCACCGCAGCTGCCAAGGCTCTGCCGGTTCTGAAGGGCAAGCTGACCGGTAACGCGATCCGCGTTCCGACGCCGAACGTCTCCATGGCGATCCTGAACCTGAACCTGGAGAAGGCCACCAACCGCGAAGAGATCAACGAATACCTGCGCCAGATGGCCATGCATTCGGACCTGCACAAGCAGATCGATTACGTTTCTTCCCAGGAAGTGGTGTCCAGCGACTTCGTCGGCTCCCGCCATGCGGGCGTGGTAGACGCCGAAGCCACCATCTGCAACGACAACCGCGTTGTGTTGTACGTCTGGTACGACAACGAGTTCGGTTACAGCTGCCAGGTGGTTCGGGTGATGGAAGATATGGCTGGTGTCAACCCGCCAGCATTCCCGCGCTAAGCCTGTGTAATCGGAAAACGGGAGCTTTCGGGCTCCCGTTTTTCATTTTTGCGTCTGTAATCGGATAACAAGAATCGCTTGGGGATTTCCCAGATGGAAGGACATCACCTTCACCAGGGGCCGCTCAAAAGGGGCCTGAAGAACCGCCACATCCAGCTAATCGCGCTGGGCGGCGCCATCGGTACCGGCCTGTTCCTGGGCTCGGCCGGGGTGCTCAAGTCGGCGGGTCCGTCGATGATTCTCGGCTACGCCATTGCCGGCTTCTTCGCGTTCCTGATCATGCGCCAGTTGGGCGAGATGATCGTCGAAGAGCCGGTTGCCGGTTCGTTCAGCCACTTCGCCCACAAGTACTGGGGCGGTTATGCGGGTTTCCTTTCCGGCTGGAACTACTGGGTGCTCTACGTGCTGGTGGGCATGGCTGAGCTGACTGCGGTAGGCAAATACATCCAGTTCTGGTGGCCCGAGGTGCCGACCTGGGTGTCGGCAGCTGTGTTCTTCGTGCTGATCAACCTGATCAACCTGGCCAACGTGAAAGCGTTCGGCGAGGCAGAGTTCTGGTTCGCGTTGATCAAGGTGGTGGCCATCATCGGCATGATCATTCTCGGCATCTACCTGCTGGCCAGTGGTGAGGGTGGCCCTCAGGCTGCCGTCGACAACCTCTGGAGCCATGGCGGCTTCTTCCCCAATGGTATCGAAGGCCTGGTGATGGTATTGGCCATCATCATGTTCTCCTTCGGTGGTCTGGAGTTGGTGGGTATCACCGCTGCTGAGGCCAGCGAGCCGAAGAAGGTGATCCCCAAGGCGATCAACCAGGTCATCTACCGCATCCTGATCTTCTACATCGGTGCGCTCAGTGTGCTGCTGATGCTCTATCCGTGGGACAAGCTGCTGGAGACCCTGGGGGCTGCCGGCGACCCGTACAGCGGCAGTCCGTTCGTGCAGATCTTCTCGCTGATTGGCAGCGATACGGCGGCGCATATCCTCAACTTCGTGGTGCTGACGGCTGCGCTGTCGGTCTACAACAGCGGTGTCTACTGCAACAGCCGGATGCTTTATGGCCTGGCGGAGCAGGGGGATGCACCCAAGGCGCTGATGAAGGTAGACGACCGTGGTGTGCCGGTGTTGGCTATCGGTCTCTCGGCGCTGGTTACGCTGCTCTGTGTAGTGGTCAACTACCTGGCCCCGCAAAAGGCCCTGGAGCTGCTGATGGCGCTGGTGGTGGCGGCCCTGGTGATCAACTGGGCGATGATCAGCCTGTCCCACCTGAAGTTCCGCAAGAGCCTCGATGCCCGGGGGCAGCAGCCTTTCTTCAAGGCGCTCTGGTATCCCGTCGGCAATTACCTGTGCCTGGCCTTCGTGGCGTTGATCCTCGGCGTGATGCTGATGATTCCGGGCATTAATGTGTCGGTCTACGCCATTCCCTTCTGGTTGGCCCTGATTGGCGTCTGCTACTACTTCAAGCGTTCAGCGGCGCGGGCTACTGCCCATTGATACCGTTTGCGGATCGAAAGAGCGGGAGCCCTGGGCTCCCGTTTTTTATGCGCAACGCTCAGGTAAGCGGGAAACGATAGGGCGAAGTCCAGGCCAATCGGGGATGACCCACTGTTCAGAAGTGGACGCGATGTTGCTATTTGTTTCCTAAATATCTGAAAAGAAAGGGCTTGGGTGGCGATGGTGAATCGCGCTCTCTATAATCCGTCGCTTAACCGTTCGAAATGCAGCACGCCCGCACCCGCTCCGGCAGGCGCGTCGTTGTCATTTTCGGCTCTTGAGTCGACGCGTTTCGAGCAGAAACCCTGTTCCAGGCGAAACCTATGATCAGAGTAAAGCGAGGGCTGGACCTGCCGGTGGCAGGTGAGCCGATCCAGCGAATCGAAGCGGGGCGACCGATTCGGAGCGTCGCCGTCATCGGCTTCGACTATCACGGCATGAAGCCGACCATGGATGTTCAGGTGGGGGATCGGGTCAAGCTCGGCCAGCCACTGTTCGCCGACAAGAAGACCCCGGGCGTGATCTATACCGCGCCCGGCGCCGGAGTGATTAGTGCCATCCACCGTGGTGAGCAGCGAGTGCTGCAGTCCGTGGTGATCGACCTCGACGGCGATGAGGAAGTTCAGTTCGAGCGGTTTTCCGCCGAGCAACTCGATCAGCTCGATCCGCAACTGATACGCGACGAGCTGGTGCAATCCGGCCTTTGGACCGCGTTGCGCACACGGCCGTTCAGCCGCGTGCCGACGCTCGATTCCACGCCGAGCTCCATCTTCGTTACCGCTATGGATACCCATCCCCTGGCTGCCGATCCGGCCATCGTGATTGGTGAACATGCTGCGGATTTTGAACACGGCCTCAAGGTGCTCGCTCGCCTGGCCCGTGTTTTCCTGTGCAAGGCCTCTGGTGCTGCGCTGCCGGGTGAAAACCTGGCCCAGATTCGTAGCGAATCCTTCACCGGGCCGCACCCGGCAGGCCTGCCGGGTACTCATATTCATTTCCTCGATCCGGTCAACAGCAGCAAGAGCGTCTGGCATATCGGCTATCAGGACGTGATCGCCATCGGCAAGCTGTTCACCACCGGCCGACTCTGGGTCGAGCGCGTGGTGTCCCTCGCCGGCCCGGTGGTGGACAGCCCGCGGCTGGTGCGCACCCGTTTGGGAGCAAGCCTGGACGAACTCACTGCCGGCGAACTTCAGCCGGGCGCCAATCGCGTGGTTTCGGGCTCCCTGTTGGGCGGTCGGACCTCCCGGGGTGCCTGCTCGTACCTCGGCCGCTACCACCTGCAGGTGTCTTGCTTGCGTGAAGGCAATGACCGCGAACTGCTGCATTACCTGCGCGCCGGCGTGAACAAGCACTCGGTGCTGAACATCTTCGTCTCCAAGTTGCTGGCCGGCCGCAAATTTGCCTTCAACACCAGCACCAACGGCAGCCCGCGCGCCATGGTGCCAGTGGGCAACTACGAATCGGTGATGCCCCTGGACATCCTGCCTACACAGCTCCTGCGCTACCTGATCGTTGGTGACACTGAAATGGCGCAGAAGCTCGGTTGTCTGGAGCTGGATGAAGAAGATCTGGCGCTGTGCAGCTATGTCTGCGCCGGCAAGTACGAGTACGGCCCCATCCTGCGGGACAACCTCAACCGTATCGAGAAGGAGGGCTGAATGAGCCTGCGTAAATTCCTCGACCGGATCGAGCACAACTTCGAGCAGGGCGGCCGCTATGAAAAGTGGTACGCCCTCTACGAGGCGGTAGATACCTTCTTCTACCGCCCCGCGAGCGTGACTCACACCACGGCCCACGTCCGAGACGGCATCGATCTCAAACGGATGATGATCACGGTCTGGCTCTGCACCTTCCCGGCCATGTTCTTCGGCATGTGGAACGTTGGCTACCAGGCCAACCTGGTCTTCGCCCAGAGTCCTGACCTGCTGGCGGCACAGGAAGGCTGGCGCTTCGCCTTGATCGGTTCGCTGGCCGGGTTCGACCCGAATAGCCTGTGGGACAACTTCATCCAGGGGGCCGCCTGGTTCCTGCCCATCTACGCCGTGACCTTCATCGTCGGCGGCTTCTGGGAAGTGTTGTTTGCCTCCATCCGCCGCCATGAAGTGAATGAAGGTTTCTTCGTCACCTCCGTACTCTTCGCGCTGACTTTGCCGCCGAGCATTCCGCTCTGGCAGGTGGCGCTGGGCATCAGCTTCGGCGTGGTGCTGGGCAAGGAAGTCTTCGGCGGCACCGGAAAGAACTTCCTCAACCCGGCTCTGGCTGGCCGTGCGTTCCTCTTCTTCGCCTATCCGGCGCAGATTTCCGGGGACGAGGTATGGACCGCCGTGGACGGTTTCGCGGGTGCCACCTCGCTGAGCCTCGGCGCTGCCGGCGGCGTCGAGAACATCATTGGCCACGGCATCACCTGGATGGATGCCTTCCTTGGCACTATTCACGGCTCCATCGGCGAAACCAGCACCCTGGCCATCCTGATCGGTGGTGGTGTGCTGCTGGTCACCCGGATTGCGTCCTGGCGTATCGTCGCCGGCGTGATGCTGGGCATGATCGCTACCACCTGGCTGTTCAATGCGATTGGTTCAGACACCAACCCCATGTTCGCCATGCCCTGGTACTGGCACCTGGTTCTGGGTGGCTTCGCCTTCGGCATGATGTTCATGGCGACCGACCCTGTCTCCGCCTCCATGACCGACACGGGCAAGTGGCTGTTCGGCGCGCTCATCGGTCTGATGGTGGTGCTGATTCGCGTCGTCAACCCTGCGTTCCCGGAGGGCATGATGCTGGCGATTCTGTTCGCCAACCTGTTCGCGCCGCTGATCGACCATTTCGTCGTCCAGGCCAATATCAAGCGGAGGCTGGCACGCAATGGCTAACCAGAAAGAATCCACTGTCCGCACCCTGATGGTGGCCCTGGTGGTCTGCCTGGTGTGTTCCGTGTTCGTTGCCGGCGGCGCCGTAGCGCTCAAGCCCGTGCAGGTGGAGAACCGTGAGCTGGACAAGCAGCGCAGCATCCTGAGCATCGCCGGCCTGGCCCAGCCGGGCATGTCTGCTGACGAGGTGAAGAAGCTCTACGCCGAGCGCATCACTGCGAAGGTGGTGGACCTTGCCAGCGGCGATTTTTCCGATGAGATCCAGGCCGCCGGTTTCGATCCGCTGAAGGCCGCCAAGGACCCGCAGCTTTCCGACGCGCTGCCCGCCGGGCAGGACATTGCCTCCATCAAGCGACGTGAGCGTTACAGCACCGTCTACCTGGTGGAACAGGGCGGTCAGCTGCAGACCCTGATCCTGCCGGTGCGCGGTTACGGCCTCTGGTCGACCCTGTACGGCTTCCTCGCGCTCAAGGGCGACCTGAACACCGTAGTCGGACTCGGCTTCTACCAGCATGGCGAGACCCCTGGCCTTGGCGGTGAGGTGGACAACCCGAAATGGAAGGCGCTCTGGAACGGCAAGAGCCTGTTCGATGAGCAGGGGCAACTGGCCATCGAGATCATCAAGGGCAGTGTCGATGCGCAGTCGCCGAAGGCCAGTCATCAGGTCGACGGTCTGGCCGGCGCCACGCTGACCAGCAAGGGCGTCAACAATCTGCTGCATTTCTGGCTCGGCAAGAACGGCTTCGGCCCCTTCCTGGCCAAGCTGAACAACGGGGAGGCATGAGCATGGCGCAACCCACTATCCGGTCGGTCCTGCTGGACCCGATCCTGCACAACAACCCCATCGGCCTGCAGATCCTCGGTATCTGCTCGGCCCTGGCGGTCACTTCCAACCTGAAGACCGCGCTGGTGATGTCCATCGCCCTGACGCTGGTGACCGGCTTCTCCAACCTGTTCATTTCAATGATCCGCAGCCAGATCCCCAGCTCGATCCGCATGATCGTACAGATGGTGATCATCGCCTCGCTGGTGATCGTGGTGGACCAGGTGCTCAAAGCCTACGCCTTCAGCCTGTCCAAGCAGCTCTCGGTGTTCGTTGGGCTGATCATCACCAACTGCATCGTGATGGGGCGCGCGGAAGCCTTCGCCATGGCCAATCCGCCGGTCCTGTCTTTCTTCGATGGCATCGGCAACGGCCTGGGCTACAGCGCCATGCTGATTGTCCTCGGCATCGTTCGCGAGCTGTTCGGTGCTGGCAAGTTGCTGGGCTACGAGATCCTCCCGGTGATCAACGATGGCGGTTGGTACCAACCCAACGGGCTGTTGCTGCTACCGCCCTCGGCCTTCTTCCTGATCGGCCTGATCATCTGGGCGCTGCGCAGCTGGAAGACCGAGCAGAAGGAGGCGCCGGCCTACAGGATCGCGCCCCAGGTATCCAACAAGGAGGCCTACTGATGGAGCATTACCTCAGCCTCTTCGTGAAGGCGGTATTCGTCGAGAACATGGCCTTGGCCTTCTTCCTCGGCATGTGCACTTTCATTGCCATTTCGAAGAAAGTCGAAACCGCAATCGGTCTGGGTATCGCGGTGATCGTGGTGCAGGCCATCACGGTTCCGGCCAACAACCTGCTCTACACGCTGCTGCTCAAGGATGGCGCCCTGGCCTGGGCCGGATTGCCGGGCGTGGACCTGAGCTTTCTCGGTCTGCTCAGCTACATCGGTGTGATCGCGGCCATCGTGCAGATCCTCGAGATGCTGCTCGACAAGTACGTGCCCTCGCTCTACAACGCCCTCGGTGTGTTCCTGCCGTTGATCACCGTGAACTGCGCGATCATGGCCGGCTCCCTGTTCATGGTTGAACGCGACTACAACCTTGGCGAGAGCGTGGTCTACGGTGTCGGCTCCGGCTTTTCCTGGGCGCTGGCCATCGCCATGCTGGCGGGTATCCGCGAGAAGCTGAAGTACAGCGACGTGCCGGAGGGTCTGCAAGGTCTCGGTATCACCTTCATCACCATCGGCCTGATGTCTCTCGGCTTCATGTCGTTTTCCGGTGTGCAGCTCTAAGGAACGGCCATGCTGAGTTTTGAAATCTTCCTCGCCATCGGCATGTTCACCGCCATCGTCCTCGCGTTGGTTGTGATCATCCTGGCGGCCCGAGCCAAGCTGGTTTCCAGCGGCGACGTGAACATCGTAATCAACGGCGAGCGGACCATCACCGTTCCCGCTGGCGGCAAGCTGCTGCAGACCTTGGCAGGGCAGAGCGTCTTCCTCTCGTCCGCTTGCGGCGGTGGTGGCACGTGCGCCCAGTGCAAATGCATTGTCGAGAGCGGTGGCGGCGAGATGCTGCCTACCGAAGAATCCCACTTCACCCGCCGTCAGGCGAAGGAAGGCTGGCGCCTGTCCTGCCAGACGCCGGTGAAGCAGGACATGCACATCGAAGTGCCGGAAGAAGTCTTCGGCGTGAAGAAGTGGGAATGCACGGTGGAGTCCAACCCCAACGTCGCCACCTTCATCAAGGAGCTGACCTTGCGCCTGCCGGAAGGGGAAAGCGTGGACTTCCGCGCCGGCGGCTATGTGCAGCTGGAATGCCCGCCGCACCAGGTGGCCTACAAGGACTTCGACATCCAGCCCGAGTACCGTGGCGACTGGGACAAGTTCAACCAGTGGAAGTACGTGTCCAAGGTTGAAGAGACGGTGATCCGCGCCTACTCGATGGCTAACTACCCGGACGAGAAGGGCATCGTGAAGTTCAACATCCGTATCGCCTCTCCGCCACCGGGCAAGGATGACCTGCCGCCGGGGCAGATGTCGTCCTGGGTCTTCAGCCTCAAGCCGGGCGACAAGGTCACCGTGTACGGTCCCTTCGGCGAGTTTTTCGCCAAGGACACTGATGCTGAGATGGTCTTCATCGGCGGCGGTGCAGGCATGGCGCCTATGCGCTCGCACATTTTCGACCAGCTAAAGCGCCTGGGTTCCAAGCGCAAGATCAGCTTCTGGTACGGCGCACGCTCACTGCGCGAGGCCTTCTACACCGAAGAGTACGACCAGCTGCAGGCAGAGAACCCCAACTTCCAGTGGCACCTGGCGCTGTCCGATCCGCAGCCGGAAGATAACTGGACCGGCCTCAAGGGCTTCATCCACAACGTGCTGTTCGAGAACTACCTCAAGGACCACCCGGCCCCTGAGGATTGCGAGTTCTACATGTGCGGCCCGCCGATGATGAACGCGGCCGTGATCAAGATGCTGCTGGATCTGGGCGTTGAGCGGGAGAACATCCTGCTTGACGACTTTGGTGGCTAGGGCGCTCGCTTCGCTTCTCGCGGCCAGCCTGCTGTTGGCTGGCTGCGGTGGCGACTCGCTGGAGCAGTTCGGCGGCCCGACCATGGGCAGCAGCTACTCGGTCAAATACGTGCGCAGCGCCTCCGGTCCGTCGGTGGAGGAGGCGCGGGGTGAAGTGGAAGGGATTCTCGCCGAGATCGACCAGCAGATGTCCACCTATCGGGCGGACTCCGAGGTCGAGCGCTTCAATGCACTGCCGGCCGGCAGTTGCCTGACGCTGCCAGCGGCCATGCTGGAGCTGGTGGCCTTTGGCAGCAAGTTGTCCCGGGACAGTGGCGGCGCCTTCGATATGACGGTCGAGCCGCTGCTCAACCTCTGGGGTTTTGGCCCGCAATCACGCGGCGATCAGGTACCCAGCCCCGAAGCCATCGCTGCGGCGAAGGCGGAAGTCGGCCAGCAACACCTGTCCATTCGTGGTCACGAGTTGTGCAAGGACGCGCCGGTCCAGCTGGACTTCAACAGTATCGCCGCCGGTTACGCGGTTGACCGCGTCGTGGCGCGGCTGGGCGAGTTGGGTGTCAGCAGTGCCCTGGTGGAGATCACGGGCGAGCTCAAGGCCTTCGGCCGCAAACCCGACGGCGCGCCCTGGCGTATCGCTGTCGAGGCGCCGAGGGATGATCGCCAGGTGGCACAGAAGATCATCACGCTCGATGGACTAGGGGTTTCCACGTCCGGCGACTATCGCAACTACTTTGAGAAGAATGGCAAACGCTATTCCCACACGCTGGACCCCAAGACTGGCACGCCCATCAGCCACAACCTGGCTGCGGTCACGGTGGTGGATGAGTCGGCGCTGAGAGCGGACGGTCTGTCGACATTACTGATGGTGCTGGGGCCGGAAGCAGGCGAAGCCTATGCTGAAGCTCATGGCATCGCCGCATTGTTCGTGACCCGCGACGGCCAGGGTTTCGTCAGCCATGTCAGCAGCCGCTATCGGCAGCTGTTCGAGAAAGAGGAGAACTGAACATGACCTTCCTGCTGGTATTCCTGATCATGCTGTTGGTAGTGCTGGGCATGGCCGTGGGCGTGATCATGGGGCGCAAACCCATTGCCGGGTCCTGCGGTGGTATCGCCAACCTCGGCATCGAGAAGGAATGCTCGATTTGCGGTGGTAATCGTGAGAAGTGCGAAGAGGTAAGTCGCGACGGCGATGTAGTGGATTCAAACCTCGCCTACGACGCGACCAAGCGCTAATGTGCAGCGCCAAGCCGCTCGGCTAAGCTGCACGCCAGTTCAAGGTCCCGCCCGGGATCGTCGAAACAGGTTCCGAATTCCGCGGTGTCGAGAGCCGCGGACCTTGCCGGGGGCGCCAGAGGGCGCCCCGGCCCGTTATGAGGAGTAAGCATGGCTGTCTACAACTACGACGTAGTGGTGCTGGGTTCCGGCCCGGCGGGTGAGGGGGCAGCGATGAACGCTGCCAAGGCCGGGCGCAAGGTTGCAGTAGTGGACAACCGCCCGCTGGTCGGCGGCAACTGCACCCACTTGGGCACCATCCCGTCCAAGGCCCTGCGTCACTCGGTACGGCAGATCATGCAGTACAACACCAACCCGCTGTTCCGCCAGATTGGAGAACCGCGTTGGTTCTCCTTCCCTGACGTGTTGAAGAGCGCGGAGCGGGTGATCGCCAAGCAGGTGGCCTCGCGCACCGGCTTTTACGCGCGTAACCGCGTCGACGTGTTCTTCGGCACCGCAAGCTTCTCCGATGAGCAAACCGTGGAAGTCGTCTGCGCCAGCGGAGTGGTGGAAAAGCTGGTGGCCAAGCAGGTCATCGTCGCCACGGGCTCGCGCCCCTACCGCCCGGCAGATGTCGACTTCAACCACCCGCGCATTTACGACAGCGACACCATTCTCAGCCTCACCCATACACCGCGCCGCATCATCATTTACGGCGCTGGGGTGATCGGCTCCGAATACGCCTCGATCTTCAGCGGCCTGGGTGTGCTGGTGGACCTGATCGACAACCGTGACCAGTTGCTCAGCTTCCTCGACGACGAAATCTCCGACGCCCTCAGCTACCACCTGCGCAACAACAACGTGCTGATCCGCCATAACGAGGAGTACGAGCGCATCGAGGGGCTGGAGAACGGCGTGATCCTGCACCTCAAGTCCGGCAAGAAGATCAAGGCCGACTGCCTGCTGTGGTGCAACGGCCGTACCGGCAATACCGACAAGCTGGGCCTGGAGAACATTGGCATCAAGGTCAACAGCCGCGGCCAGATCAATGTCGACCAGTACTACCGCACCGAGGTCAGCAACATCTTTGCCGCCGGCGACGTGATCGGTTGGCCGAGCCTGGCCAGCGCCGCCGCCGACCAGGGGCGCTCGGCAGCCGGTAGCGCGGTTGAGAACGATAGCTGGCGCTTCGTCGACGACGTGCCCACCGGCATCTACACCATTCCGGAGATCAGCTCTATCGGCAAGAACGAAAAGGAGCTGACCCAGGCGAAGATCCCCTACGAGGTGGGCAAAGCCTTCTTCAAGGGCATGGCGCGAGCGCAAATCTCCCATGAGCCGGTAGGGATGCTGAAGATCCTGTTCCACCGCGAGACCCTGGAGATCCTCGGCGTGCACTGCTTCGGCTACCAGGCCTCGGAAATCGTGCACATTGGCCAAGCGATCATGAACCAGAAGGGCGAGGCGAACTCCATCAAGTACTTCATCAACACCACCTTCAACTACCCGACCATGGCTGAAGCCTACCGGGTGGCGGCGTTCGACGGCCTCAACCGGCTTTTTTGAGCGGCACCGGCCGGGCGCCTGA
The DNA here is from genome assembly GCF_005502555.1 of Pseudomonas sp. D(2018). Lineage (NCBI taxonomy): Bacteria > Pseudomonadati > Pseudomonadota > Gammaproteobacteria > Pseudomonadales > Pseudomonadaceae > Pseudomonas > Pseudomonas sp. D(2018). Next base: position 57,739 of record NZ_SCOK01000022.1, read on the forward strand.
GCCGGCCGGGGAGGACCCTCTCGGCGATCCACGCCTGTGGCGTTGGCCGAACCGGGAGAGCTTCTGATCAGGCGACGCCATGAATGAAGAACCGGCCCTTGAGGCCGGTTCTTCTTTATGGCTCAGCGCACCCCGACGGTCGCGCTCGCCAGGCCGGGGAAGTCGGTGATGATGCTATCCGCACCGAAGTCGGCGAGGCGGCGCATCAGCGCCGGTTCGTTGACCGTCCACACAGAGACGTGCAGCCCTTCCTTTTGAGCGCGCAGCAGGCGCTCCGGGGTGCATAGCGTCCAGTTCAACGCCAGGACGTTGCAGCCGTGGTGCTTGGCCACCTTCAGCGGGTCCAGCCAGGCGTATTCCGCCACCAATCCACGGGACAGCGTTGGCGTCAGCCTGTTCAGCGCGCGCAGTACCTCCCGCGAACTTGAGGTGACCGTCACCTTGTCCGTCACGCCGTAGCGTTCGGCCAGCTCCTGGATCGCCAGTACGGTTCGCGCTGCTCGCACCCGTGAGGCGCTCTTCACCTCCAGTTGCCAGTGTTCGAAGTCGCAATGCTCGAACAAGGTCGCCAGTCGCGGGATGGGGCAGGGCTGTTGCCAGGCCGGGCCACCCAGTCGGGCGTCATAGGTCACCAGCTCCTCGGCGTCATGCTCCGCCACTTTGCCGCGGCGGCCAGTAGTGCGTTTCAGGCTGGGGTCGTGGATCACCATCAGCTCGCCGTCACGCGACAGGTGCAGGTCCAGCTCGCAACGCTTCACACCATGTGATAGGCATTGCCGGAAGCTGGCCAGGGTGTTTTCCGGGCATTCGCCCTTGGCGCCTCGATGGCCGTAGATCAGGGTCACGTTTATTCCCTTGGTGCTCTGGGTTGATGGTGGCGGACGCTATCGATGACGCGTCCGCTTTCGAAATAGACCGAGAATTCGCGGTAGTCCCAGCGACTGATGGGTGGCTTGCCCACCGCGGCATGCTCTTCGTCGGGCAGACCGAAACGCTGCAGGACGCTACGCTGGCTCTCACCGCGAGCTGGTAGCGAAACACCCTGGTCGCCCTGATTGCCGACGGGGATTTCGATGGTTTCGGCACCGACGGGCAGTGCGAGGAGAAGACAGGTCAGCAACAGGCCGGGGCGCATCATGCGAGGGTCTCAGGGAGTAGGGGAGGAGCGTTCGCGAGCCTGGCGTCGCTGCTGGGCCTGCTTTTGCAGAATGTGTCGTGCCAGCAACTGGCGCTGAGCGTCGGTCAGTGCCTCGAACTCAGTGCCGATGTCGAACTGGCCGTCATCACGGGGCTGGCTGTGGATCACCACGGCGCGCAGCAGCAGGCCGAGGGCCTGGGGCATCAGGACGATCTTGATCGCCAGGTGGGTGCCCAACTCGATGGATTGGTCGCTGCTGAAACCGATGCCGCCTTCGGACAGGGTGACCTGGCGTGCCGGGCCTATGTCGCGCAACAGGCTGTGGGCCACGGCTTGGCCAAGCAGATCGATGCGCTTGTTGATGACCTTGAGGTAGCTGGCCAGCGTCCGATCGCGCTCATGGATATGCCGCAACAAGTGCTGGGATTCGAAGTCCATAAGATGCAATTCGCTGAGCAGATTGAACAGCTGCGAAGCACTGTCCACGCCGCTTTCATCAGCTGTTTCGCCCTGTTTCAGCGGGCGAAATTCCAGTGCGATCGTATCTTCGATGCGGTAGTATTCGCGGCGGTCATCCGCGTCTCGTGTCGACATGGCGAACCCATGGCAGCAGTGGTGGTCGAAGAGCTGTTCCGTATTTGCAAGTCCGTTTGCGTCGCCCGGGGCGCCGCAGCAGATCACGAACAGAATTTGAGTGTAAACGCTGCTTGCCAAGCCCCGCCACAAGGACGTCCCTTCTTTCGCCAGCGAACTCCACTTCCATGTTCAGACCGCTGTCCCTGTATATAGGCGCCCGGTACACGCGCGCCAAGCGCCGCAACTACTTCGTCTCCTTCATTTCCCTGACTTCCATGATCGGTCTGGCACTCGGCGTGCTGGTCATGATCCTGGTGCTGTCGGTCATGAACGGCTTCGATCACGAGATGCGCACCCGCGTGTTGGGCATGGTGCCCCACGCTACCGTGGAGTCCGCGGTACCGATCAACGACTGGCGCAAGCTGGCCGAAGATGTTGCCCGTCATCCCGAAGTGAAGGCCGTGGCGCCCTACACGCAGGTGCAGGGGCTGCTGACCGCCGACGGCAAGGTGCAGAAGGTGCTGGTCAACGCCGTGGACCCGCAGGAAGAATCCAAGGTTTCCATCATCGGCGACTTCTTCCGCCAAGGGAGCCTGGCCGCACTGAAGCCCGGTGAATTCGGCATCGTCATCGGTGACCGCGCCGCCAGCAAGCTGGGCGTAGGCATGGGTGACAAGGTCACCTTCGTGCTCCCCGAAGTGGCGGTGACCCCGGCCGGCGTCTTTCCGCGCATGAAGCGCTTCACCGTGGTCGGCGTCTTCCATGTCGGTGCGGGCGAACTGGATGGCTTCCTGGCCATTGCCAACCTGTCCGACGTCGCCCGCCTGAAGCGCTGGCGGCCCGATCAGGTCCAGGGGCTGCGCCTGAAGCTCGATGACTTGTTCCAGGCGCCCCAGCTGGCTTGGCAGATCGCTGGCGAGTTGAAGGGCGAAGACTTCTATGCCCGCGACTGGACCCGTACCCACGGCAACCTTTACCAGGCAATCAAGATGGAGAAGGCCATAATCGGTCTGCTCCTGCTGCTGATCGTGGCCGTCGCCGCCTTCAACATCATTTCCACCCTGGTGATGGTGGTGACCGACAAGCGCGGTGACATCGCCATCCTGCGCACCCTTGGCGCCACACCGAGGCAGATCATGGGCATCTTCATGGTCCAGGGCACGGTGATCGGCGTCGTCGGCACCGTCATCGGCGGTGTACTGGGCATTCTTGCGGCGCTGAAGGTGAGCGATGCCATTGCCCTGCTGGAACGCTTGATGGGGCACAAGTTCCTCAGTGCCGAGGTCTATTTCATCGATTACCTGCCATCCCAGCTGATGGTCGAGGACGTGGTGCTGGTCTGTTCGGCCGCGCTGGTCCTGAGCTTCCTTGCCACCCTTTATCCCGCCTGGCGTGCCGCCCGCACCCAGCCAGCAGAGGCTTTGCGCTATGAGTAACAAGGCAGTCCTGAGTTGCCGCAATCTGGGCAAGAGCTACGACGAAGGCCCTCAGTCTGTCGAGGTGCTGTCGGGCGTCGAACTGGAGCTGCATCCGGGGGAACGAGTGGCCATCGTCGGCAGCTCCGGTTCCGGCAAGAGCACGCTGCTGAACATGCTGGGCGGGCTGGATACTCCGAGCACAGGGAGTGTCTGGCTGGCTGGCGAGGAACTGTCCGCCCTCAGCGAGACCGCTCGTGGCCTGCTGCGCAATCGCGCCCTGGGTTTCGTTTACCAGTTCCACCACCTGCTGCCGGAGTTCACCGCCCTGGAGAACGTCTGCATGCCGCTGCTGATCGGTCGTACTGCCATTGGCGAAGCGCGCCAGCGCGCCACCGCACTGCTGGAGCGAGTGGGGCTGGGCCATCGCCTGTCGCACAAACCGGCAGAGCTCTCTGGCGGTGAGCGTCAGCGCGTGGCCATCGCCCGTGCCCTGGTCAACAACCCGGCCCTGGTGCTGCTCGACGAACCCACGGGTAACCTCGACCAGCACACCGCCCATGGCATCCAGGAGCTGATGCTCGAGTTGAGCGGCTCTGTGCAGACTGCCTTCCTGGTGGTGACCCACGACTTGCAGCTGGCCCGCCAGATGGATCGGGCGCTGCGCCTTGAAGACGGCCGGCTGGTGGCTGCCTGAGATGTTCAGACCTCTTCCGATCTTCATCGGCACGCGCTATACGCGCGCCAAACGCCGTAACCACTTCATTTCCTTCATCTCGCTGACCTCGATGATCGGTCTGGCGCTGGGCGTGCTCGCCATGATCGTGGTGCTCTCGGTGATGAACGGTTTCCAGAAGGAGATGCGCTCGCGCATCCTCGGCATGGTTTCCCACGCCACCCTGAGCGCGGAACAGCCGCTGGAGGACTGGCGCCGGGTGGCCGATGCGGCGATGAAGCACCCGGAAGTGGTCGGTGCGGTGCCCTTCGCCGAGCTGGAAGGCATGCTGTCCTACAAGGGCATGATGCAGCCCGTGCAGATCAATGGTGTCGATCCGGCCGAGGAGCCCAAGGTTTCCATTATCGGCAAGCACATGGTTCAGGGGGACCTGAATGCCCTGAAGCCTGGCGAATCCGGCATCGTCATCGGCGAGATCACTGCACGGCGTTTCCGCCTCAACGTCGGCGACAAACTGACCCTGATCGTCCCCGAGGTGAGCGGTGCGCCAGGCGGCATCACCCCGCGCATGCAACGCCTCAATGTGGTAGGTGTGTTCAAGGTTGGCGCGGAGCTGGACAGCTCCCTGGCGCTGATCAATATTGCCGATGCTTCGGCTATCCAGCGTCTGCCGGAAGGGCAGGTGCAAAGCGTACGGATTGCACTTGAGGATCTGTTCCTGGCACCTGAGGTGTCGAAGCAGATCGCCGCAGAGCTGGGGCAGGGCTACCGTGCAGATGACTGGACTCACACCCAGGGCAGCCTGTTCAGCGCCATGAAGATGGAGAAAACCATGATCGGCCTGCTCCTGCTGCTGATCGTGGCCGTTGCCGCCTTCAACATCATCGCCACGCTGATCATGGTTGTGGCCGACAAGCGCGCGGATATCGCTATCCTCCGCACCTTGGGTGCGACGCCGCGGCAGATCATGGCCGTGTTCATGGTTCAAGGCAGTGTGATCGGCGTCATCGGTACTCTGATCGGTACTGTTCTGGGCGTCATCACCGCGCTCAACGTCAGTCAGTGGATCGCCGCCCTGGAGCGTGCTAGCGGCCGGCAGATCTTCAGCTCAGACGTCTACTTCGTGAGCTATCTACCGTCCGAACTGCAGCTGGGCGATGTGATGTTGATCTGCACGGCTGCCCTGGTGCTGAGCTTCCTGGCCACCCTCTATCCAGCGTGGCGGGCGGCCCAAACCCAGCCAGCCGAGGCCTTGCGCTACGAATAATCGGCTGTGACGGCAAGTAAAAACGCCGCTTTCGAAGCGGCGTTTTTCATTTCAGCGGCTGGTTTCTCGGCGCGCCTTCTGGCGCTTGCGCCAGCTATGGCCAACCCACCAACGCCAATAGAGCATGGTCAGCATGTAAGCCAGTGCGCCGACCAATACGCCGCAGACCAGCGAGCCTAGGAGAAATGGCTGCCAGAGCGTGGAAAGTTCCTGGGTGATCCATTCCCAAGTCAGTTCATCAGGTAGGGCGCGCGGAGAAATCTGCATGATCCAGGCCCCCATCTTGTAGGTGCAGTAGAAGACCGGCGGCATGGTGATGGGGTTGGTCAGCCAGACCAGACCCACCGAGATCGGCAGGTTCGCGCGGACCGCGATGGCCAGGCCGGCGGCCAGCAGCATCTGCATGGGAATGGGGACGAACGCCGCGAACAGGCCCATGGCCATGGCGCGGGCGACCGAGTGGCGATTGAGGTGCCAGAGGTTCGGGTCGTGGATGAGCGTGCCGAGAAAACGCAGGGACTTGTGTTCCCTGATAGTGTCCGGATTCGGCATGTAGCGTTTGAAGATGCGACGCGGCATGAGCGGTCTCTGGCGGACGAAAGCGCCGGGTATTATGCACACCCGGAAATGACAGCGCCGGGTCAGATTGTGTCGGCAAGTTTAACGGGAATTGCACCGGTCTGATCGACCCGTGCAGGGTGGCACAGGATGTTGCCGCGCTTTTCATCCCAGGGAAAGGGAGTTGGATACCCATGGTGTCGGGTCTGGCGACGCTTGCCGTCGGCCTTCTTCTACTGCGTTGGATACCCAGTCTGCCGCCTGTCTGGTGGCTCTATTTTCAGCTGGTTCTCGGTTTCGGGTTGCTGATGTCACGCGCCTGGCGCCTCGGCCTCTTTCTCCTCGGCCTTGGCTGGGCGTGTCTGAGTGTCCAGTGGGCGCTGGATGACCGCTTGGACTCCCGTCTGGATGGCCAGGTGCGCTGGCTGGAAGGGCGGGTAGTCGGTTTGCCGAGTACGGCCGACGGTGTGGTGCGTTTCGAGCTCACCGATCTTCATTCCGCGCGGGCACAGCTGCCTGGCCGCCTGCGCTTGTCCTGGCACGATGGGCCGCGTGTGCTCGCCGGTGAGCGCTGGCGCCTGGCGGTCCGTCTCAAGCGGCCGCGGGGTTTGGTGAACCCGGCGACTTTCGATTACGAAGCCTGGTTGCTGGCGCGGCGTATAGGTGCGACCGGCTCGGTGAAGGCTGGCGAACGTGTCCAGCCGGCTGACGGCCTCGTTGCCTGGCGTGATGCACTGCGTCAACGTTTGCTGGAAGTGGATGCCAACGGGCGGGCCGGAGGACTTGCCGCCCTGGTGCTGGGCGATGGTTCCGGCTTGCAGGATCGGGATTGGCGACTGCTGCAGGACACCGGTACCACTCACCTGATGGTGATTTCAGGCCAGCACATAACCCTCTTTGCCGGCGTGCTCTATGGCGTGGTCGCGGCACTTGCGCGATTCGGACTCTGGCCCCGGCGCCTGCCCTGGCTGCCCTGGGCCTGCTTCATGGCTTTCGCCGGAGGCCTTGGCTACGGCGTGATGGCCGGCTTCGACGTGCCGGTGCAGCGGGCGTGTGTGATGCTCGCTGTCGTTCTGCTCTGGCGTTTGCGTTTTCGCCACCTGGGCTTCCTCACGCCGCTGCTGGTTGCTCTTTGCGTCGTGTTGTCAGTGGAACCACTGGTGATCCTGCAGCCGGGTTTCTGGTTGTCCTTCGGTGCAGTGGTCTTGCTGATCCTGGCTTTCGCCGGCCGTCTCGGCGCGTGGCCCTGGTGGCACACCTGGTGGCGTGCCCAGTGGGTGATGGGCCTGGGGCTTGCGCCGCTGCTGCTGGCCCTGGCTTTGCCCATCAGTCTCAGTGGGCCATTGGCCAACCTGGTGGCGGTGCCCTGGATCAGCCTGGTGGTATTACCGCTGGCGCTGCTGGGTACCTTGCTGCTGGGCATTCCTGTTGTGGGAGACGCGCTGCTCTGGTTGGCTGGAGGCGCACTGGACCTTCTGTTTCAGATGCTGGCCTGGATGGCGGCGCAGTTACCCGCCTGGATCCCGGAGCAGGTCCCCCTTTGGGCCTGGCTCCTGGGGGCATCAGGCGTCCTGCTTCTGATTGCTCCGGCGGGTGTGCCGCTGCGGGCACTTGGCCTGGCGTTGCTGATGCCGATGCTGTTTCCGTCGAATGAGCCCCTCGCGTACGGTCAGGCCGAGGTGCGGGTGCTGGATGTGGGGCAGGGTCTTTCAGTGTTGGTGCGCACCCGCGAGCATGCGCTGCTCTACGATGCCGGACCACGCCGGGGTGACTTCGACATCGGCGAGCGGGTGGTGGTGCCGACCTTGCGCGGCCTCGGGGTCTCCAGGCTTGACCTGATGCTGATCAGCCATGCCGACTCCGACCACGCTGGGGGCGCCCTGGCGGTGCAGCGGGGGGTGGCCGTGGAGCGCGTGCTGGCCGGCGAATTGGAGCGTTTATCTCCTGAGTTGGGGGCCGAACGCTGTTCGGCGGGGGATGCCTGGACCTGGGAAGGGGTGGACTTCCTGGTCTGGCAGTCGCCGCTGACCGGGGACAGTAACGACGCTTCATGCGTGCTGGCGATCGAGGCCCTTGGTGAGCGCATTCTGCTCAGCGGCGATCTGGGCACCCGTGGCGAAGCGGCCTGGGTTGCGAGCGGCCAACCACTGGCTGCGCGCTGGCTGGTAGCCGGTCACCATGGCAGTCGGACGTCTTCCAGCAGTGCCTTCCTGCGTATCGTGGCACCTGAGAAGGTGCTGATCTCCCGCGGCCACCTGAATTCCTACGGTCACCCGCATCCACTGGTCGTTTCGCGTATTCGCGCGCTGCCGGCCGATATCCATGACACCGCGGAACAGGGCCACTTGCTGCTGCGTCTGGGGGCGAACAGCGAGCCCGAAAGCGGGCGAGAAAAGTCCGTGTTCTGGAGGGAAAAATGAGAACAGCGACGGTCGGCGCAGGCCCGACCCTATGCTAGAGTGGCGCCACTTTTCCGAAGGGGATTTCCTACCGTGTGGGAGTTGGTCAAAGCCGGTGGCTGGATGATGCTGCCGATCATTCTGTGTTCCATCGCCGCCACTGCTATTGTCGCTGAACGGCTGTGGACCCTGCGTCTCAGCCGGGTCTCGCCTCCGCATTTGCTGGGGCAGGTCTGGCGCCAGATCAAGGACAAGCAACTGAACAGCCAGAAGCTCAAGGAGCTGCGCGCGTCTTCGCCTTTAGGTGAAGTGCTGGCTGCGGGCCTGGCGAACTCCAAGCATGGCCGGGAAATCATGAAGGAGTGCATCGAGGAAGCCGCTAGCCGGGTCATCCATGAACTGGAACGCTACCTCAATGCCCTGGGCACCATCGCCGCCATGGCGCCGTTGCTGGGGCTGTTGGGTACCGTCTTCGGCATGATCGAAATCTTCGGCGGCTTCATGGAAAACGGCATGGCCAATGCGCCGGTCCTGGCCGGCGGCATCGCCAAGGCTCTGGTGACCACCGCGGCGGGCCTGATCGTTGCCATTCCGGCCGTGTTCTTCCATCGCTACCTGTTGCGTCGTGTCGACGAACTGGTGGTCGCGATGGAGCAGGAAGCGATCAAGCTGGTGGAAGTGGTCCAGGGTGATCGCGAAGTCGACTTCGCTGAGGAAGCCAAAGCGTGAAGTTCCGCCGCAGGGCGGGCAATGTCGCCCGCGAAGAGGTGTTCCTCAACCTTACTTCGTTGATCGACGTGATCTTCGTGCTGTTGCTGTTCTTCGTGGTGACCACCACCTTCAGCAAGCCCAACCAGCTGAAGATCGAGCTGCCCGAAGCGGTGAGCGGCACGCCGCCCGAAGAGACGCAGCTCAAGACGCTGGAGCTTTCCATTGGCGCCGACGGCCAGTATTCACTCAACGGCCAGAACCTGGTGAAGAGTGACCTGGCGACCCTGATCTCTGCGCTGGGACGTGAGTCGGAAGGCGACAACAGCCTGCCGCTGGTGATCACCGCTGACGCTCGCACCACTCACCAGGCGGTGATTACCGCCATGGACGCCGCCGGCAAGCTGGGGTTCAGCCATCTGCGCATGACCACCGTCGAGGCCGAAGCGGCCAAGAAGCCCTGATGGCCTTCTCCGATCGTCTGCTGGACGCCTGGTACCGGGGCCATCCGGCCCTCGGCCTGCTAGGCCCGCTGGAGTGGCTCTACCGTCGGGTGGCCGAGCGCAAGCGCGCGTCGTTCCTGGCGGGGCAGGGCAACAGCTATCGCCCGCCCGTACCGCTGATCGTGGTCGGCAACATTACCGTTGGCGGCACCGGCAAGACTCCGATGATTCTCTGGCTGATCGAACACTGCCGGACGCGCGGACTGCGCGTTGGCGTGGTCAGTCGTGGTTACGGGGCGAAACCGCCGCAGCTGCCCTGGCGGGTGCGTGCCGAACAAGGCGCCGAGCTGGCCGGAGACGAGCCGCTGCTGATTGTCCAGCGCAGTGGCGTGCCCCTGATGATCGACCCTGACCGTTCCCGTGCAGTGCGGGCCCTGCTGGAGCAGGAAGAGCTGGACCTGATCCTCAGCGACGATGGCTTGCAGCACTACCGTCTCGGGCGCGACCTGGAGTTGGTGCTGATCGACGCCGCCCGTGGCCTTGGCAATCGTCGCTGCCTGCCGGCCGGGCCCTTGCGTGAGCCGCCGGAGCGCCTGGACTCTGTGGATGCGGTGCTGCGCAACGGCGCCGAGTCCGATTCCGCCGAAGGCTTCTCCTTCAAGCTGCAACCCGGCGTGCTGGTCAACTTGCGGAGCGGCGAGCGTGTGGGGCTGGAGCATTTTCCGTCCGGCCAAGCCATGCATGCGGTGGCGGGCATCGGCAACCCCCAGCGTTTCTTCACGACCCTGGAGGCGCTAAACTGGCGCCCGATTCCGCACCCCTTCGCCGATCACGCTGTCTATAGCCCGGAAGCCTTCGATTTTTCGCCGTCGCTGCCTGTGCTGATGACCGAGAAGGATGCGGTGAAGTGCCGGGCCTTCGCTGCCGCCGACTGGTGGTACCTGGCGGTCGATGCTGCACCGTCGCCGGCCTTCGTCACCTGGCTCGACGAGCAACTGGCCCGCCTGCTGCCGACCCGCTTCTAACCCAGGTAGCCCTTGGGCTGCCGTCTCAAGGATTCACTCATGGACCCGAAACTTCTCGATATCCTCGCCTGCCCCCTGTGCAAGGGGCCGCTGAAGCTGGCCGATGACAAGAGCGAGCTCATCTGCAAGGCCGACGCCCTGGCCTTTCCGGTGCGCGACGGTATCCCGGTAATGCTGGAAGGCGAGGCCCGTCCCCTCACTGTCGACGAGCGTCTGGACAAATGACCCAGGCTTTCACCGTCGTCATTCCAGCTCGCTACGCCTCGACCCGCCTGCCCGGCAAGCCGCTGCAGGACATCGCCGGCAAACCGATGATCCAGCACGTCTGGGAGCAGGCAAAACGCAGCGCAGCCCAGCACGTGGTAGTGGCCACCGATGATGCGCGCATCGTCGACGTTTGCCGGGCCGTTGGTGCCGAGGTGCTGCTGACCCGTGAAGATCACAACTCGGGCACCGATCGCCTGGCCGAAGTGGCCAGCCAGTTGGGCCTGGCCAATGACGCCATCGTGGTCAACGTGCAGGGCGACGAGCCGCTGATCCCGCCGGCCATCATCGACCAGGTGGCGGCTAACCTGGCCGCGCATCCGGAAGCTGGCATCGCGACCCTGGCCGAGCCGATCCAGGACGTGCAGGCGCTATTCAATCCCAATGTGGTGAAAGTGGCCGCCGACCTCAACGGTCTGGCCCTGACCTTCAGCCGTGCGCCGTTACCCTGGGCTCGTGATGCCTTCGCTTCCGACCGTGACCAACTGCCGGAAGGCGTACCGTATCGCCGGCATATTGGCATCTACGCGTACCGCGTTGGTCTCCTCCACGACTTCGTCGCCTGGGGACCGTGCTGGCTGGAGAACACCGAATGCCTGGAGCAGCTGCGTGCGCTCTGGCACGGCGTGCGTATCCATGTGGCTGATGCACGTGAGGCACCGCCCACTGGCGTCGATACCCCGGAAGACCTCGAGCGCGTCCGGCGCTTGCTGGGGGCCTGATGCGAGTGCTCTTCGTTTGCCTGGGCAATATCTGTCGCTCGCCCACCGCTGAGGGCGTGCTGCGTCACAAACTGCGTGAGGCCGGGCTCGCCGGGCAGGTGCAGGTGGACTCAGCTGGCACTGGTGACTGGCACGTGGGTAAGGCGCCAGACGCTCGCACCCGCGTGGCTGCTCAGCGTCGTGGCTATGACCTGTCCCAGCTGCGCGCGCGCCAGGTGGAGGTGGACGACTTCGGTCACTTCGACCTGGTCCTGGCGATGGACGAGAGTAACCTGGCCAACCTGCATCGTTTGCGTCCCGGCAACGCCGCCGCTGAACTTGACCTGTTCCTTCGCCGCTACCAGCTTGAGCTGGACGAGGTGCCGGACCCTTACTACGGCGGCGAAGCAGGCTTCGAGCAGGTCCTCGACCTGGTGGAGCAGGCCTGCGATGCACTGATCCTGGAAATCAAGGGGCGCCTGTGAGCCTGGTCCTGCACGAATATCTGTCCCTCAAGCCGTACAACACCTTCGGCGTAGACGTTAAGGCGCGGTTGTTCGCCGAGGCGCATGACGATGCCGAGGTGCGTGAGGCAATCGCCCTGGCGGCCGAGCGTGACCTTCCGCTGCTGGTGGTCGGTGGTGGTAGCAACCTGCTGCTGACGCGCGATGTAGAGGCCTTCGTCTTGCGCATGGCCAGCCGAGGGGTGCGTGTTCTGGCGGATGACGGAAAGAATGTGCTGCTGGAGGCCGAAGCCGGCGAGCCGTGGCATCCTCTGGTGCTCTGGACGCTGGAGCAGGGCCTGGGTGGCCTGGAAAACCTCAGCCTGATTCCCGGTACCGTGGGGGCTGCACCCATGCAGAACATTGGTGCCTATGGCGTTGAACTGAAGGACGTGTTCGCCGGGCTGGTCGCGCTGGACCGGGAAACCGGCGAGCTGCGCGAGTTTGCGCTGGAGGACTGCCAGTTCGCTTACCGCGACAGCCTGTTCAAGCGTGAAACCGGCCGCTGGCTGATCCTGCGTGTGCGCTTCAACCTCAGTCGCGCGCCGCAGCTGCATCTGGATTACGGCCCGGTGCGCCAGCGCCTGCAGGCCGAAGGCATCGACGCACCAACGCCCAAGGATGTCAGTCGCGCCATCTGCGCCATTCGCAGCGAAAAACTGCCAGACCCGGCCGAGCTGGGCAATGCTGGCAGTTTCTTCAAGAATCCGCTGATTAGCGCTGAGCTCGCGCAGCACTTGCGTGGCGAACATCCCGATCTGGTCGCCTATCCCCAGGCAAACGGGCAGGTCAAGCTGGCCGCTGGTTGGCTGATCGAGCGTGCTGGCTGGAAGGGGTTCCGCGAAGGCGATGCCGGCGTGCATCGCCTGCAGGCGCTGGTGCTGGTCAATTACGGTTCAGCAACGGGGAGTCAGCTGCATGACCTGGCCCAGCGCATTCGTGCAGACATTGCCAAGCGCTTTGGCGTGGAGCTGGAAATGGAGCCGAACCTGATCTGAATGGTGCTGCCTGAAACAAAAGAAACCGGCCTGATGGCCGGTTTCTTTTGTACTGACGCTTTTAGCGGTATTCACACAGGTAAGCGGTGTCCTGGGCGACTTTCAGCTGGAACTTGCTGTTGGCCGGAACGGTGAACTTGCTACCGGAGGCGAAAGTTTCCCAGGTGTCGCTGCCCGGCAGTTTCACCGTCAGGGCGCCGGCGATGACGTGCATCACTTCCAGCTGGCTGGTGCCGAATTCGTACTCGCCAGCGGCCATTACGCCGATGGTGGCCGGACCTTCGGTCATGCCGAACGCAATGGATTTGACGGTGCCGTCGAAGTATTCGTTGACCTTGAACATGCTGGGCTCCTGGATGGGGTCTGAAAGGGCTCGACAGTATGCCCAAGGCCGGTTTTGCCGTCACTAGGTCCGCAAGCTTCAGGCGGGAAGTACGAGGGGTAGCAGGCGTGCGGTGTTGCGGGCGTCTTCGAGGGCTCGGTGTTGCTGGCCCTGGAAGTGCAGGCCAGCCAGTTGCAAGGCGGTGTGCAGGCCCACCGCGCGCTTTAGCTGACGCGCATCCGCGAACCGCTGTTTGAGGTTCAGATGGGGTAGGGCGGCCAGGAGGCTGTGCAGCCCGTGCAGTTGCCACTCCTGCTCCAGTTGGCGGCGGTCGTAGTCACCCCAGCTTGCCCAGCCCGCCAGGCGCGGGCTGTGGTGGCCGAGCCAGCGCTCGAAGGTCTGCCATACCTGGGGCAGATGTGCGGCACTGTCCACGTCGGCCTGGCTGATATGCGTGAGCTGGCGGCAAAAGCCCGTCAAGCAGGGGCGGCGTGCGGGGCGGACAAAACGCTGGAAATGGTCCACCTCATGACCGTCCGCACGAACCAGGGTGGCGCCTATCTCGATGATTTCCATTTCTTCCAGTGGCCAGCCACCTTCTTCGGTGGTGGCTTCCAGGTCGATGACCAGCCAGTGCGGCATGGGGGTCTCCTTGGCAAAGGGGCGGCTGGGCCGGCCTGGAGCGAGTATGGTGGTGCTTTCGCGGGGCGGCAAACTGCGTGTTAGGCTTTTCCGCAGGTCGACGAAGGAGAACAACAATGGCTGAAGTAGCGTTCATTGGTCTGGGAGTCATGGGCTTCAATATGGCCGGGCACCTGGCTTGCGAAGGGCATTCGGTGCGGGTTTACAACCGCACGCCGGGGAGGATCTCACTGTGGTGCGACGAGTTCGGCGGCGATGCCTTTGCCACGCCGCGCGAAGCGGCCGAGGGGGCGGAGTTCGTGATGGTCTGCGTCGGAAATGACGCTGATCTGCGTGCGGTTCTGCTGGGGGAGGACGGCGCCTTCGCCGGGATGGCACCCGGTTCGATCCTGGTGGACCACACCACGGCGTCGGCGGATGTGGCGCGGGAAATGGCCACGCTGGCTGCCGAGCGCGAGCTGGGTTTCCTCGATGCACCGGTTTCTGGCGGCCAGGCGGGCGCCGAAGCGGGCATGCTGTCGGTGATGGTTGGTGGGGAACGGGTTTTCTACGACCGCGCCGTGCCGGTAATCGACAGCTACGCCAAGATGATTCGACATATGGGGCCGGCAGGTAGCGGCCAATTGACCAAGATGGTCAACCAGATCTGTGTTGGCGGCCTGCTGCAAGGGTTGGCCGAGGCGCTTCACTTTGCCCAGTGCGCCGGCCTGAACGCGCAAGGCGCCATGGAGGTGATCAGCAAGGGGGCCGCCCAATCCTGGCAGCTGGAACATCGTCACCAGACGATGCTGGAGGGCAATTTCGATTTCGGCTTTGCCGTGGACTGGATGCGCAAGGACCTGTCCATCGTCCTCGACGAGGCCGCGCGTAACGGCGCGCAACTGCCGGTGACTGCGCTGGTGGACCAGTTCTACGCTGAGGTCCAGGCCATGGGCGGTGGGCGCTGGGATACGTCCAGCCTGATCGCGCGGCTGAAAAAGCCCGCGTAGCGAGTGATGTCGGTGTCCTGAGCAAAGACCAGGCTAGGCGGAAGGCGGGGAGAAAGCGGAGTTGGCGACCGTCAATGAGCATTTCGAGCCGATTTCCGACAACCCCTGGTCGACGATCGGGTCGCCTAGCTGCGGAAAATGAAGTAGACCGCGCCTAGCAGGCATAACCCCGCCCAGAGGTAGTCCAGCTTCAAGGGCTGTTGCATGTAGAGCACGCTGAACGGCAGGAAGATCGCCAGGGTGATCACTTCCTGCATGATCTTCAGCTGGCCAACCGAGAGCTCGGTGTAGCCGATCCGGTTGGCTGGCACCATGATCAGGTACTCGAACCAAACGATGCCCCAGCTGATGAGCGCCGCAATTACCCGGGGTTTGGTGTTCAGGGTCATCAGGTGGCCATACCAGGCAAAGGTCATGAAGGCGTTGGACAAGGTGGGCAGGGCTGCGGTCTGCATCCATACCGGCATGATCTGAGGTTCTGTGTTAGGGGGCGCGCAAACCTCATGGGTGCTGATTCTCAAGGAAAGGGGAGAACCATGGCCTTCTGGCGTGGATTGGGATTCGCGGCGCTGGTGCTGCTCGGGGTTGTGATCGCGACGTTGCGAGGCATTGATGTCGCACGCAAGCAGCCGGTGACCGCGGCGTTGCACCTGCCACCGGCGTTCGCGGTGGCGCGGGATTTCGATTTTGGACGCTACCGCCTGTCCTGGCGTGGCCAGGGGTTCGTGGTTTATCCGCGAAGCCGGCCGGAGAAGGTGCTCTGGGCTGTCGATGGCGGCTTCCTGGCGGCGGGTAGGGGGCAAGCTGAGCCTGATTCGCTCAAGCTGGGGAAGGAACTTCGCGACCGGCGTGAGTTGATCTGTCGCGAACAGAGTCTTGAAGCGTTCGAGCGCCTGGGGAGCAAGTTGATGCTGAAAGGGCAGTTGCGCTGCGTCGACGGCAGTCTGAGTCGCTATGTGGTGGCCTTGGCGGATGATGGTGAGCGTGGCCTGGTGCTGGAAGTGACCCTTGAAGATCCAGATTTGAACCGGCTTTTCCTGAGCTGGCGTCGGGAGGCGGGCGAACGGGTGTTCGGTTTCGGCGATACTTCCGGGGCGTACGACATGTCCGGTAGGCGTCTGGTCGTACCTGCTGCCGGGAGCTCGCCGGTAGAGGAGGGGGGCTCGGTCGCAACCCAGGCCTTCTACGCCACCTCGCGCTTGCGAGCTTTCCACAGCCAGTCTGCGGCCTATCAGTTGTTCGATCTACGCGACCCGCAGCGCGTAGGGCTGGAAGTGCATGAAGGGTGGCTCGTGGCGCGTATCTACAAGGGCGATAGCCCGGAAGAGCTGCGTGAGCATCAGGCATCGGTCGTCGGGGTCGTGTCAACACCGCCTCCGGCCAAGTAAAATGCGCTTTCGTGCTGCCATCCTATCGTTCGAGGTTCTTCACCATGCTCTGCCGCCCCGGCTGCGGTGCCTGCTGCATTGCGCCGTCCATCAGCTCCCCGTTGCCCGGTATGCCTTTAGGCAAGCCTGCGGGCGAACGCTGTCTGCACTTGTCCGCTGAGAACCTCTGCCAACTATTCGGTGACCCGCGCCGGCCAGCAGTGTGCGGCGACTTCGATGCTGATCCCGAGGTCTGCGGTAACAGCCGGGAGGATGCCATCCGCCTTCTTGGCTGGTGGGAGCAGGCAACCTCGGCGGCCTAATCTTTCAACCGGCTTTCGGTCGGTACCGTTCGAGCAAGGAGAGATCATGAGAATCAAGGTTGTGGCGCTCTGTGCCCTGGGTTTGCTGGCAGCATCCATTGCCCATGCCGAGGACTGGAAGCTGGCCAAGGACGAAGACGGCATCAAGGTGTTCCTGAGTGAGGTGCCGGGTTCCAAGTACAAGGCCTACCGCGGTGTCGCTACCATGAAAACTGATATCGCCACCCTGCGTGCCCTGCAGGAGGATGTCGCCGGTTCCTGCGCCTGGATCCATGAGTGCAAGGATCAGAAGTTGCTCAAGAACGAAGGGGCCCAGAGCTGGACCTACACCCGTTTCAATACGCCCTGGCCGGTCACGCCGCGGGATTCAGTGATCCACGTGACTTCCGAGTTGGCGGCGGATGGAGGCGTGACGCGCATTCTCGAAGGGGTGCCGAAGTACCTTCCGGAGGCTGACGGCTATGTGCGGGTGACTCAGGTGGTCGGTTTCTGGAAGCTGGTGCCGAAGGGGGCGGGGGAGGTGGAAGTGACCTATCAGGCGCACACCGAGCCTGGCGGTAGCGTGCCATCCTGGCTTGCGAACAGCTTCGTGGTCGATGCGCCTTTCAATACCTTGAAAGCGATGCGCCAGCGGGCGGAAAAGCGCTGAAAGGCTAGACAAAGTTGAAATAAAAAAGGCTGCCGATTGGCAGCCTCTTTCATTGTGCGGTCAGCCTTACTTGCGGCCATCCAGCGAGACGAAGTCACGCTTTTCGTAGCCGGTGTAGAGCTGGCGCGGACGGCCGATCTTGTAAGGGCCGGAGAGCATTTCCTTCCAGTGCGAGATCCAGCCGACGGTGCGTGCCAGGGCGAAGATCACGGTGAACATGCTGGTCGGAATGCCGATGGCCTTCAGGATGATGCCCGAGTAGAAGTCCACGTTCGGGTAGAGGTTGCGCTCCTTGAAGTAAGGATCGTTACGCGCGATCTCGTCGAGCTTCATGGCCAGTTCCAGCTGCGGGTCGTTGATGCCCAGCTCAGCCAGGACTTCGTCGCAGGTCTGCTTCATGACCTTGGCGCGCGGGTCGAAGTTCTTGTACACGCGGTGGCCAAAGCCCATCAGCTTGAACGGATCGTTCTTATCCTTCGCTTTGGCGATGAACTTGTCGATGTTCGAAACGTCGCCGATCTCGTCCAGCATGCTCAGTACGGCTTCGTTGGCGCCACCATGTGCCGGGCCCCAGAGGGCGGCGATGCCTGCAGCGATGCAAGCGAAGGGATTGGCGCCGGACGAACCGGCCAGGCGTACGGTGGAGGTGGATGCGTTCTGCTCGTGGTCTGCATGCAGCACGAAGATGCGATCCATGGCCTTGGCCAGTACCGGGCTGATCGGTTTGATCTCGGCCGGGGTGTTGAACATCATGTGCAGGAAGTTTTCCGCGTAGTTCAGGTCGTTACGCGGGTACATCATGGGCTGGCCCATGGAGTACTTGTAGGCCATCGCCGCGATGGTCGGCATCTTGGCGATCAGGCGCATCGCCGAGACTTCGCGGTGCTGCGGGTTATTGATGTCCAGGGAGTCGTGGTAGAAGGCGGAGAGGGCACCGACCACGCCGCACATGATCGCCATCGGATGGGCGTCGCGGCGGAAGCCGTTGAAGAAGCTCTTCAACTGCTCGTGAACCATGGTGTGGTTCTTGATGGTGCCAACGAACTTGGCCTTCTCTTCAGCGTTCGGCAGCTCGCCGTTCAGCAGCAGGTAGCAGGTTTCCAGGTAGTCGGATTTCTCTGCCAGCTGCTCGATTGGATAGCCACGGTGCAGCAATACGCCCTTGTCGCCGTCGATGTAGGTGATCTTCGACTCACAAGAGGCGGTCGACATAAAGCCAGGATCAAAGGTGAAGCAGCCCGTGGAGGTCAGGCCCCGCACATCGACTACATCGGGTCCCATGGTTCCGGACAGAACGGGCAGCTCTACGGGGGCTGCGCCCTCGATGATCAACTGCGCTTTTTTGTCAGCCATAGCGGCCTCCTAGTTATGCTTGAAATCATCAGACAGCCCCCCACGCAGGGCCCGGGACACTATAGAGGTATAAATTCGAATGTCAATTTGAAGAAACCCATGTGGCAGTGGGGTTTGCGTGGGTTTTTCGGTGAAAAAAGAGGGGCTATTTACGCCTTTTATATAGGCAGTGCAATCCGCTTTTAGGGGCAGGTGTTCGCATTGTCATTAGTCAGCTAACTGTCTATACTCAGCGCCCGATCGCCAGGGGCCTTAAGCCCATATTCTGGAGGTCGGCACTCCCTTTGGTGAGGGGTACCTGATCAGTGCACTTCCCGACAACTTGCCCTGTTAGTTAGGGGCCTCAGTGTGAAAAAAAAGCCGTGAATAGCCAACGACCTGTAAACCTAGATCTCAGGACCATCAAACTCCCCATCACTGCTTACACGTCCATCCTGCATCGTATCTCTGGCGTCATCCTCTTCTTCGGCATTGCCGTGCTGCTGTTCGCACTCGACAAGTCGCTGAGCTCCGAGGAAGGCTTCGAGCAGGTCAAGGCGTGCCTGACCAGTCCGCTGGCCAAGCTGGTGGTTTGGGGCCTCCTGTCCGCACTGCTTTACCACTTGGTTGCCGGTGTGCGCCATCTGGTAATGGATGCGGGCGTCGGCGAGACGCTCGAGGGCGGCAAGCTGGGCTCGAAAATCGTCATCGTAGTTTCTGCGGTGCTGATCGTGCTGCTGGGAGTGTGGATATGGTAACCAACGTTACGAACTTCTCGCGTTCGGGCCTTTATGACTGGATGGCCCAGCGCGTTTCTGCGGTCGTTCTCGCGGCTTATTTCCTTTTCCTGCTGGGCTACCTGCTGTTCAGTCCGGGTCTGACCTACGCCGACTGGCACGGTCTGTTCTCCCACACCGCGATGCGCATCTTCAGCTTGCTTGCCCTGGTCGCCCTGAGCGTCCACGCCTGGGTCGGCATGTGGACCATCTCCACCGACTACCTGACGCCGATGGCGCTGGGCAAGGCGGCGACTGTCGTGCGTTTCCTGTTCCAGGCGGTATGCGGCATTGCAATGTTCGCGTTCTTCGTCTGGGGCGTGCAGATTCTCTGGGGTGTGTGATCCATGGCTAGCATTCGTACTCTTTCTTTCGACGCCATCATCGTAGGTGGCGGCGGCGCCGGCATGCGTGCTGCGCTGCAACTGGCTCAGGGCGGTCACAAGACCGCCGTTGTGACCAAGGTGTTCCCGACTCGCTCCCACACCGTTTCGGCCCAGGGTGGCATCACCTGCGCAATCGCTTCGGCCGACCCGAATGATGATTGGCGCTGGCACATGTACGACACCGTCAAGGGTTCCGATTACATCGGTGACCAGGACGCAATCGAATATATGTGCTCCGTTGGTCCGGAAGCCGTGTTCGAGCTGGAACACATGGGCCTGCCGTTCTCCCGTACCGAGCAAGGTCGCATCTACCAGCGCCCGTTCGGCGGCCAGTCCAAGGACTTCGGCAAGGGCGGCCAGGCTGCCCGTACCTGCGCTGCGGCCGACCGTACCGGTCACGCCCTGCTGCACACCCTGTATCAGGCAAACCTGAAGAGCGGCACCTCGTTCCTCAATGAGTGGTATGCCGTAGACCTGGTGAAGAACCAGGACGGCGCCGTGGTTGGCATCATCGCGATCTGCATCGAGACCGGTGAAACCGTCTATATCCGCTCCAAGGCCGTGGTTCTGGCCACCGGCGGTGCAGGCCGTATCTACGCCTCCACCACCAACGCCCTGATCAACACCGGCGACGGCGTGGGCATGGCCCTGCGTGCAGGTGTGCCGGTTCAGGACATCGAAATGTGGCAGTTCCACCCGACCGGTATCGCCGGCGCCGGCGTGCTGGTGACCGAAGGTTGCCGCGGCGAGGGTGGTTACCTGATCAACGCCCATGGCGAACGCTTCATGGAGCGCTATGCTCCGAACGCCAAGGATCTGGCTGGCCGCGACGTGGTCGCCCGCTCCATGGTGAAAGAAGTAATCGCTGGCAACGGCGTGGGCCCGAACAAGGACCACGTACTGCTGAAGCTCGACCACCTGGGCGAGGAAGTTCTGCACAGCCGCCTGCCCGGCATCTGCGAGCTGTCCAAGACCTTCGCGCACGTCGATCCGGTCGTCGCGCCGATTCCGGTTATCCCGACCTGCCACTACATGATGGGTGGCGTTGCCACCAACATCCATGGCCAGGCCATCACCCAGGACGCCAACGGCAACGACACCATCGTCGAAGGCCTGTTCGCGGTGGGCGAAGTGGCTTGCGTATCGGTACACGGCGCCAACCGCCTGGGCGGCAACTCCCTGCTCGACCTGGTTGTGTTCGGTCGTGCCGCCGGTCTGCACCTGGAGAAGGCGCTCAAGGAAGGTATCGAGGCGCGCGGCGCCAGCGAGACCGACATCGAGCAGTCGCTCAAGCGTCTGTCCGGCGTCAACGAGCGCACCAGCGGCGAAGAAGTTGCCCCGCTGAAGCGCGAGCTGCAGCAGTGCATGCAGAACTACTTCGGTGTGTTCCGTACCGGCGAATACATGCAGAAGGGCATTGCCCAGCTGGCCGATCTGCGTGAGCGCATCGCCAACGTCAAGATCAACGACAAGAGCCAGGCCTTCAACACCGCGCGCATCGAAGCGCTCGAGCTGCAGAACCTGCTGGAAGTCGCCGAGGCTACCGCGATCGCCGCGGAAGTCCGCAAGGAGTCCCGTGGCGCCCATGCCCGCGAAGACTTCGAAGATCGCGACGACGAGAACTGGCTGTGCCACACCCTGTACTTCCCGGGTGATAAGCGCGTTACCAAGCGCGCCGTCAACTTCGCGCCGAAGACCGTTCCGGCGTTCGAACCCAAAGTACGTACTTATTAAGGGTGGCCGACATGTCCAACACTCTCACTGTCAGCGTCTATCGCTACAACCCGGAGCGCGACAGCGCTCCGACCATGCAGGATTTCCAGATCGATACCGACGGCAAGGACGTGATGGTCCTCGACGTACTGGCGCTGATCAAGGAACAGGACGAGGGTTTCTCCTACCGTCGCTCCTGCCGTGAAGGCGTCTGCGGTTCCGACGGCATGAACATCAACGGCAAGAACGGCCTGGCGTGCATCACTCCGCTGTCCGCCGCCGGCCTGAAGGGCGGCAAGCTGGTGATTCGCCCGCTGCCCGGTTTGCCGGTCATTCGTGACCTCGTCGTTGATATGAGCATCTTCTACAAGCAGTACGAGAAGGTGAAACCCTTCCTGCAGAACGATACGCCGGCTCCGGCCATCGAACGTCTGCAGTCTCCGGAAGAGCGCGAGAAGCTCGACGGTCTGTACGAGTGCATCCTGTGCGCTTGCTGCTCGACCTCGTGCCCGTCCTTCTGGTGGAACCCCGACAAGTTCCTCGGCCCCGCTGCACTGCTCCAGGCCTATCGTTTCCTGGCCGACAGCCGTGACAACAAGACCGAAGAACGTCTGGCTGCGCTGGATGACCCGTTCAGTGTGTTCCGCTGCCGCGGCATCATGAACTGCGTGAACGTTTGCCCGAAGGGTCTGAACCCGACCAAGGCAATCGGTCACGTACGCAACATGCTGCTGCAGAGCGGTACCTGATTCGATTGCGGTACCCGTAACACCTGCGGCACCAGCCTGGCTGGTGCCGCAGTAAAACCAGGAACGCAGCTCACAAAGCCGTGTTCCTTATTTGAAAAATATATAGATGACCAGCAGGGGCAACCGGGCTGGTGCCCGGACTATCAGCGGGATCCTTGGTGGCTTACCGAAGTCGCTGTGCCAGGACTTCTAAGCCCTAGCGGTGTCCATGCCGATGGCGTCCCCTTATCGAGGGTGACAAAGCATGCAAGAAAGCGAAATGCAGCGCATGTGGAACAGCGCCCACCTATCCGGTGGTAACGCTGCATATGTGGAAGAGCTCTATGAGCTCTACCTGCACGATCCCAACGCTGTGCCCGAAGAGTGGCGCACCTACTTCCAGAAGCTGCCGACCGACGGCAATCTTGCCACCGACGTTTCGCACTCCACTATCCGCGATCATTTCGTTCTGCTCGCCAAGAACCAGCGCCGCGCTCAGCCGGTTTCCGCTGGTGCTGTAAGCAGTGAACACGAAAAGAAGCAGGTTGAAGTCCTGCGCTTGATCCAGGCTTTCCGCATGCGTGGCCATCAGGCCTCCAAGCTCGATCCGCTTGGTCTGTGGCAGCGTCCGGCTCCGGCTGACCTGTCGATCCGTCATTACGGGCTGACCGATGCCGACCTCGATACCACCTTCCGCACGGGTGAGCTCTACATCGGCAAAGAAGAGGCTACTCTGCGTGAGATTCAGCAGACCCTCAACGAGACGTATTGCCGCACCATCGGCGCGGAGTTCACCCACATCGTCGATTCCGAGCAGCGCAAGTGGTTCCAGCAGCGTCTGGAAAGCGTGCGCGGTCGTCCGGCGTTCTCGCCGGAAGTCCAGAGCCACCTGCTCGAGCGTCTGACCGCTGCAGAAGGCCTGGAAAAGTACCTGGGCACCAAGTACCCGGGCACCAAGCGTTTCGGCCTGGAGGGGGGCGAGAGCCTGATCCCGCTGCTGGACGAGATCATCCAGCGCTCGGGCTCCTATGGCTTGAAGGAAATCGTCATCGGCATGGCCCACCGCGGCCGTCTGAACGTTCTGGTCAACACCTTCGGCAAGAATCCACGCGACCTGTTCGACGAGTTCGAAGGCAAGAAGACCGAGGGCCTGTCTTCCGGTGACGTGAAGTATCACCAGGGCTTCTCCTCCAACGTCATGACTCCGGGTGGCGAAGTTCACCTGGCCCTGGCGTTCAACCCGTCCCACCTGGAAATCGTTTCCCCGGTGGTCGAAGGGTCCGTGCGTGCCCGTCAGGATCGTCGTCAGGACAAAGCCGGTGACAAGGTACTGCCGATCTCCATCCATGGCGACGCGGCCTTCGCTGGCCAGGGCGTGGTCATGGAGACGTTCCAGATGTCGCAGACCCGTGGCTACAAGACGGGCGGCACCATCCACCTCGTGATCAACAACCAGGTCGGTTTCACCACCAGCCGTCCGGAAGACTCGCGCTCCACCGAGTATTGCACCGACGTCGCCAAGATGATCCAGGCGCCGATCCTGCACGTGAACGGCGACGATCCCGAAGCGGTGCTGTTCGTTACCCAGCTGGCTGTCGATTACCGCATGCAGTTCAAGCGTGACGTGGTTATCGACCTGGTCTGCTACCGCCGTCGCGGTCACAACGAGGCTGATGAGCCGAACGGCACCCAGCCGCTGATGTACCAGCAGATCACCAAGCAGCGCACCACCCGCGAGCTGTATGCCGATGCCCTGAGCGCCTCCGGCGTGCTCGACGCCGCGGCCATCCAGGCCAAGGTCGACGAGTACCGCACCGCTCTGGACAACGGCCAGCACGTGGTCAAGAGCCTGGTCAAGGAGCCCAACAAGGAGCTCTTCGTTGACTGGCGTCCTTACCTGGGCCATGCCTGGACTGCTCGCCACGACACCCGCTTCGAGCTCAAGACCCTGCAGGAGCTCTCTGCCAAGGTGCTGGAGATCCCCGAAGGCTTCGTGGTCCAGCGCCAGGTCGCCAAGATCCTTGAAGACCGCCAGAAGATGGGTGCGGGTGCAATGCCGATCAACTGGGGCTACGCCGAGACCATGGCCTACGCCACTCTGTTGTTCGAAGGCCATCCGGTGCGCATCACCGGCCAGGACGTTGGTCGTGGCACCTTCTCGCACCGCCACGCGGCGCTGCACAGCCAGAAGGACGCCAGCACCCACCTGCCGCTGCAACATCTGTTCGACACGCAACCCAAGTTCGAACTGTACGACTCCTACCTTTCGGAAGAAGCCGTACTGGCATTCGAATACGGCTACTCGACCACCATGCCAAACGCCCTGGTGATCTGGGAAGCCCAGTTCGGTGACTTCGCCAACGGCGCCCAAGTGGTGATCGACCAGTTCATTACCAGTGGCGAGCACAAGTGGGGTCGTCTCTGCGGCCTGACCATGCTGCTGCCGCACGGCTACGAAGGCCAGGGTCCGGAGCACTCCTCCGCGCGTCTGGAGCGCTACCTGCAGCTGTGCGCCGAGCACAACATCCAGGTTTGCGTGCCGACCACCCCGGCTCAGGTCTACCACATGCTGCGTCGCCAGGTGATCCGTCCGCTGCGCAAGCCGCTGGTGGCCCTGACTCCGAAGTCGCTGCTGCGCCACAAGTTGGCCATCTCGACCCTGGAAGATCTGGCCGAAGGCTCCTTCCAGACCGTCATCGGCGAGATCGACCAGATCGATCCGAAGAAGGTCGATCGCGTGGTCCTGTGCAGCGGCAAGGTCTACTACGACCTGCTGGAGAAGCGTCGTGCCGAAGGCCGCGAAGATATTGCCATCGTGCGTATCGAGCAGCTGTATCCGTTCCCCGAGGACGATCTGGCCGAGGTACTGGCTCCGTACAAGAACCTCAAGCACATCGTCTGGTGCCAGGAAGAGCCGATGAACCAGGGCGCCTGGTACTGCAGCCAGCACCACATGCGTCGTGTCGCGGCGGCTCACAAGAAGGGCCTGTTCCTCGAGTACGCCGGTCGTGAAGGTTCGGCAGCCCCGGCTTGCGGCTATGCCTCCATGCACGCCGAGCAGCAGGAAAAACTGCTGCAAGATGCATTCACTGTTTAACGCCTTCGCGCAGAAGAAACCGAATTAGATAGGAACCCTACAGAATGGCTATCGAGATCAAAGCCCCCACTTTCCCGGAATCGGTTGCCGACGGCACTGTGGCTACCTGGCACAAGAAGCCGGGCGATGCGGTCAAGCGTGACGAACTGATTGTCGACATCGAAACCGACAAAGTAGTCATGGAAGTCCTCGCGGAAACCGACGGCGTCCTGGCTGAAATCGTCAAGAACGAGGGCGACACCGTCCTCAGCGGCGAACTGCTCGGCAAGCTGAACGCAGGCGCCGCTGCTGCCGCCCCGGCCGCTGCTGCCGCCGCTCCGGTCGCCCAGGCTGCTGCTCCGGCTGCCGCTGCTGCCGACGACGCCATCCTCTCTCCGGCCGCCCGCAAGCTGGCTGAAGAGAACGGCATCGACCCGAACAGCATTGCCGGTACTGGCAAAGGCGGTCGTGTGACCAAGGAAGACGTGGTCGCTGCCGTTGAAGCCAAGAAATCCGCTCCGGCCGCTGCTCCGGCTGCCAAGCCCGCCGCCCCGGCTGCCGAGGCTCCGGTCTTCGCCGCTGGCGATCGCGTCGAGAAGCGCGTACCGATGACCCGCCTGCGTGCCAAGGTGGCCGAGCGTCTGGTCGAAGCCCAGTCCACCATGGCCATGTTGACCACCTTCAACGAAGTCGACATGACCGAAGTCATGGCGCTGCGTTCGAAGTACAAGGACCTGTTCGAGAAGACCCACAACGGTGTGCGCCTGGGCTTCATGTCCTTCTTCGTCAAGGCTTCCGTCGAGGCGCTGAAGCGCTTCCCGGCGGTCAACGCTTCCATCGACGGCAACGACATCGTCTACCACGGCTACCAGGACATTGGCGTAGCTGTTTCCAGCGACCGTGGCCTGGTGGTTCCGGTTCTGCGCAACGCTGAGCTGATGAGCCTGGCCGAAGTCGAGAACGGCATCGCGACCTTCGGCAAGAAGGCCCGTGAGGGCAAGCTGTCCATCGACGAAATGACCGGTGGCACCTTCACCATCACCAACGGCGGCACCTTCGGCTCGATGATGTCGACCCCGATCGTCAACCCGCCGCAGGCCGCGATCCTAGGCATGCACAACATCATCCAGCGCCCGATGGCCATCAACGGTCAGGTTGTTATCCGCCCGATGATGTACCTGGCTCTGTCCTACGACCACCGCCTGATCGATGGCAAGGAAGCTGTAAGCTTCCTGGTGACCATCAAGAACCTGCTGGAAGACCCGGCTCGTCTGCTGCTGGACATCTGATCGGCAGTCTCTCTTCACGGCGGCCCCCCTTACAGGGGCCGTCCGGTTTCATATGAGAAGGAATGAGTTATGACCCAGAAATTCGACGTGGTAGTGATTGGTGCGGGCCCCGGCGGCTACGTTGCCGCCATCAAGGCAGCTCAGCTCGGCCTGAAAACCGCCTGCATCGAGAAGTACCAGGACAAGGAAGGCAAGACCGCTCTGGGCGGCACCTGCCTGAACGTCGGCTGCATTCCGTCGAAGGCGCTGCTGGACAGCTCCTACAAGTACCATGAGGCCCACGAAGGCTTCAAAATCCACGGCATCGAAGCCAAGGGCGTCACCATCGACGTACCGGCAATGGTTGGTCGCAAGAACACCATCGTTAAGAACCTGACCGGCGGTGTGAGCACCCTGTTCAAGGCCAACGGTGTGACCCTGCTGGAAGGCCACGGCAAGCTGCTGGCCAACAAGCAGGTCGAAGTGACCGGTTCCGACGGCAAGGTACAGATCGTCGAAGCCGAGAACGTGATCCTCGCTTCCGGCTCCAAGCCGGTAGACATCCCGCCGGCCCCGGTCGACCAGGACGTGATCGTCGACTCCACCGGCGCCCTGGACTTCCAGGCCGTTCCGAAGAAGCTGGGCGTGATCGGCGCTGGCGTCATCGGCCTTGAGCTTGGCTCCGTCTGGGCCCGCCTGGGCGCTGAAGTGACCGTCATCGAAGCGCTGGACAAGTTCCTCCCGGCCGCTGACGAGCAGGTTTCCAAGGAAGCCCTGAAGGTCCTCACCAAGCAAGGCCTCAAGATTCGTCTGGGTGCCCGCGTGACTGGCTCCGAAGTGAAGAAGAAGCAGGTCACTGTGAACTTCACCGACGCCAACGGCGAGCAGAAAGAAACTTTCGACAAGCTGATCGTGGCCGTGGGTCGTCGCCCGGTGACCACCGACCTGCTGGCCGCCGACAGCGGTGTGACCCTGGACGAGCGTGGTTTCATCTTTGTCGATGACTACTGCAAGACCAGCGTTCCGGGCGTCTACGCCATCGGCGACGTGGTACGTGGCGCCATGCTGGCCCACAAGGCATCGGAAGAGGGCATCATGGTCGCCGAGCGCATTGCCGGCCACAAAGCCCAGATGAACTACGACCTGATTCCGTCGGTCATCTACACCCACCCGGAAATCGCATGGGTTGGCAAGACCGAGCAGGCCCTGAAGGCCGAAGGCGTTGAAGTCAACGTCGGCACCTTCCCGTTCGCTGCCAGCGGCCGCGCCATGGCCGCCAACGACACCGCCGGTTTCGTCAAGGTCATCGCCGATGCGAAGACTGACCGCGTACTGGGTGTCCACGTGATTGGCCCAAGCGCTGCCGAACTGGTCCAGCAGGGTGCCATCGGCATGGAATTCGGCACCAGCGCCGAAGACCTCGGCATGATGGTCTTCTCGCACCCGACCCTGTCCGAAGCGCTGCACGAAGCGGCCCTCGCGGTGAATGGCCATGCCATTCACATTGCCAACCGCAAGAAGCGCTAAGCAATACCCCCTGCACGGGTCGCGCGCGAGCTCGTGCAGGACGAAGAACCACGGCGGGTGGCCCGTCGTGAGCATCGCCCAGTAGGGCGAGGCTCACCGCGGAAAGCCCGCCGGACTGCCTTCATCAGCAGTCACAGGTGGCGCGGCACCACGAATGCAGCGCCGAATGCGCAATACCTAAACGAAGACGGTAGACAAGCATGAATCTCCACGAGTATCAGGGTAAGCAGCTGTTCGCTGAATACGGCCTGCCCGTATCCAAGGGCTTTGCCGTAGACACCCCGGAAGAAGCCGCAGAAGCCTGCGAAAAAATCGGTGGCAGCGAATGGGTTGTGAAGGCCCAGGTCCACGCTGGCGGCCGCGGTAAAGCGGGCGGCGTGAAGCTGGTCAAGAGCAAGGAAGACGCCAAGGCGTTCGCAGCCAACTGGCTGGGTAAGCGCCTGGTGACTTACCAGACTGACGCCAATGGTCAGCCGGTCAGCAAAATCCTGGTCGAATCCTGCACCGACATCGCCAAGGAACTGTACCTGGGCGCCGTGGTAGATCGTTCCAGCCGCCGTATCGTGTTCATGGCCTCCACCGAAGGTGGCGTGGACATCGAGAAAGTAGCTCACGACACTCCCGAGAAGATCCTCAAGGCCACCATCGACCCGCTGGTCGGCGCTCAGCCCTACCAGGGCCGTGAGCTGGCATT
This sequence comes from Pseudomonas sp. D(2018), assembly GCF_005502555.1. Taxonomy (NCBI): domain Bacteria; kingdom Pseudomonadati; phylum Pseudomonadota; class Gammaproteobacteria; order Pseudomonadales; family Pseudomonadaceae; genus Pseudomonas; species Pseudomonas sp. D(2018). The sequence continues at coordinate 86,202 of NZ_SCOK01000022.1, forward strand.
CCAGCTGGGCCTGGAAGGTGACCAGATCAAGCAGTTCACCCACATCTTCGTTGGCCTGGCCAAGCTGTTCCAGGACTACGACCTGGCCCTGCTGGAAGTGAACCCGCTGGTCATCAAGGCTGACGGCAACCTGCATTGCCTGGACGCCAAGATCAACATCGACAGCAACGCCATGTACCGTCAGCCCAAGCTGCGCGCCATGCACGACCCGTCCCAGGACGACGCTCGTGAAGCCCATGCGCAGAAGTGGGAACTGAACTACGTGGCCCTGGAAGGCAACATTGGCTGCATGGTCAACGGTGCCGGCCTGGCCATGGGTACCATGGACATCGTCAACCTCCACGGCGGCAAGCCGGCCAACTTCCTTGATGTTGGCGGCGGTGCAACCAAGGAGCGCGTGACCGAAGCGTTCAAGATCATCCTCTCCGACAGCAACGTCCAAGCCGTTCTGGTGAACATCTTCGGCGGTATCGTCCGCTGCGACATGATCGCCGAAGGCATCATCGGTGCCGTGAAGGAAGTAGGCGTGAAGGTTCCGGTCGTGGTTCGTCTGGAAGGCAACAACGCTGACCTCGGTGCCAAGGTACTGGCCGAGAGCGGTCTGAACATCATCGCGGCGACCAGCCTGACCGACGCTGCACAGCAAGTCGTCAAGGCCGCGGCGGAGGGCAAGTAATGAGCGTCCTGATCAACAAAGACACCAAAGTCATCTGCCAAGGCTTCACCGGTAGCCAGGGTACTTTCCACTCCGAACAAGCCATCGCCTACGGCACCAAGATGGTTGGCGGCGTGACCCCCGGCAAGGGCGGCACCACCCACCTGGGCCTGCCGGTGTTCAACACCGTCAAGGAAGCCGTTGAAGCCACTGGCGCCGAAGCTTCGGTCATCTACGTTCCGGCTCCCTTCTGCAAAGACTCGATCCTGGAAGCGGCCAACGGCGGCATCAAGCTGATCGTTTGCATCACCGAAGGCATCCCGACCCTCGACATGCTGGACGCCAAGGTCAAGTGTGACGAGCTGGGCGTACGCCTGATCGGCCCGAACTGCCCGGGCGTGATCACTCCCGGCGAGTGCAAGATCGGCATCATGCCGGGTCACATCCACCTGCCGGGCAAAGTAGGCATCGTGTCGCGTTCCGGCACCCTGACCTATGAAGCCGTGAAGCAGACCACCGACGCCGGCTTCGGCCAGTCCACTTGCGTGGGCATCGGCGGTGACCCGATCCCGGGCTCCAACTTCATCGACATCCTGAAGCTGTTCCAGGAAGACCCGCAGACCGAAGCCATCGTCATGATCGGCGAGATCGGCGGTTCCGCTGAAGAAGAAGCTGCTGCCTTCATCAAGGCAAACGTGACCAAGCCGGTGGTGTCCTACATCGCTGGTGTGACTGCCCCTCCGGGCAAGCGCATGGGCCACGCTGGCGCCATCATCTCCGGCGGCAAGGGCACTGCGGACGAGAAGTTCGCTGCTCTGCAGGATGCTGGTGTGAAAACCGTGCGTTCCCTGGCTGATATCGGCAAAGCCCTGGCTGAGCTGACCGGTTGGGAAGTCAAGAACGCCTAAGGCATCTTGACGCAAGCAAAGGCCACCCCTCGGGGTGGCCTTTGTCTTTTCTGGTGCAACCTTTTTCTCGCTTGGTGAAACCGCTTGTCGGTTAAGCGACAGAAATGGTTGCTACTCCGACAGCCTGATCCACGTCAGGCGCTTGGCACAGTAAAATCGGTAGGGTTGCACCTTATCCCGCTTCCCCAGCTTCAAAAGAGCCGAGGCGGGCAACAGCGATCAATCCCAAACGGATGGATGACGTTTCCCCAAACCCCAAGGGAAACCCTTCGGAACGTATGAAATTCTGCCTGTGGTACTTCCCCTCATGATTCGATTGAAAGGCTCGGACCTCGTTGCCCTTGGTTTTATGACCTTTGCGCTTTTCCTTGGCGCAGGAAACATCATCTTCCCACCCAGCGCTGGCATGGCTGCGGGTGATAACGTCTGGCGTGCTGCGCTGGGCTTTCTCCTGACGGGTGTTGGCTTGCCGCTGCTGACCGTCGTCGCCCTGGCTCGCGTAGGGGGTGGGATGGACCGCTTGACCGCGCCGCTCGGTAAGCGTGCCGGCGTACTCCTGGCAGTTGCCGTGTATCTGGCCATTGGCCCGCTGTTCGCGACTCCGCGAACCGCTGTGGTGTCCTTTGAAATGGGCGTTGCCCCCTTCACTGGCGATAGCGGCGTTGCCCTGTTCCTCTACAGCGCTGCCTATTTCGCTGCCGTGCTCTTCCTTGCCCTGAACCCGGGCAAACTGGTGGATAGCATCGGTAAATTCATCACGCCGGTTCTGCTTTCGGCACTGTTGGTGCTGGGTGGCGCCGCGTTGTTCGCCCCCGCCGGGACTATCGGCACTTCAGCTGCCGACTATCAGGCCGCTCCCTTCGTTCAGGGCTTCCTGCAGGGCTACCTGACCATGGACACGCTTGGCGCCCTGGTCTTCGGTATCGTGATTGCCACCGCGATTCGCGACCGCGGCGTCCAGGACCCGCGACTGGTGACCCGCTACTCCGTGATAGCTGGCGCCATCGCCGCTCTTGGCCTGTCGCTGGTTTACCTGGCGCTGTTTTACCTTGGCGCGACCAGCCAGGGTATCGCCGGCGAAGCGCAGAACGGTGTGCAGATCCTCACTGCCTATGTGCAACACACCTTCGGCACTGCGGGCAGTCTGCTGTTGGCCGTGGTCATCACCCTGGCCTGCCTGACCACCGCGGTCGGCCTGCTCACCGCCTGTGGCGAGTTCTTCAGCAAGTTGCTGCCATTCTCCTATCGCACGGTGGTCCTGGCGTTTGGTCTGTTCAGCCTGCTGGTGGCCAACCAGGGCCTGACTCAACTCATCAGTCTGTCGGTGCCGGTGCTCGTGGGGCTTTACCCGCTGGCCATCGTCCTCATTGCCCTTAGCCTGCTGGATGCGCTCTGGGTCGACCCACGTCGTGTCTTCGTCCCGACAATGTCCATCGCACTGGTCTTCGGCGTGGCCGATGGCTTCGCAGCCGCAGGGTTCAAAGACGTTGTTCCTGCGCTCTTTGGCCAGATGCCACTGGCCCACCAAAGCCTCGGCTGGCTGGTGCCGGTGCTGGTTGTCCTGGGAATCTCGATAGTGGCCGACCGTCTTATGGGACGCGCTGTCGCCAGCCCGGTCTGACCGTTGCTGGATCGAGGAAGGCCGCCGAAGGGCGTAATGCTGTTCACTTAAGCGGAGCAGCATTGCGGTCCACCGGGTAGCGGGTCTTGCAGATCTTCACCGTCCTCGGCCTTGAGGGCCTTGGGCGGTGATCCAGAAACAGCCC
>NZ_SCOK01000023.1:0-84585 GCF_005502555.1 Pseudomonas sp. D(2018)
GATAAAAGAAGATCGGCCACCCTTATCCACAAGGCGGCCGGGAACACAGGAGGATCAGCGGCGGGAGCGGGAAGTGGAACCGATGGTCAGAGCAGCAACGAGTTTTCTCACTCGGACCGGGAGGAGGCGCCGACCGCTGCCCTCTGGCACAAGAATCTCGCTCAGCACGTAGCGGATGACCATCTCGCAAACCAGCTCACGATCGAGCTTGACCCCGAGCCGGGCATCCCACTCGTCGAAGACGATGCCCAGCAAGTCCTGAAAGCGCACGATGGAGTCATGGAAAATACGCCGGAAGAAACCCAACGCATACTCAGGAGCAACGACCAGCAGACGTCGCGCGCGACTCTCCTCGAGATAGGTATCGAGGTAGGCGATCAGCGCATTCAGGCGTGCATCGGGATCAGCTATATCCTCCAGGGCTTGGGACAGGGAAACATGGAAACTGTCCCGCTTGTGCCGGGAGAAGGTATCCAGAAGGTCTTCCTGGGATGAGAAATAGCGGTAAAAGGTGCCCCGCGACACCCCCGCCACCTGGCAGACATCCAGGATCGAAATCCTATCCGCCCCCGAGCGCAGCACCACCTCTTCGGTGGCGGCGAGGATATTGCCAATAGTCTCCTCGGAACGCCGATTGGGCTTTACCTTGGTTCCGGCTACCGAAGACGCACGGCCATTTTTCTGAACAGCCTGTTTAACCTCCGCAGGGGGCTTCTCTGCGGCGACAGGCTTCCTCCTGGCAGGAGCAGCAAGTGCTGTTTTGCTGGGTTTCGTAGCGTTCCTTGACATTGATAGGAATTCTCAGCTGATAAATTTTCGTCACATTAGCACAGGATATAGGCAGTATTACATGGATTTGTTCAAATCTTAGCTGGAGACAATCGACAAATTTGAATTTAGAATGGCATTCTCCCACCAAAATAAAATCTGCCATCCCACAGCGGGGAAGGCCTCCAAAGGAGATGAGCTATGAGTGGCATTGGTCATCCGGACACGTGGTCCGTAGGCGAGAGAGACACCGTCATCGCAGCACTCGATCGAGCGGTTGCACGGCATCCAGACAGGGTCCTGCTGGATTTCAGTGGAAATCTATACACATATGCGGAAGTTGACTCTCTATCCACCCGCATGGCTCACTCCCTGGCCACCCTTGGTGTGCAACCGGGCGAGACCGTGCTGACCATGTTGGACAACAATATCGACGCGGTCGTCTGCTGGCTGGCCATCAACAAGCTCCGTGCAGTCAGCGTGCCGATCAACACCGCGCTCAAGGGCGAATTCCTGCGCCACCAGATCGCCGACACGAGGACCCACCTGGTCATCTGCGAAGCCGACTACCTGCCGCGCATCTTGCCGCTCGCTGAGCAGCTCGGCGAGGTCAGCCAAATCCTCTACCGTGGCGACCTGGCCGAGCCCGCCGAATGCATAATTCCGATTACCAACCTGGATGAGTTCCGTGGCGAGGACGACACGCCTTTCACCAGCAAGCCCCAGCCTTCCGACCTTGCCTGCCTGATCTATACCTCCGGCACCACCGGGCCGTCGAAAGGCTGCATGATCAGCTACAACTTCATGTGCAATCTGGCCCGCCTGCAGTTGCGTGCCGGCCCAGCCGACGAAAACGACGTGACCATCACGCCGCTGCCGCTGTTCCACATGAACGCCCTGTGCGTCAGCATCATCGCCAGCATTCTGGTCGGCGCGCGGGCCGCCATCCTGCCGCGCTTCTCGGTCTCCAATTTCTGGCAGGAAGTCGAACGCTCCGGAGCGACCATCGCCTCCATCCTAGGTGGCATGGGCGGTCTGCTCGCCCAGGCGCCGGACAACGATGCGATGCGGCGCTGTTACGGCCAGATCCACACTGCGCGCGGCAACCCCTACACAGAGGAAACCAAGAAGATCTGGCGCGAGCGCTTCGGCACCAAGTTGGTCGGTGGCAATGGCTATGGTCTCACCGAAGCTTGCGTGGTCACCTCCCTGGCGGCCGGTGAGTACGCAGCACCCGGCTCATCCGGCAAGCGAATCCCGGACTTCGACGTGCGCATCGTCGACGACAACGACCAGGAACTGCCAGCAAACGCCCCCGGCGAGATCGTGGTTCGTCCGCTACGCCCGGACATCATGTTCCAGGGCTACTGGAACCGCCCAGCGGACACCCTGAAACTGATGCGCAACATGTGGTTCCACACCGGTGACATTGGCAAGTTCGACGACGACGGCTTCTTCTATTTCGTCGACCGCAAAAAGGACTACCTGCGGCGCCGTGGCGAAAACATCTCCAGCTTCGAAATGGAGGCAGCATTCGCCGTACACCCTGACCTAGCTGAGGTAGCGGTGCATGCCGTGCCATCCGACAAGGGTGAAGATGACGTCAAGGTGACCGCCGTGTTGCACCAGGGGGCCCGATTGACGCCGGAAGAGCTGTTCCACTGGGCGACCGATTCGGTGCCCTACTACGCCCTGCCGCGATATATCGAGTTCCGCCGCAACCTGCCGAAAAATCCCCAGGGCCGCGTGCTGAAGTACCAGTTGCGCGACGAGGGCAAGACGGCCGATACCTGGGACCTGGAAGACACAGACATCAAGGTCGCAAAAAAATGACCGTACGCCAGGCTGGCATCCCCAGCCTGGCACACCATCCCACGGAACAAAGACTCGGCGCCACCCGCACCGATCGCCTTGTCAATATTCGCGAACCGGAACGTCCGCTGGACGGGAGTTATAGCCGGGCAGGTGCAGCCCACCATCGACGTGAATTGTTTCGCCAGTGACAAAGCGCGACATTTCCGACGCCAGGAACACCACCACCGGCCCAATGTCCTCCTCCGGCTCGCCGCAGCGTCCCAGCGGTCGCATGGCCGCGGAGCGCTCGGCGAAGCCCGGGTTCTCTGCGGCCAGCTTGTGGAAGGTCGCGCCCATGGCAGTTGGCGCGATGGCGTTCACGCGAATATTGAAACGCCCCCACTCCGAGGCGGCACTGCGGGTCAGGCCGACGACGCCCGACTTGGCCGCGTTGTAGTCGCCATGCAACCAGGCCCCGACCTCGGTGTCGATGGAGTAGAAGTTGACGATCTTGCCACCTCCTCGCGCGCGCATATGCGGCAGGGCGGCCTTCATCGACCACCAGGCGGCCCACAGGGTGGAATCCAGGGTGCGGGCCAGCATCTCGTCGGTCTTATCCTCCAGCAACACGTTGGGTGTGGGAGCGAAGGCATTGTTGACCAGGATGTCCAGGCCGCCGAACCGCTCGACGGCCACCTGGATGGCCGCCTCGACATCCACCTTGCGGGTAACGTCGGTCTTGACGAACAGGGCCCGGGCTCCCAGTGCCTGCAACTCCTGCTCCACCGCCCTGCCGCTGATCTCGTCGAGCTCGGCGACCAGCACTGCGGCACCAGCCTTAGCAAAACTCAGCGCCACCCCTCGCCCGATTCCACCGCCAGCGCCGGTAATCAGCGCCACTTGCTCTTGCAACAGCTTCATAGCGAATTCCTTCTTGTTTTTTGGTGAACAATTTTACGTATAGTGTTCAAATATACTGCAATCCTTAGCGACAAGCACCTGCGAAAACAGCACAAGGAAACCACGATGAGCAGCATGTTCCGACGCCGGGTGGAAATAGCTTCGACGATACAGGACGCCACTAGAGAGGTGCGCGCGAGCCTGGAGGACGACTTCCACCACTTCCGCGTCTGGCTGCGCCACCGCGACGGCATCGTGAGCGAGATCGGGGGCGAGGCCGTACGCTACCCCTACTCCGCCTGCCCGCAGGCAACCGGACAACTGGAGCGGCTGATCGGCATGCCGCTCAGCCAGATCGCCCACTCAGTGACCCGGCAGACAGATGCCCAGCACCAATGCACGCATCTGCTCGACCTGGCCGGCCTGGCCATCGCCCACGCCGCTCGAGGGGCGACCCGGCGCCGGTACGACATTCAGGTTCCGGACCGCATCGACGAGCGCACCAACCCGGTCCTGCTACGCGACGGCGCCACCCTACTTAGCTGGGACGTGCATGGCTCGACCATCGAGAGTCCACCGCCCTACTGCGGGGTCAACCTGCGTGAAGGAATGGCTCGCTGGGCGCTCAACAATCTGTCCGAAGAGGAAGCGGAAGCCGCACTGCTGCTACGCCGCTGCATACAGATCTCGCTGGGCCGCATGAACAACCTGGATGCTCAGGTGCATGCCTCCAGTACTGGCCGCTGCTACAGCCAGCAACCAGCACGGGCCACACAAGCGCTGCGGATCAAGGGCTCCACCTGGGACTTCAGCGAAGCGGCGTCGGCGCTGTGCATGGATGACCAGAACTGGCTGTCCGGGAAAGAGGAAGCCCGCCCCTCCTAACGAGGGGCAGGCCAAGGCCATCAGAGGAACACGGCGAGGTTCGGCGTCCCCAGCACGGCCTGGTCGAGGATGACCTCGCGGCGCGCCAGCTTGAAACCATCTTCGGTCAGGCGCAGCACATCCCGGCGCTCACCGCTGATGATGTCGACATGGTGATCCTTGAAGCGGTTACGGGTCAGCAACAGGTAACTGGTCACCACGAACTCGTCACCTTTTTCCGTCTCTTCCACGAACACGTTGGTTACCAGCCGACGGGTACGGGAGGGCGGGTCTTCCGCCCAGGCGCTCTTGCCAGACAGACGCAGGATCCGTCCCATGATCGAGCGGTAGTCGTCGTGGTAATGCTGCACGCTGCGCACGATAGTAGTGGACAGCTCGGACTGCAGGCGGGTGTGCCGCAACGGCACGGTGTAGACCAGGTCGGTGGCCAGGCGCGCAGCCCATTCCTGCAGGCGAATCTGGTCCAGTAACGTCGCTTCCTCGTAGAGGAAGGTCACCACTTGGTTATAGATCTCGGAACCGACCGGGACACGCTTGATTCCAACCGGGGATCCAGGCTGGATCTGGTCGGCGCCACGCTCTTGTACTTGGGCCATGAGTAACTCCTGAAATTGTTGTTGTGCCAGGGGCGACGATCAGTCTTCAGCCGTCATCAGCTCGTGCCAGTACTGCCACCAATGCCACTGGGTGTCGTCCTTGGTGAAACCCTCGTTGACGATACCCGGCCCCGGCCAGCCCTCGGGAGCACCAGTCTCGTAGCATGCCTGGTATTTCAAGGTCATCTGGCGGCCCATCGCTCCTTTGGCGGCCAGCGTCATATGAGGCCAGGTGTCGGAGTCGTCCTGCTCGACCATGCCGGAGGTGCCGAACAGCTGGATGGTCTGCTTCAGCATCTTCTCCCGCAATTCGGCCGGCGCATCCTTCTCGGCGAAGATCCAGTTGACGAACTCGAGCTTGTCCGGCCCCTGAGGAACGTAGGCGTGCATAGTCATGGAGCCGACCACCGAACCATCGGACTGCGGAATATAAACAAAACCGAAAAGAATGTTCGGGAACATTCCACCCACCTGCGGCGGCATGCTAGTCAGCACCTTGAGCTGGTCCTCGCTCAGGTTGCGGGACAGCTGCTCGACCATGTCGCGGGTCATTCCGGCCGGAGGCAGCGCATTCAGCTTCTCCTGCACGGACAGCTCTTCCGGATCGAGGCCGGTCAGACGCTTGATCTTGCGCGCGAGGTCGATGCAGCGCAGAGCGTGACCATGCGGCGAGCTGATCTCCACGCCGATCATCTCGGGACTGAGATCCGCCCCCTCGCCTTCCCCCTCGCCCTTCTTCGCGTAGTTGCCCACTTCGCCCAGCCAACGGTGCAGTGTCAGGGTGTGGAAACCATCGGCGGCCGATTGCTCGCCGGCAGTCTTCCAGTTGGCGTTGACGATGAAGCGCTGTGGTGGACCGAGCACTTCCATCCCCTTGTCCGAGCGGCAGAAAAGCATGTCGTAGTACCACTTGGCATCGCCGAGGAACTCCTCGAACGACGGGCCATCGATGTTCCAGGTAGCGAATACCAGACCGCCGTAGAGCGTCACCCGGGCTTTTTTCAGTCCCAGTTCATCTTTCGACAGCATCTTGCCGTGCATACATTCGCGCTCGACCGGCGAACCGATGAAGTCGCCGTTAGGACGGAAGGCCCAGCCGTGGTAGATGCACTTGTGGATCTGCGTGTTGCCACAGTCGGCCGTGCTGATACGCATACCGCGGTGCGGGCAGACGTTGAGGTTCACGTAGACGGCCCCGTCTTTGCCCCGGGCTACGATCACCGAATCGGAGCCCATGTCGCGGACCATGAAGTCTCCGGAATTGGGAATCTCGGACTCGTGTCCGAGAAAGACCCAAATCTTGCCGAAGATTTTTTCCATCTCCAACTCGTAGATCTCACGGTCCGACAACACGCGCATCTGCACTTCACGGGTATCGGGGTAGATGAGATCGGAAACCTTGGTTCCGTCGGACAATACTGGGCTTGTTCTTGTTAGCATGATTGCCTCCTGTTCAGGGCACTACGGCGAACTTAAGTCGGGACAGAATATAAGACACTTTTCATAAAAATGTACATAGAAATCACCACTAAAAAAGTGGGTGAATCTTCCCTCCCACCCCGGGTATACCCGCAACCGCCGGCTTCCCACGCCCAGGACAGGTGATTCGGGCATATCAGGTAACAACTTTCCCGGCGCTGCCGACGCTAGTGCTCAGCACTCCGATTCCATCCACCTCCAACTCAACCAGATCACCCGGCCGCAGATAGCGCAGTTGCTCCAGACCGCAACCATTACCCACCGTGCCGGAGCCGAGGAATTCGCCGGGATAGAGGGTTTCTGAACGCGAAATGTGGGCGATCACATCCTCGAAGGACCAACGCATGTCGCGGGTGTTGCCCCGCCCCCACTCCTCGCCGTTGACCCGCGCGACCATGTTCAGGTCATAGGGATCGCCCAGCTCGTCGGCCGTCACTAGGCACGGCCCCATGATGTTCGCCGTGTCGAAGTCCTTGCTCTTGGCCGGGCCGAGCATGCCGGGCATCTCCGCCGCCTGAGCATCGCGCGCGCTCATGTCGTTGAAGATGGTGTAACCGAAGATGTGCGAACGGGCAGCATCGCGGCTTATATCCTTGCCGCGTCTGCCGATGTAGCAGCCGAACTCCAACTCGAAGTCCAACGCCTTGCTGAAGCCAGGCCACTGGAACTCGTCGTCGATGCCGATGACAGCGAAGCGGTTGCACTTGTAGTAGATGGGTTGCCGATTGAAGGTCTCGATGACCCGCTCGTCGGCGCGCGTATTCATCGCCTTGAGGGTCGCCTCGGGGTCCGGCGTGCGCAGTGCCCGGGCGCGGCGTGCGGCGGCGAAGCTTTGCCGCAGGTGCAGCTCGAAGCAGGAGCAGTCGCGCATCTGCGGCGGCGGTTGGATCGGCGCGCGCAGCTTCACCCGGTCGCGCTCGCGCACCGCCAGGGCAGGCGCCCGCTCCACCAGCGAGCGGGCCAGCGCCAGACCGTCCTCGCCTGCCTCGACCAGCGCCAGCACGCTGCTTAGCTCCGGACATTCGCGCCCCTGAACCACCCGATAGGCCGCCTGCAGGTCCAGAACGACCTGATCGTTCTCCAAAAGCGCCCCTGCAAGCTGGAAGCCGCTGCCATCAGTAAAGGTCACCAGTCTCATAGTTCTTGTACTCCCGTCGAGTGCCAGCAGCTGAAAGTGGGCGTCATACCCGGCCACTCACGGGCAGGCAGGCGCCAGTGATGGGCGCGGCGTCATCCGAAAGCAGGAAGGCGATCACCCGGGCCAGGGCCTCCGGCGTGACCCAACGGCCGACATCGGCATCCGGCATATCGGTGCGGTTTGTCGGAGTATCAATAATGCTCGGCAGCACGGCGTTGACGGTGACGCCACGATCCTTCAGCTCCTCGGCCAAGGCTTCGGTCAGGCGAGCCACACCGGACTTCGAGGCGGCATAAGCGCCCATGCCCAGCCCTGCCTTCAGCGAGGCCAGCGCGCCGACGTTCACGATTCGCCCCGCCGGCGATTCGAGCAAATGGCTCAGAGCCGCTTGGCTGCTAACCAGTGCGGTGCGCAGGTTGATCTGGTACAGGCGGTCCCAGGTTTCCAGGCTGCCGCCCTCCAGGGTCTCCCAGGCAAATCCGCCAGCCACGTTGACCAGTCCGTCGATCCGCCCGAAATGCCCGACCACCTTGGCCACGGCCGCCTGCGCCGACTCGGCGGAACTCAGGTCGACACCTCCCAACGAAAGCAACCCTGGGGCCTCGCGTAGGCTGGCAGGCGCGTCGGCGCGGTCGAGCAGGGCAATCTGCGCGCCGCGCTCCAGCAGTAGGCGGCCCAAGGCGCTACCCAGAGCGCCGGAACCGCCGGTGACTATGATTGTCTTGTCTTGCAAAGGCCGGGACATGGCAAAAGGATCCTCTTGTTGTTTATCGCGAGCCTGATTGGGCGTGCTCGTATCGCCGCCCAATATATGACACTTTTCAAAAATATGTACAATTGTTAAAGTCGTCAGCATCCCAAGCCAGCGCACCCGCAGGTTCCGCGAATGCCCAGAAAACTGCCCGCCCTCAATGCCGACAACCGTGCCTTCTGGCAGGGCGGCGAGCACGGCCAACTACTGATCCACAAGTGCAACGGCTGCACGCGCTTCTTCCACCCGCCCGGCCCGATCTGCCCGCGCTGCGCGAGCCTCGATGTGTCGCCGTGCGCGGTCTCAGGAAAGGGCAAAGTGCTGAGTTATACCCTCAACTACCAGCAGTGGAGCAGCGACCTGGAAGTGCCCTACGTGGTCGCCATTATTGAGCTGGACGAGCAGGAGGGCCTGCGCTTCGTCAGCAACGTCGTCGGCATGGATCCACAGCGGGTGTATATCGACATGCCGGTACGGGTCAGCTTCCTGAACGTCGAGGACGTCTGGCTGCCCTTATTCGAGAAGGATCAATGATGATTGAGCAGCGCTACGAGAAAGATGTCGCCATCACCGGCATCGGCCAGTCCGAGGTGGCCCGACCATCCAGCAAATCAGCCATGCGCCTGACCCTCGATGCTTGCTTGGAAGCCATCGCCGACGCTGGCCTAGAGCGCCACGACATAGATGGCGTGGCCTGCTGGCCGGGGGACAACAACAATGGCGACCCCTTCTCCCCGGTCGGCCCCAGCGCCCTGAAAAGCGCACTAGGCCTGAACCTCAACTGGTTCGGTGCCGGTTACGAGGGTCCCGGCCCACTGGCGGGCATGATCAATGGCGCAATGGCCATCGCCGCCGGCCTGTGCCGGCACGTCCTGGTTTTCCGCACCATTACCGAGGCTTCGGCGCGCCTGCACAACAAGCAGGCCGGGGCCCTGAGCAACAAGACCCAGGGTCGCGACAGCAGCTATGCCTGGCAGTGGTTCACCCCCTTCAATGTGCTGTCCGGGATCAACCTGATGGCGCTGTACGCGCAACGCCATTTCCACGAATACGGCACCCGACCCGAGCAGCTTGCGCAGATCGCGCTGACCTGCCGGCGGAACGCCATGCGCAATCCCAAGGCAATCTACCGCACCCCCATGTCGCTGGACGACTACATGCAGTCGCGGATGATTTCCACGCCGCTGCGCATGTTCGACTGCGACGTGCATTGCGACGCCTCCACCGCTATCGTCCTGTCGCGCCGCGACGCCGCACGTGATGGCCGCCACGCACCGATCCGCATAGAGGCGATAGGCGCGGCGTTGAACCAGCCGTGGTCCTGGGATCAGATATCCCTGACCGGGATGGCGGCCTTCGACGTTGGCCGGATGATGTGGCAGCGGACCGACTACACCCCGGATGACGTCGACTCGGCACAACTCTACGACGGCTTCTCCATCCTCACCATGATCTGGCTCGAGGCGCTGGGCCTTTGCCCGGTAGGCGAGAGCGGCGCCTTTGTCGAAGGCGGCCAGCACATCGCCTTGGACGGCAAACTGCCGATCAACACCAACGGCGGCCAGTTGTCCGGTGGCCGCACCCATGGCCTGGGCTACGTCCACGAGGCGTGCTTGCAGCTATGGGGACGCGCGCAAGGGCGTCAGACCACGGAGAATCGTGTATCCGTGGTTGCCGCTGGCGGTGGACCGCTGGGCGGCAGCCTACTGCTGGTCCGCGAGTGACCCATACTCGGCCGGTATCAGAACAAGACGTCGGCCAACTCGGAGCAAAACTCGGTGATCGCGCCAGCCAGCTCCCTGATGCCTTCGTCATCGCGCTGGCCACGAAACATCACAGCTGAAACGGTGTAGTCGATCGCCCCCTCAGGGGAATAGACAGGTGCAGCAACGGCCAGGATGCCGACCGAGAAATAACCATCGTCAATCGCCCAGCCCCGCTCGGCGGCCAGTCGCACCTCCTCGCGGTAGGTTTCTATGGGGAGTGGGCGCGCCCAGCGAATCCCCTCGTAGATGGCTTCGAACTCCGAGGTATACAGGTCCAACTGCGTCGAAAACAAGCGCCCGCTGGCCCCCATCAGCATGGGAAAACGCTGACCCTCGGCCATATCGATGCGGACATCGGTAGGACTGGCCGCCGAACTGACGATGACGATGCGGTCCGCCCCCATGCGCTGCCACAGGGTGATGGTCACCCTCATACGCGCCGCGAACTCCTGCAGCAGGGGTTTGACCAACTGCACACGCTGCCCCTGGGTGACCAACTGCCCCACCAAGCGGGCCAATCCCAGCCCCGCCGAATAGCGCTTCGACATCGGATTGAAATCGACGACATCCTCCATCACCAGGGTTCGCAGGATGTTGAAACAGGTGCTGGGGTTGATCGACAGCAGCCGGGCGATGTCCACCGAACGCTCCGGCGCCCCGGCCTGGCTCAAGTGACGAAGGATGCGGATCGCATTGACGACCGGTTTTACAGTGACCGCACCCATTGCCTTGCGGTCGCCGTCGGCTTCCACGGTCTCTGGAGTATCCATGCGCTATTTCTCGGTTGGCTTGACGCTGCAATTCTATAACGAGAACACATCGGACCTACAAATTTAATATAGAGATTAATTGACCTCAGATCTGCTCCATCGGTGCCTGGTAGATGTAACGCTTGACCTCTCGCCGCGTATCTCGGAATCGCATCAGGGCCAACTCCTGAGCTTCGTCATTCTGAGTCAGCCGCCCGCAATGACGCAGGTAGTCCAGCCACGACTCGACGATGAATCGCTCAAGATAGTGGTCGGTCTCGGTCAGGTCGCGATACAACCGCCAGTTAAGCGCACCGTTGCGTCGCCGCGCCAGACCTACGGCATAGACGGTACGCAGAAAAGCCTCACGCTCGGCGACCTTCACCCGGTAACTGACTTCGATGCAGACGGGCCCGTCGTCATGGGCGACCTCCCCGGCCAGCACCAGCTTGTCAGTCTGCTGCGCGTCGGCGAAATCCGCCTCCCGGCCCATGGCGATGTCACCGCGGCGCGTCAAGAACAACCCGAGCAGGATGCTCGACGCCGACAGCAGCAGGCTGTTGCCCAGTCCCAGGTACTGCGCCAGAACGCCCCACAGAGCGCCACCCAGGGCCATCGAGCCCATCAGCACCAACAGGTACACCGAGGCGACGCGAGCGCGCACCCAGTTCGCGGCGTAGGTCTGCACCACAGTGGAGATGGTTGCGTTCACCGCCATCCAGCCCATGCCGGCCAGCATCAGCATGACGCAGACCATCGCTTGGCTGTGCGATAGCGCCGCCGCCAGGGTTGCCGCGGCGAAGGCAATGGCGCCGACGACAATCAGCCGGCGCAGAGGGAAACGGCGATAGACGCTAGTTAGGCCGAGCGCGGCCAGTACTGCGCCAGCCCCAAAGAAGGCCATCAGCAAGCCGTAGCCACCAGCGTCCATGCCCAGCTCTTCCTTGGCCACCAACGGCAACAGCGCCCACAGCGCACTGGCGCAACTGGTGAAGACGAATACCTGCTTGAGCGCGCTGGACAGCACAGCAGAATGGCGGATGTAGCGCAGGCCGCTGCGCATGCCGCCAGCCAGGGTTTCCGGTGGAAGAGCGTCGGCGCGGGCACGGGCCGGCAGGCGGAAGATGAAGACCAGTACTGCAGCCATGCACAGGGCGATAGCCAGGAACACCGCGGCGCTGCTCCACCATACGACCAACGCGCCGGCCAGGGCCGGCCCCAAGGCACGAGTGGCGTTGATCGAAATGCCGCTGAGAGAGATCGCCGCCGGCACTTGCTCACGCGGCAGGACACCGACCACCGTCACCATCCAGGCCGCCATCCCCAAGGCGCTACCGGTGCCCAAGACGAAGGTGCACAGCAGCAGTGACCAGGCTTCCAGTCCTCCACCCCAGTCCAACAAGCACAGCACCGCGGCCGCCCCCAGGATGATCGACTGAGTAAACAGCAGCAAGCGGCGAGGGTCCATTCGGTCGGCGAGCACCCCGCCCGGCAGACCGAACAGGAAGACTGGCAGGGTGATCGCCGTCTGTACCAGGGAGACCATCAGCGGCGACGCCGACAGCAGTGTCATGATCCAGGCCGCCCCGACCGTCTGCATCCAGATTGCCAGGTTGGCGACGGCGCAGGCGAGCCACAGCCCGACGAACAGCCCATGACGCAGCGGCGCCCAAAACACAGAGTGCTCCGTATCTGCCAGTGGCCCACCCTGAGTGGAGGAGGTCTGCCTGTCCATGCTCATTCGCCGTCGGGCCGTCCCAGCCGCCCGACGCTGCGTGCAGCATTTAGAACGCGCCGGGGACCGATCCGGTTTCGCAGCGTGCCGAGCCCCTCGATGCACACCTCAACCAAGTCCCCGGGTGCCAGGAAGCGGCCGTCCTCCAGACCCACGCCATGAGTCGAGCCGGTGAACACCAGATCCCCTGGACGCAGGCTGATGCGTGCATCGAGATAATCGAGAAGTTCGTCGACCGGAAAGATCATCTGCCGAGTGTTGTCCTGCTGACGCCGCTCGCCGTTGACGCTCAGGCTCACCTCCAGCTCCGGCTGCCCAGCACCGCCAAGCTCGTCGAGTGTCACGATCCAGGGCCCGACCGGCGTGGTACGGTCCATGGCCTTCTGGGTCAGCAAATCGAGGCGACCTATGCGCCGCCCCGCGTCCCGCGCACTGATATCATTGCCGACCGTGTAGCCGAGCAGACAAGCGCTGGCCCGGGGCTCGTCACATAGCGGTCGGGCGACCACGGCGACCAACTCGACCTCGTAGTCGAGCTGCCCGGTAAGGGGCGGATAGGCGATCTCGTCGTGCGCACCGACCAAGGCAGAATCCGGCTTCAGGTAAGCGAGCGGATGGACTGGCGGTGAACTGCCCAGGCGCTCCAGGTGGCTGCGATAGTTTAGCCCCACGCCGAAGGCCCGCGCCCCCGGCTGCAGGGGCGGCAGCAGACGGCAGTTCGACAGCGCAAGGGGCACCTTGTCGAGACAAAGGTCGGCAGCCAGCCCCAGCCCCACAGTCGGCGCCCAGGCCTCGAACGGCGCGCGAATACGACGCAATCGACAGAGGTCGGATTCGAGCAGCGCCCAAAACGCCTCGCCGCCCGACTCGACCCTCGCAAGGCGCATGCTCAGCGCTTCTTGCCTGCCAGATACTCGGCGTCCAGCACCTCTTCGGGCGTGCGCACGCTCGGTCCTAGGATCGGCCCGACGATCTCGTGACCCCACAGACTCAGAGTCTCAGGGTTGAGCTCATAGGGGTCGCCCTGCCACGGCTCGATCTCGGCGATGGTCTCGAAGGCGAAGCCGGAGGGGTTGAAGTGGTAGAAGGACAGGTGCGGATCCTGGCTGTGCTGGCCGAGGGTCATCATCATCGGCAACTCACGCTTGCGCACAATGTCATAGGTCTCGCCGACGTCGCGCACGCTGCGCACAAACAGACCGACGTGCTGAACCCCCATGCGCCCCGGTCCATGCCCATAGGCAATGTCATGACTTGTATGGTTGTTCAGCTTGGCCCGAAAGAAGCCGGTGCGGCCCTTGCCCGCTCCCGCGCCATACCAATGGAACCCCATCACATTGAGGAGGAAATGTTCCAGCTCTGGAGTGTACTCCGGAGTGATCACCACCACATGCCCGGCCCCGCGCTCGTCGGCCAGGAAGCCAGTATGCGGACGACCAGGGATGAACGAGCGCGGCGTCCATTTCTGCGCGTAGAACAGCTCGTACTGGTAGCCGACTGGGTCGCGGAAGCGCACCACCTCACGTACCCCACGCAACTCACAGAAGGCAGCATCGCCGCGAGTGAACTCGATACCTGCGGCTTCGAGCCGCCTCAGGCCATCCTCGAACGCCATGCGTCCGAGCGCCTCCCAGCCGATGTAGGCCAGGCGGTCGACCTTGCCGGGATGGAAGGCGAAACGGTGACGGCGGTCGTCGATGCGGAAATACAGCGATTGTGGATCACTCTCCGGCGACTTGCCGATGCCGAAGCCCATGACCTGCGGGCCATACTCGCGCCAGGCGTCGAGGTTCGCGGTCTCGAACCCCATATAACCGATGCCGATGATATCCATGAATTCACCTTATTGTTCGAATGCCGTATGAGTGGCGGCCGCAGAGACTAGATGGCCAGCAGACCACCATCGATGACGAAATCGGAGCCGGTAACAAAAGAGGCCTCGCTGGACGCCAGGAACAGCGCCAGAGCGACCACTTCCTCGGGCTCTCCCGGGCGATCCATCAGTACACCGTCGAGCAGAGCGGCCCGCGCCACCGGGTTTTCCAGGAACTCCGCGGTGCCAGGAGTAGCGATGAAACCAGGGCTGAGACTTACAGCACGGATACCGAGTGGAGCCCCTTCCACCGCTAGTTGGCGGGTGAAAGAAACTACCGCCCCCTTGGCAGCGGCATGCGCAGAGATGCCGGCCACCTTGGAACCGCCCCAGGCCGCCGTGGACGAGACGTTGATGATCACTCCGCGTCGCTCGGCCAGATGATCCCAGGCGTACTTGGTCGTGTAGAAGAGCAAATCGACTTCGTTACGAATGGTGTAATGCCAGTCCTCGATGGAGAACTCGCTGACTTTTCCAAAACGCGCAGCCGAAGCATTGTTGTAGAGGATGTCGATAGCGCCATGTTCGGTCACTGCCGCTTCAACCCAGGCCCTGGCCTGCTCGTGGTCGCCGAGATCGACGGGCGCCTGGCCGTACAAACGCAGTCCTTCTGCGTGCAACAGGGCAGCGGTTTCCCGATGCGCGACGGCATTCACGTCGCAGCCCACCACAATCGCTCCCTCACGGGCGAAGCGCAATGCTGCTGCCCTGCCCTGACCACCGCCGGTCCCGGTAATCAGAGCAACCTTACCTTCAAGACGCCCAGTCATTGCACCCTCCACTTCTTGTTCTTATTCATCCAGGCCTCACGATGACGACCCCGCTATTCACCCTCTGACTTGATCTCCTCGAGCCAGATCGCCTCGGCCGGACAAGCCTCAGCCCCCTCGCGCGCTTCCTCTTCGAGCTCCGGGGGAACGGCCTTGCTATCCACATAAACCAAACCATCAGCATCCAGCTTGTAGACGCTTGGGCAGATCGCGGCACAAAGCCCATAGCCGCAGCAGCGACTGCGATCGACCACAACTTCGAATCGAGCCTTGTCAGAATTCATCTTATTCTCCTCATGTAGGCAGGCAGAAAAATAATGAACACTTTTTGCGCGTTTGTAAATAAACCATCATGTACAGCTCGAATTACATCAATAAAATTCCTAAAAATCATATACTTGAACAAACAAATCACGCCCTTAACCCAATGCTAGTGCTCGCGCCATAGGACAAGCCAAGCTAGAAAAGCGAACGGATATGGTCATTAATTCGTTTTTTGTATAAAACGCTCAAGACATGAGCAATGAGACCGACTGGATCTACGCTGAGGGGGCAGATCAACCCTGGAATCGAAAGCGGCTCACCGCCAGATTCAATTCCTCGGACAACTCACGTAAAGAAATCACCGCGCTAGAGACCCGGTGAGCGATCGCATCCCCCTCTCCCGCCATTCGTGCAATACGCTCGATGTTTGAGGCGATATCTCGTCCACCTTCGCTCTGCACCCGCACCGCATCAGCAATCTGGTCCACTCCACGGGTTGAGTCTCCCACCAACTCTGTCGCCTGCTGCAGAGTACTCTCCAACTCGACCAGCAACCTGCCACTGTCTTCCAGCGCCACAGTTCCAGCGCGCAAGGCTTCGTCCACAATCTCTGACTGCCCCTCCAACTTTGCAGTCAACTCGTTGATGGAGTTGGCGGCGAGCGCCGAGCGCTGAGCCAGGTTGCGCACTTCGTCGGCAACCACGCTGAAGCCCCGCCCGCTCTCGCCAGCCCTCGCCGCCTCGATCGCGGCATTGAGTGCCAGCAGGTTAGTCTGCGCGGAGAGGTCCTTGACCTGCGTGATACTGGCTGTGATCGCCGTGGTGCTTTCGACGAAGTCGCCCACCGAGCCACGTATGGCGGAGAACGCGTGGCGCACACTGTCGATCTTTTCGAGCAGGCGCGACAGGGCCAGGTGACCGTCCTCCGCCCCATGCAGGCTGGCCTCAGCGGAACTACGCAGGCTCTCGGCATGGCTGGAAATCGCAGCGATGCCGTCACTCATCTGTTCGATAGTCATCGACACCGCTCCCACAGCGCCGGCCTGCGCCGTGGAACTCTCGGCTACCCGTGCCGAGGCCCCCACCAACTCCTCAGCCGAGGCGCCGACGGAAGCCGCCACACTTGCGACCTGGCGCATGGCCTGCTGAAAGCTGTCGATCAGTTCGTTGAAGGCCTGCGCCGTGTGAGCGATCTCGTCGCGACCGATAACCCGCACGCGCCGGGTAAGGTCGCCGTCGCGCAACCTGATCGACGCCTGCTCGATCTCCCGGATGGAGCGAACGATCTGACCGCGCAGCAACAGACTGACAAGCAGCGCCAAGGTGCTGGCCGCCAGCAGCACACCAATCAGCATCTTCGACACCTGCCGCTGCATGGCGCCAGCCTCGGCGAAAGCGCCGGAGGTCAGCTCCGCCTGCAGGCCCAACAGACGGTTGAACTGGCCTTGCAAACCGTTGTATTCGGCACGCACCCGACCGAGCAGCGATGCCGCTTGCAACTGGTCGTCCAACGCGGTGCGCTTGAATTCGGAAAGCCCCTCGCCGACCACGCCAGCCTGCTCCTCCACCGCACGGTAAAGAGCCTTCTCCTCTTCGCCCAAGCCTGTCTCGCGTGCCAGCCTGTCCAGCCCGGCACGCATGTCGTCGACACTGGCCTGCATATCTTCGAGGTAAGACAACAGTTCCTCGGATGAGGCCGATCCATTCGATTCGAGGATGCGCGCAACCGTGGCGTAGGCACCAACCATCGCAGCCTGAGAGGCGGCAGAGGTTTCAAGTACCTGACGGTACTGCTGGAAACGCAACTGGTCGATCTCCTCGATCACCGCCTGCTGCTTGGCTAATCCCCGGTAGGCCATACCCGAGACGATCAGCAGCGCGAGCACGAACAGCCCTGGCAGCACGAGGAGCTTGGCGCCAATGGAGAGTCTTTTCAGGAATAGCATGATGCTCACCTTTCTTGTTGTTATGGGACATGACTAGACAGGCCACCCACCTAGCCATATTATTTATACATTATTCAGTTTTATGTTCAGATCATCAATCGACAAAATCCGCGTCTCTATCCACAGCTTGGCCCCACAAAACCAATAAAGGACGCCAGACCATGCCTTCCTCCCAGAATGAAGCGGCAATTGACTTCAGTGAGTTCCGCCGCGGATGGCGAATCCTATTGCTCTCCGTAGTCGGCGTTGCCATCAGTATCAATGCGGCCCTGCTCTACGGCTTTGGCACCCTGGTTGTGCCACTGGAACAGGCGTTCGGCTGGAACAAGAGCGAATTGCAGGCGGCAATCACATTCCTGTTCGGCGGTGCAGTGGTTTCTCTGCAGCTGGTCGGATGGTTCAACCTGCGCTATGGCATGAAGCGCATGACAGTCATTTCGCTGGTCTTGCTCTCGCTGGGTTACCTGGGCACCACCCAGCTTAGTGGCTCCGTCTGGTCGCTCTACCTGGCTTTCGCCATCCTGCCATTGATCGGCATGGGCGCATTGGCGGTGACTTGGACCCAGTTGCTCAGCCTCTGGTACGACCGCAATCGCGGGCTAGCCCTTGCCATCGGCCTGTCCGGTACCGGCCTGACCGCCGCGATCATCCCGAGGCTGATGTCCTGGGGCATCGAACAGTGGGACTGGCGCGCGGCCTTCATCATCCTCGCCCTGCTCAACCTACTGATACTGCTACCGGTGACCCTGCTGTGGTTCAAGCTCTCGGACGGCACCGGCAAGCATGGCCAGGACGACAGCAGCTCACTGGTTGAACTACCCGGCCTGAGCTTTCGCGAAGGGATGAGCTCGGCCAAATTCTGGACATGCAACCTGGCCCTGGCGCTGGTGATTTCTTCGATAGTCGGCATGGTCACCAGTACCGTGCCCATGCTGCAGGCCAGGGGGCTTTCGGCCGCAGAGGCCAACCTGATCTTCAGCGGATTCGGCATCGCGCTGATCTTCGGTCGCATGCTCATCGGCTACCTACTCGACCGTCTCTGGCCACCAGCAGTGGCTGCCTTCAGCCTGGCCCTGCCGGCCATCGGCTGCCTTATCTATCTCGGCAGCACTATCGAGTTCGGCCCATTGCTGCTGGCCGCTGTTTTGGTCGGCTTCGGTGCCGGCGCCGAGTTCGACATCGCCGCCTTCCTGGTCGCCCGCTATTTCGGCCTGCGTGAGTATGGCCGTCTGTTCGGTGTGCACCAAGGTCTGAACACCGTGGCTTCAGCCCTCGCACCGCTGCTGTTCGCCCTCCTGCTCAGCCATACCGGCACCTACTCGGCAATGCTGGTGTACTGCCTCGCCTGCAGTCTTGTCGGCCCCTTGCTGTTGCTTACCCTGGGTCGCGTCCCTCGCTTCGCCTCCACACCGCTCGCGGCCCATTCCTGACCTGACTCCCTAGGAGAAGACCATGCCCACATTGACCTTCATTGAGCACAACGGTACCGAGCACAAGGTGTCCGCAGACATTGGCCAATCGGTGATGCAGGCCGCCACCTTCGCCGCCGTTCCCGGCATCCCTGCGGACTGCGGCGGAGCCTGTGCCTGCGCCACCTGCCACGCCTACGTCGACGCGGGGTGGCTGGCGCGCCTCCCGGCTCCGGACAGCACCGAAAACGACATGCTCGACTGCGCCTTCGAGCGCCGCGATACCAGCCGCCTGACCTGCCAGGTGTTCATTACTGAAGAACTCGACGGCCTGGTGCTGCACCTGCCCGCGTCGCAATTCTGAAGAAGAGGTTCCCATGTCACTCGCCTCAGTAGTCATCGTCGGTGCTGGCCAAGCCGGCTTCCAGGTTGCTGCCTCACTGCGTCTGGAGGGATACGACGGAAGCATCACCCTGATCGGCGACGAGCCTGGCCTTCCTTACCAGCGCCCACCGCTGTCCAAGGCCTACCTTCTCGGTAAGATCAACGAGAACGCCCTGCTGTTTCGTCCAACCGAGTTCTTCACCACCCAGCGCATCGAGTTGATCCACAACCAGGCGACGGCCATCGACCGGCAGAATCGCCGAGTTCTGCTCGCCTCCGGCGAGGCGGCCGCCTACGATCACCTGGTACTGGCCACCGGCGCGCACAACCGTCCGCTGCCAGTACCCGGTGCCGAGTTGCAAGGGGTATTCGGCGTCAAGACCAAGCAGGATGCCGATGCCCTCGCCCCACTGGTGAAAGAGGTACGCAACGTGGTGGTGGTCGGCGCCGGCTTCATCGGCCTTGAATTTGCTGCGGTGGCCGCCGAACTGGGCGCCAGCGTGCACGTGCTGGAACTCGGCGATCGGCCGATGGCGCGTGCCGTATCGACGGAGATGTCCCAACTGTTCCGCCAGGCGCACGAGGCCTGGGGGGTGAAGTTCGACTTCCGCCAGGGCCTGACTCGCATAGAAGGTGACAATGGCAAGGTAAGCGCGGTGGAAACCTCGGACGGCCGCAAGCTGCCGGCCGAACTGGTGGTCTTTGGCATCGGAGTGATCCCCAACACCCAACTGGCCAACGAAGCGGGCCTGGCCATAGAGAACGGCATCCGCGTGGACTCCAACTTGCTGAGTTCCGACCCGCACATCTCCGCCATCGGCGACGTCGCCTGCTTCCCCTGCATGCAGAACGACGAGCGTCCGACCCGCCTCGAATCCGTGCAGAACGCCGCCGACCAGGCCCGCAACGTGGCCGCCCGCCTGCTTGGCAAACCGGCCCCGTACAGTGCGCTGCCCTGGTTCTGGACCGACCAGGGCAACCTCAAGCTGCAGATCGCTGGGCTTTCCACCGGCTACGACAGCACCGTCACCCTTGGCTCTCCGGAAACCCACCAGCTCTCCGTGCTGTGCTTCCGCAACGACCAGTTGATCGCGGTGGAATCCTGCAACCGACCAGGGGACCACATGTCCGCGCGCAAGATCCTCTCTCGCCCACCCAGGCTGACCGCTGCCGAGGCCGCCGCCGAGGGCTTCGAGCTCAAGGCTTGGGAAGCCGCCAACCGCGACTGACCATCCGGTGCCGCGCCCACTCCTGGGTGCGGCTTCGGCCTGGGCGCCGGGTGCCCAGCCCCTCGTCGTTACACGCCTCGCCAACCCCGGGCCCCTAGGCGTCGGGTCTTCGCCGACTCCACGTCCGCACAAGACGAAATGCAATGAACGCCCGCAGCCAATCACTCCCCACCGGCCTGTCGATCATCTCGATCGTATGCTTCAATTTCGTCTCCTTCATCAGCAACGGACTGCCGCTGGCCGTGCTGCCTGGCCATGTGCTGAACACCCTGGGATTCGGCAGCGCGGTAGCCGGCCTGGTGATCGGCACGCAATACCTGACGACCCTGCTATCGCGTCCACTGGCCGGCCAGCTTGCCGACCGCTTTGGCGCCAAATGCACGGTGATGGCGGGGCTGGCCGTGCTGACGAGCAGCGGCCTGTTAACGGCGCTGGCGTTCGTCCTGCCGGCTTCCCCCTGGGTCAGCCTGGCGCTGCTGATGGCCGGGCGCATCCTCCAAGGCCTCTCTTCGGCCCTGATCTCCACGCCCTGCTGTACCTGGGCCATCGGCTTGCACGGCACCGCACGCACCGCGCAGGTCATGTCCTGGAACGGCATCGCCGCCTATGGCGGCACCGCCATCGGCGCGCCGCTCGGCGTACTGATGCGGGATCACCTGGGGCTTGCCGGCATCGGTATGGGAATCACCCTGCTCGGCTTCCTGACCCTGCTGTTCGCCCAGACCCGTCGCCCCGCGCCCTTGCTGTCGGGCGCGCGGCTGCCGTTCCGCAGCGTTTTCCTCACCGCGCTGCCCAACGGCCTGGCCGTCGCCTGCAGTTCCGTGGGCTTCGGCAGCCTGACCGCCTTCATCGCCCTGTACTTCGACAACCAGGGCTGGGCCAACGCGGCCTATTGCCTGAGCGCCTTCGGCATCGCCTTCATCTTCGCCAGGCTGGCCTCGCCCAATGCACTGTCACGCTTCGGCGGCTACCCAGTGGTCGCGGCCTGCATGGCGGTGCAGACACTTGGCCTGCTGCTCGTCTGGCTGGCGCCTTCGCCCCTAGTGGCCATCCTCGGCTCGGCACTGGCCGGCCTGGGCGTTTCCTGGGTATATCCGGGGCTGGCGGTGGAAACCCTGGCACGCACGCCACATGCCAATCGCAACTCGGCCCTAAGCACGCTTTCGTTGTTCTTCGACCTGGCGGTGGGGCTGGCTGGACCGTTGATGGGGCTGGTGGTTTCCGGCTACGGCCTGGAGCAGGTGTTCTTCTGCTCCGCTCTGCTATCGGCCACCGGCCTGCTACTGGTGCTGAATCTCCAGCGGCAGCCACGCCGGGGACTGGGGGAGTAACGGAACAATTGCCAATGCACTGTCCAAATTTATCCCAGACAGGCCACTCGGCTGCTCGACGTCAAAAAACTATCTGGTGCTGGGGCAAACGGTAGCTGACCGCTGTGCAAACAGAGCGCGACCGTCGTCGCGCTCCGCTTTGCCCCCTCACGCCTTGATGAAGTAGCGCACCCACAACCTGCCGTTCTGGAAACGGTACAGCTCGATGGTCTCGATGCCGCCGCTGCCGTCGCGCAGCGCATTGCGATGGTGGCAGGCGGCTTCCTCGCCGTTGATAATGGTTTCCTTGACCTCTACGCGGAAGCGCGGCTGCTGGTTTTCCCACATTCCTTCGAGGATCTGCCAGGGATCGGTCGGCAGCGGCCGGCCGACGTACTCAATACTCAGACCGGCAGGCGACACCCGACGGTAATGCTCGAAGAATCCCTCCTTGTCGCCGTTGTTCCAGCATTCGATCTGGCCATGCAGGAAATGCTCGATGGCTTCTTGCGCACTCATTGATTACTCCTCGGTTTCCATGGGCGAGTCAGTCGCCGGATTTGTGCACACCCGTTCAGGTGGGCTGTTGTTGGGCCACAACCGCCGCTGCCGGCCGCAACCAGAGCAACATCGACGGGCCGATGATGGAACAGGCCAGGCAGCACAGCAGCACCGCCGAATAGCCATCGTAGGCATCGTAGAGGTAGCCAAAGAACACTGGCATCAGCCCCGAGACGATGGTGATCAGCGCCAAGTGCAGACCGAAGATCCGCGCGTACTCGCGCAGCCCGAAATAACGCGCCATGAGAAAAGCCGCCAAGTCGAACTCCGCGCCGGCGCTGGCACCGATGCATAAGGTGGCTAGCACCAGCAGCGCCGTGCTTTGCACGTCACCGAACAGAAAGATCGCACAACCGATGGCTGGCAGCGCCAGACTGATCACTGCCACAAGGATCGGTCGGTAACGGTCCAGCAGATAACCCACCAGCAAGCGCCCGGCGATAATGGAAACGCCGAAGCTGCTGAAAATCTGACTCGCCGCTTGGGCGGAAATCCCCTTCCCCTGCAGCATCGGTACGATATTGGTGACCATGCCGACGGTCAGGCACACCGAGAGGATCAGGGCAACGTTGAAACTCCAGTAGACCGGTGATCGCAGCGCCTGGCGGAAGCTGAAACCATCCATCTGCGATACCGTCTCGCTCCCCGCTAGCGACTCCAACCCGACCTCGCTCGGCAGGCGCATCCACAACAATGCCATCGGCAAGGTGAACAGCAACGGCAGCGCTGCTAGAGTGAAAAAGCCCGCCTGCCAGCCGAACAGTGCGATCAGCCTGGCCAGCAGTGGCGGCAACACCACGGCCATCATTCCGGTGCCGCAGAGAATGACCGCCAGGGCCAGGCCACGGTTGCGCTCGAACCACAGGTTGACCAGTTGCGTCCAGGTGATGGCGATGGTTCCCGCGCAAACCAGCGGCATGGCAAAGAACGCCAGGTATAACCAGCCGATGGAATGCTCAATCCGGGTGATCGCCGTATATCCGATCACCTGCAGCACGATCGAGAAGATTGCCACCCGGCGCAAGCCGAAGCAGCGATACAACGGACCTACCAACTGAGTGGAGATCGCGACACCGGCGAACAGGAAGGTGATTGACGCCTGCAATTCACCTCGGCTCCAACCAAAGGCCTGCTCAAGGGGAATGACCAGGGTGCCGAAGCCGTAGAGCAGGCCCGCACTGATACTAGTGCAGATGCCGACGAGGCCGAATAGCAGGATGCGCCAGCCACGCTTGAACTCGGCGAGGTCAATGGCGGCCCGCTCGCGCGAAGTGGATGTATCGGACATGCGAGGACTCCTATCTCGGCCCGCCGTGGCAGTCGGGCCGTACTTTTCGGGCTCAACGTCCCTTGAGGATTTCTTCGACCTTCGGCATGGCCACCATGGTGGCGCCACCGTCAACCAGCAGCGAGGTGCCGGTAATGTAGGAGGCCTCGATGGAGGTCAGAAACAAAGCGGCGGCGGCTATATCGGCCGACTGCCCCAGACGTGGAACGGGGAAGTGTCCGGCCAGACGGTGCGGCAGTTCCTCGCCCAGAGACTCGAACATATGGTCCGTGCCGATCAGCCCCGGCTCGATCACGTTGACCAGGATGTTCAACGCGCCGAACTCTACGGCCAGCCCACGGGCAAAGGCGTTCATAAACGCCTTGCTGGAACTGTAGGGGATAAGCGTTGGCGTGTACTTGCGATTGGCCTCACCGGAGGAGATGAAAATGACCCGGCCCTTGTCGCTCGCCCTGGACAGGTAGGGGGCGCAATCCTTGGCGAGCCAGAACAGCGACTGGATGTTACTGCGCACCAGATGATCGAAAGTGTCGTCGGCCATCTCGCTGATCAACCCACGCGCCGTATCGGCGGCGCAATGCACCAGGATGTCCAGCGCGCCGAAGCGCTCCATGCCACCCTCGACCATGGCCTTGACAGCCGCGCGATCGGCGATGTCGCCGCCGACCAGATGGGCCTCGCCTCCCAGCGACGTGATTTGCGCGACGGTTTCCTCGCCATGACGTGGCGTGCGTGCGGACACTACCACTCTGGCCCCTTCCTGCGCATAGGCCAGGGCGATTGCGCGCCCCATGCCACGCCCGGCGCCGGTGACCAGCACCACCTTGTCTTTAAACCTCATCGCCTGCTTCCTCTGGTGTTGTTCTTGTTCGGGAAAACTCCCGCGGCAATCAAGCCGCGGGAAGCTCGTCAGGTTGGGTCAGAGATCCCGGCCCGGCACGTTACGCGCCGATCCGTTGCGCCGGTCGGACTCGCCCCAGCCCAGCCAGTGCGAGGGCTCGCGGGTATCACCCACCCGGCGCCAGCGCCCCTCCTGTTGCGCGGTGATCGGGAAGCCGCCGACGAAGTCGATCATTTCGCCCTTGGGGTCGGGGAGGAACTCCCACTCTTCCTTACTATCGAGAACGATCCGCGCCGACTCCAGGAAATAGCTGCCTTCCTTGTGCCGGGTCTGCCCCTCGATATCGGTGGTGACGCGCACCTCGCCCTTGTCGTTGCTGAAGATCGCGTAGCCCAGGTGGTCGTGACCAACCATGAAGGAGCCGGCATCCCAACTTCCGTCCTTGTACACGGTGACGAACGACCACCACAGGACATGCTTGTTGTTGTTGACCACCAGGTCCTTCTTGAAGTGGATCGCGCCACCCTCAGCCATGTAGAACTGGTCGAGCGCCATCGCCCCCTTCACCGGCCTACCTTCGCAGACGCCGGCCAGCTCCCAGAGCTGCGACACATAGAAGGTGCCCCACTCCACCCCCGGCAGATACCACTGCAGACCAGGACCGAGCAGGCGACCCTCCAGCTGGAACAAGCCATCTTCCCGCCAGGTCAAGCGCTCGCTGTTGGCGGTGATCTCCCAGCCGTTGCCGGCCTCGCCGGGCTGGTTAGTCCAGCGCACGGTGTCGCCGTCTAGGGTCTGCACCGGCATCGGCGTCAACGCCTGAAGGGCCATCTTCTCGTGGTCCATGCGCAGGTTGACGCCGTCGACATGGTTATTCAGGTAGAAGAACTTGGTCGGGTTCGGCGTGCCGCCTGGGGCCAGCAGAGAGCGCACGAACGAATAGATGTTGCCGTCCTCGTCACGCACTGAGCCGAACGGCGCGGACTTACTCAGTTGCAGCCCAAAGAAGCCGCGGCTGCCGCCTATCGCAGCGCCGGTGACTTGGTGCGGGCCGACCAGCTGCTGGAAGCCGAAATCGCCGCGCTCTGGAATCGTTTTGAACGCTCTCATGAAAATCGTCTCTTGTCGTTATTGTCGAAATGCACCTAAGGCAACGGGGATATCGATGCTCAGTCCCAGATCACGGGGAGCGACGCGGTGCCACGCAACTGCGCGCCCTCGATGACAGGAGCAGGTTGTGTCGGGTCGAGGCGGATATTGGGGAGCAGATCGAGGATGGCGTTGATCGAGCAACTGATCTCGACCTTGGCGATGAACTGGCCGATGCACATGTGCGGGCCGAAACCGAAGCCGAAGGAAGGCTTGAGCTTGCGGTCGATGTCGAACACCTCGGGATTCTCGAAGGCGTCCTCGTCACGATTGGCGGACACCACCAAGCATTGAACGAAGGAGCCCTTGGGGATCTTCACGCCGTGGAACTCCACGTCCTTTGCCGTCTCACGCACCTTGAAAGTGGCCACCGGTTCGTAGCGCGCAGTTTCGTCCATCAACTTGGGAATCAGCGAGCGGTCTGCCTTCACTCGCTCCAGCAGACCCGGCGTGGTGAGCAGCAAAGCCATCACCGAACCGAACATTCGAGTGGTGGTTTCACCAGCAGCGGGAAGCAACGAACGGGTGAATGTGATCACCTCGTGATCGTCCAGGGTGCGACCTTCGAATTCGGCACGCAGCAGACGACCAACCACGTCGTCGCCTTCACTGCCCTCGGCGCGGCGGCGCACCACAACTTCCTGGATAGCGTTATACAACCCCTTGACCGCGATACCGGCCTGCTTACGGGCCTCCTCCATCTTAGCCGGGTCGATCTGGTTGCCGCCGACCATGGCCAGAGCCCAGGCAGCGTACTGCTTATATTTCGAAGGGTCGTCCGAGGGGAATCCCATTAGGGCGTACATGATGCGGATCGGCAACTCCAGACCGAACTCCATCAGGTCGGCCTTCTTCTGCGGCACCAGAGGCTTGAGGAATTCCTCACGAATCAACTCGTCAATCTGCCCACGCCACTTGTTCACGCTCTCAGGCATGAAGGCCGGCTGCAGCAAGGCGCGAACCTTGCGGTGCGGCTCACCGTCCATGGCCAGGATCACGAGGCCGTCGAAGAAGGCCCCCAGGCCCTCGGCGATGAAACCACTGGTGAAGGTATTGCCGTCGCGCAGCACGGCCATTACGTCCTGGTACTTAAACAGAGCGAAAGTCGGTCGGGTACCCTGCTGAACACCGGCATTGGTCGGGACACCAAACTGGGCGATGAAGTCTCCTTCATAGATTGGTGACTTCAGCCGCTGTTCGCGACATACGGCATGAATGTCCAGATCGGTGCCGCGATAGGTTTCGGAGACTGCGGAGTAGTTTTTCTTGAGATCTACGGCAGAAGCGCTATTGGTGCTCATGAGATTCAACACTCTGTGGAATTGTTGTTGTCGAAGTCGACCGACGCCGGCACGAGGACAGGCCAGCAGCATCGCGGGGCGAGGGTCTCGCTGCGATATTCATTTGGAAACACGCCGGCTTGCTCGCCAGGCCACAAGTAGCGGTATCCTTTCGGAATCACTGACTTGGGATACTAACGGGCTGCTTTTTTTCTGCGACTCGATTCGTTTTACCCAAGGTCAAACGAAGTACGTCGGCACATCGCTGCCATAAGGGGACCAGGGTGAAAACTCCTGTGCAGAACGAACCCGGAAAACGCAATACGATCCGACGCCTGATCGAGGCGGCTCGCCTAGAGTTCGCGGAGAAAGGACTTGCAGGCGTGCGTATGGAGGAGCTTGCCCGCGAGGCGGGGATCACCAAGCAGTTGATCTACCACTACTACGGCTCCAAGGAAGGATTGTTCGTCGCAGTGCTGGACGAGTGCTCGGAGCGTGTCATGTCCGAGTTGGTGGAACTGGATATCGATTCGTTGCCTCCGACGCAGGCCATGCGCAGGATGCTCAACCACTTCTTCGACCAGTATCGTCATGACCCGCTTCTCGGCGCCCTGGCCTTGGAGGGCATCCACTACCACGACACCCATCAGACCCCACGCAATCACTTCTTGGAGCTGACGCCGACGCTTATTGACAAGCTCGACTGCATTCTCCGCCGCGGTGCCGAGGCTGGGGACTTTAAGGCAGGGATCAACCCCCGGCTGTTTCTCGCCACCGCCGCGCTGGTCACCACCGGTTGGTTCACCAACCGCTATTCGATGTCGGCGCTGGCAGGGCTGGACACCGCCTCCGAGGAAGGCATAACCACCTGGCGCCAGCACTCCGCGGATTTCATACTCGCCAGCATTGCGCAGAGGTAAACGACCGCGCCGGCTAGTGCCGGCGCGCCCGCCGTCTACTTTCCGCCGGCTTTCGCCAGGTAGCGCTTCACCCGGCTGGCCGCGAGCCGCCCGGCCATACCGTTGACGCCGCCGCCCGGGTGGATGCCGGCGCTGCCGAGGTACAGCCCCTCGACCGGCAACGTGTCGCCGCCGAGCCCATAGGCTGGACGCATGGCGCTGGAACGCATGGATGTGGTGTCGATATGCACCACACAGCCGTTCACCGTATTCAGGCGGGCAGTGAAGTCCGGCGCCGCCTCGATCCAGCGACCAATCACATGCCCCTGGATACCCTCGACGTATTCGGACAGCTGCTCGACCACCTGGTCGGCCACCCGCTCCCTGAGCGCGTCCCAGCCCTCGCGCGGGGCGACCGGCATCACTGGCGGATAGATGTAGAGCACGTCCTGTCCCGGCGGCGACTGCGAAGGGTCCACCGAGTTGGGTGCAACCATGGTGATATACGGCAGGCGCGGCACTTCGCCACGGGCGCTGGCGGCGAAGTTCTCCAACACCGCCTCCTCCGTGCCGATTATCAGGCAGGCCTTGCGCAGATCGACATCGTCGCCCCTGGCGGCCTCGAAACGGGGCACGGAAATCTGCCCGTCGAGCGCTAGGTCGACCTTCAACGGCCCCGAACCCCTGGCGTTGGCCGGTGCCAGGGCGATGCGGGTCAGCAGGTTCCTCGGCAGTTCCCCGGTGCTAACCATCTCTAGCGCCACCTTGGGGTGGCAGCCGGCGATGACCGCGCGTGCTGTGAACTCACGCCCGTCGGCCAGCCTGACACCCCGGACCTTGCCGTGGCTGGCGAGGATTTCGCCGACGCGGGCCGAGGTCATGACTTGGCCACCCAGCTCCTCCAGGCGCTCGCGCATGGCATTGCTTAGCTGCTGCATGCCGCCGATCACTCGGCCAACACCGAAGCGGTGGAGGAAGCCAAGCAGGGCGTAATAGATGCCGCCACCGTCGGCGCTGATGTCGCCGGCCAGGCCGGTCAGCGCACACATGGCGGAAATGGTCACCGGGTGCTCGAAGCGCTCACGCGCGGCCTGGTGGGCGGAGCCAGTCATCAGGGCCATCAGCTCAGGCTTCAGCTTGCGGTGCTTGAGCGCGGTGCCCACCACCTTCAGCTTGGTCATAAGGTTGGTACGCGCCGGGTCGACTCGCATCATCGGTAGGGCGATGTCGAGGAACAGGTCGACGACCTTCATGAATTCGAGGAACGCCTCGGCGTCCTTCGCGCTGTAGCGACGGATTTCCGCAGCCGTCCGTTGTCTATCGCGCCAAAACACCAGCGAGGTACCGTCGGGATGCAGGTAGACGTAGCCCGGCGACAGCTCGATCGACTTGAAGCCATGCCGCGCGAGCTCCAACTCACGGGGCACATGTGCATGCACACGCATGGACATCATGTCCATGGCGCAGGGGTGCACTAGATGCTGGGGCGCCTCGGGTATCAGGTAGCCCGATGAAGCCATGCCGCCAACCTTGTCCAGCGCCTCGAGCACCAGCACCCTCTTGCCATCCATCCCCAGGTAGCAGCCGGCCGACAGACCGTTGGTGCCGCCACCGACGATTATCACATCGAAATCTCTGTTGTAGTTGTTCATGGGTTGATTGTTCTTGTTCGTCGCTGTTTATGGTGAGTTTCAGACGTCCTCGGGAAACCTGTCGTCGGGCCGCTACGCCTTGCTCGCAATCGGACGGCGAACGGCCCAAGGCTGTGCCAGCCGGTCTGGCAGGCCACCGGGAATTCCACGCTAGCAATAACCGCCTGCGAATAGTTGGGCAGTCGTTTTACCGTCGGTAAAAGCATTCACCACGCTCCGACCTTGCGCTGCATGGCGAAGCATGCCCGGAATTAATTTAGACACTTTCTTTATTTTTGCTTAAAGTAATCAAAGCCTGGCACCTGCCACGGTCAACGACGGAAGGCTTCCCTTGATTTCCCCCGCCACGGCGAGACTCCTGCCCATCCTCCTTGCCGGCCTGGCGATGCTGGGTCCGTTCACCATCAACATCTACATGCCCTCCTTCGCGGAGATGGAGGCGGTGTTCGACGTGACGGACATCGAGCTGCAGATCACCCTGTCCCTGTATTTTGCCGCGTTCGCCTTCATGTCGCTCTGGCATGGCGCCCTCTCCGACAGCCTGGGACGGCGGCCGGTGGTGATCGCCGGGCTGTCAGCCTTCGTCCTGGCATCCCTGGGCGCCGCCTGCGCCACGCGCATCGAGCAGATATATGTCTGCCGGGTGTTGCAGGGTCTTTCCGCCGGCGCCGGCATCGTCGTCGGCCGGGCCGTGATCCGCGACCTCTACACGGGCGCCGCCGCGCAGCGCCTCTATGCGCTAGTGGTCATGCTGTTCGCGCTGGCCCCCGCCGTAGGTCCGGTGTTGGGCGGCTGGCTACAGGTCCGGATGGGCTGGCGCGCGAACTTCGGTTTGCTGACGGCGATGGGCCTGACCTTGTTGGCCATGGTGATCTTCCACCTTCCGGAAACGCTGCCGCCCGGCGAGCGGCAACCTTTCTCGGGCAGGGCCCTGCTGGCGGACTACCGGCAGGTGCTGTCGAACGTCCCGTTCATGCTCTGGGCGGTCACCTTCGCCCTGATGTTCGCCGGCTTCTTCATCTACGTGCTGTCCGCCCCAGTGTTCCTGGCGCGTCACCTGAGGCTGGAGGAAACCGATTTCATCTGGCTGTTCGGTCCGGCTACTGCAGGCATGATGCTGGGCTCCCACCTGTCCGGTCGCTTCGCGCAGCGCTGGTCGGCCAGGCGGTACCTGGCAACTGGGTTCGCCATTATGACGATGGCCAGCCTGTGGAATCTCGCCCTGTGCCGCTGGGCGCCCGCGGCATCCGGCTGGTACCTACCCTATCTGTTCGTCTATACACTCGGCATGGCACTGGTCCAGCCCACCATCGTGCTGGCGGGGCTGGATTGCGTACCGCAGTGGCGGGGGTTGGGATCGTCGCTGCAACTGTTCATCCAGACCGGGTTCAATGCCGTGCTAGCGGCGGTCATCGCACCGTTCTTTTGGCACACCCCGCTGCTGCTCGCCTCCGGCGCAGCGCTGGCCCTGGCCTTGTCGCTGGGCGTTGTCACCCTGGCCTGGATACTAGCCGGCCGGGCCAACGATGCATCCCGAGCCCCGCACAGCGGCCACTGAAGCCTGCGGGGCGTGGGACCACCCCGCCAATCACATGCTATTGCGGCCCATCTGCTCGAACAGCGTGCGCACCGCCACTAGCGAAGGGGTGTGGCTGCTAAAGCCACCGTCGGCCACAAGCGTTGTTCCGGTGACGAACGAAGACTCGTCGGAGGCCAGAAAGGCCACAACGTCAGCAATCTGCCGAGGGGTGCCGAGCTCCGGCGTACAGTGATTGTCACGCATGATGTCCAGTAAGGCCTCAGGCAAAGGGTGCTGCGGCGCCAATCCGATCTGCACGGCGTTACCACGAATACCGCGTTTGCCGTACTGGGCTGCCACCAGCTTCGGCAGCATCATCAGCGCGGCCTTCGAAGTTGCATACGCCGACAACGACATATCACCCTGCATACCTAGACCAGACGTAGCAAAGATCACTGAGCCTTTGCTCTGCTCAAGCATCACCGGAATTACATGCTTGGTGCATAGCACCGCGCCACGCAAGTTAACCGCCATTGCCCTATCCCATGCCACCATGTCGAGGTTGCAGAGATCGCGGTCGCGCTGGCGCTGCTCGGCGTCCAGCACCGCAGCGTTGTTGTGCAATACATCGATGCGACCGAATCGCTCCTTGACCCGCGCAACCATCGCATGCACGTCTTCCTCCGATGAAACATCGGTACGGATACTCAGTGCCTGACTGCCTATCGAGCGCAAAGATTCCGCCACTGACTCCGCAGCATCGCCGTTGATATCGACCACTGCAATGCTAGCCCCGTGTGAGGCTAGTACCCGAGCGCATTCGGCTCCCAGACCGCCGCCGGAGCCTGTGATTATGGCAACCCGCCCCGCAAGCTTTCCTGTACTCATGAAACTGTTCTCTTTCGTGACTGAGGAGGAGTAGATGCTATTCGCCGGTGAAACGCGGCTCACGGCGCTCGCTGAATGCTAACGCAGCTTCCTTCACGTCCTTGGTCGGCGCCAACAGAGCGAACAGATCGAGCTCCAGGTTCAGACCGCTTTTCAGATCCATCTCCAAGGATGCGCGAGCCGCCTGCTTGACGAATGCAGAGGCCGCCGGAGGCTTGCTGGCAATTCGCAAAGCGAAGGCAGCCACTTCGGAGAGAAGGGACTCCGCAGAGCCGGCCAAGCGGCTCACCAAGCCAATCTGCCGCGCCTCCTCGGCATTCATCCGGTCACCAGTCAGCAGCATGTCCAGGGCCCGTCCGGGCGCGACGACTCGCGATAGGCGCTGAGTACCACCACCACCAGGAATCAGGCCAAGTCCGGTTTCTGGCAGTGCAAAGATCGCATTCGGCGCGGCGAAACGAATATCGCAGGCCAATGCCAGCTCCAGACCGCCCCCCATACAGTACCCGTGGATCGCCGCGATGATGGGCTTGGCCACCGAATCCAGCGACTCGATCCAGCGTGATCCTTCCATCCGCTGACGGACCTGCAGAGAAGATTC
Source organism: Pseudomonas sp. D(2018) (assembly GCF_005502555.1). Lineage (NCBI taxonomy): Bacteria > Pseudomonadati > Pseudomonadota > Gammaproteobacteria > Pseudomonadales > Pseudomonadaceae > Pseudomonas > Pseudomonas sp. D(2018). Next base: position 32,425 of record NZ_SCOK01000023.1, read on the forward strand.
AACACTGCGACGCTCTTTGATATCAGCGCCGGCGCAAAACCCACGCTCTCCTTCCCCACGGATGACAATGACCCGTACCTGAGGATCTTTGTCGAGTTGCGCTAGAGCCTGAGGTACACCCTGCCGGACGCTATCGTTAATCGCGTTAATCTGCCCGGGGCGAGTTAACACAATCCACCCAACCGCATCATCACGTTCAATGCGCACCGCTTCGTTGATGATCTGAGGAAGAGAATCGATGGCACTCATGCGGTGCACTCCTCAAACTCAATGACCTGACCGTCCAATTCTTTCGGATCGATCTTGATCAAGGACTTACCTCCAACCGCCTCAGACGACTCGATCCATTCAAAGGCAGTACCGCGCGCGCGCAGGTCCTCGGCCTTGGCAGCCAGGTCGTTGACGCCGATGCGGATGTAGTACGGGCCCGGTCCCCAATTGTTCAGGTAGTGGCCAGCGTCAGTGTTCCAGTAAGTCGCTTCGATCACATCCAGGGTCGCGCTGTTGGCCACCATGAAACCCATGCGCGCACGGCGATAGCCTTCTTCGCGCAGATGCTCTACCGGGCCGCTGGGTTCCCAGTCGAGGTTGGCGGAAACCTTTCGCAAGGTCTCATCCAGATCGCGTACCAGGAAGCCGCGGGCGGTAACCCGTACCATACCACCCGGCGCCAAGTCCCGCGGCTGGGCCGGTGGCAGGGCGTAGGTTTCCGGGGGCATCTGCAGTGGCTCAGTCTCCATGATCTCGATGCACAGGCCGCCATCAACCGAGGGCTGATAGTAGGGCTTCTCCGGCGTAGCACCGAGCCACAGGCGGTCGAAGGGCATCTCCGGAGTACGCTGAGCCATGCGGAACGGCAGACGGCGTCGCATCAGCTTGTCCACCAGTACGGCAAACTTCTCACGGTGCAGTGCAAGGACAATGGAGTGAGTGATCATCGGCCGGTGATGTCCCTGGTAGTCCTTGAGGCTTTCCAGGAAGTCGTGGAAGAGCGGATCACCGGGATTCGGTTTATCGAGGTGCCACTGAGGTTCAATACGTGTCGGAGCTACCGCTAATGACTTATGCACACGCAGGAAGTGCGCGATGTAGGGATGGTTATCGAACGCCTGACGCCAGCGCTCGTGCTTGTAGACACCGAGCTTGTCTACCAGCTTCTCCGTCATCCCATCAGGATCCGGAACCATCATGTCGGCACTCATCAATAATTCGAACATCTGACTTCCCTCCAATTGCTAGCCACGGCACAAGCCCGACCAACGAGATCGGCTGATGCCATCGTCTGTACGTTGGTTTACTAATGTGCGATGACGGCCTGGGTATTCACTCGCTTGCCCTGCTCCAAGGAGCCTGCGACCTTCTCGCCTTGCGTAGTTTCGGGAGAGGCGGCACTGGTCTTGGGATTGAGCAGGAAGTGGGACAATGCGGGAATCAATACCAGCGCCCCGAGCATGTTCCAGAGGAACATGAAGGTCAGCAGTATCCCCATGTCGGCCTGGAACTTGATGGGCGACCAGGCCCAAGTGACGACGCCCGCGGCCATAGTCAGGCCAATGAGCGCCACAACCCTCCCCGTAAAATCGAGCGAGCGCCGGTAAGCCACGGCCAGGCTGCCGCCACGCTCTTGGACAGCCAACTGCACGCTGAGCAAATAGAGCGCGTAGTCGACACCGACTCCAACGCCTACTGCAATAACTGGCAATGTGGCCACCTTCAAGCCAATACCTAGCCAGACCATTAGCGCCTTGCAGATAATTGTGGTCATAAGGAGCGGAATCAGTGCGACAACAGTGGCGCGCCAACTGCGGAAGGTCAGCAGGCAAAGCAGCGCCGTGGCACCGTATACCGCGAGATACATGGTGACGATGCCCTTCTCAACCTCAATGTTGGTCGCAGCCTCGATGCCGGCGTTACCGGCAGCCAGGAGGAACTCCAGCGGCTGCTCAGATCCCGCGGCTGTATTGTGTTGCGCGGCGAAATTTTCGGTGACCTTGAGCACCCGGTTAAGCGTGTCGGCCTTATGATCCGCCAGATACGCAATAAGCGGAGTCACTGAGCACTTCTGATTAGTGATACCTGGTGCCGAAATCATTGCGGCATCCACCGACGAGTTGGTGATCGCCTGATCACGACTGATGGCCAGCCACTTACCACTACCCTCAGCCATCCCCGCAGTGATGAAGCGCACGGTTTCAGCAAGTGAGTTAGTGGTCTGTACACCTTCGGTCTGACGCAACTGCCAAGCCAGTTTGTCCATTGTTTGCAATGACTGGTAAAGACGGCAGCTGTCTTCGTTGGTTTTCATAATCACTACGAACTGGTCGCTGGAAAGCCCGTAGTGCGCGGTAATGTAGGCGTTGTCTCGGTTATAGCGTGATTCTGGGCGTAGCTCCGGAGCACCCGGATCGAGGTCACCAACCTTGAGATCCAGCATGACCACGCTGCCAACCGCAGTAACGATTAGAGATAGTCCGATCACTACTGTCGCCCAACGGCGTTCAGTAAATCGATCGAGACCATGCCAGACATGCCCCAGGAAACCGCGATTCTCCTCATCAGCGCGATCCTTCTCGATCGCGATGCGCGCAGCCTTTTTGCTTACTCCGATATAGGAGAGTGCCACGGGAATAAGCAGCAGCTTGGTGAAGATCAACACGGCCACACCAATACTGGTTGTCAGCGCGAGATCACGAATCACTGGGATATCGATGATCACCAGAACCGCGAATCCAACGATATTGCACAGCAGGGCCGTCAACCCTGTGAGGAACAGGCGGCGAAAGGTATAGCGCGCGGCGACATACTTGTGTGTACCGCGACCGATGTCCTGCAGGATCCCGTTCATCTTCTGGGTGCCATGGGAAACGCCTATGGCGAAGATCAGGAACGGCACCAAAATCGAATAAGGGTCTAGTTCATATCCGAGCAACTGCATCAGACCGAGCAACCAGACCACGCCTGCTACGGCAATACCGACTAGCAGCAGAGTACTTCTCAGGCAGCGGGTATAGAGATAGACGAACACTGCGGCGATGATCACAGAAGCGCCAAAGAACAGCATGACGGCGTAGAGACCGTCGATCAGATCGCCAACCAGCTTACTGAAGCCGACGATGTGGATACCAATCTTGTCGCTCTCCATTGAGCGCAACTGTTCTTCAAGCTGCCTGGAGAACTCACCATAGTTGAGCGGCTCCCCAGTTTGAGGATTGGTATCTAGCAGTGGCGCGACGATCATGCTGGAGCGGCCGTCATTGGCCACTAGGCCTCCGATGATGCCGGCGCGAGCAATATTACGGCGCAAGGCACTGATCGAGGCTTCGCTCCCGTCGTAGTCGGCTGGCATCACGGCACCACCCTCGATGCCCTCCTCCGTCACCTCTTTCCAGCGAACGATGGGCATCCACAACGACTTCATCCACGACCGGTCGACGCCGGGAATTAGATAGAGCGTGTCGTTGACTTTCTGTAAGGCGAGCAGGTAGTCCGGGTTGTAGATATCACCTTGTTTGTTCTCGACCACCACGCGAATGCTATTGCCCAATCCCGGCAGCTCGCTCTTGTAGGCCAGATAATTCTTGATGTAAGGGCTGGAGCTCGGAATCATCTTCTCGAAACTGGCATTGACCTGCAGTCGGGTCGCGAAAAAACCGAGCACCACCGTAGCGAGCAAACAGGCAACGATCACCAGAATGCGGTTGTTAAAGATCACCCGTTCAAAGAGCCCGCCGGACGACATGTCAAAGTCCTTGAGGTCCGGAACCACCGGCATTCCGCTGTTGTATTTCTGCTCTACCATTTCTTTATTCTCTTTGGAGGTCCGCGACGGCAGGCTCACTCTGCGCTGGCGATGTCGACAAGCTTGGCGCCGGAGAACTGAGTCACAACCAACATACCGGCCTCGTCGGAATAGCTCGCCGCGTAAATTTCACCGATCTCTGGCGACTGCAGCGAGGTGATGCCGAGGTTGCGCTGATTGAGCAACACCATCTGTCCGCTCTGGCTGGCGACAAGCAACTCACTGCCCAGCTCCACAACATCGACGACGCTGGATTTCAGACCGGTCTCGATCTTTTGCCAGTGCAGGGCGTTGTCTCGACTGACGAATAAATTGCCGCGCAGGCCATACACCAGCAGCAAGCCTTCGAAGGACCTGACGCCGAAATAGGTTCCTGTGTAGGGGGTTTCCACAGTCACAAATCGCTGTGTCTGGGAATCAAGACGCATCAACAAGCCCTGTTCCCCGCTGACATAGAAGACGCCTTCTCGCTCAGCCAATCCGTACAGGTGCATGCGTCGTTCGTTGGCGGTGCGGTCAACCCAAGGCTCCCAGGTCGCGCCAGCGTCCCGGCTGTGCAAGATCATGCCGAATGCACCGACCACGAAACCGTTGCCGTTACCATCGAACAGCACATCGAGGAAAGGAGCGGCCATAACATCGGGCGTTGCTGAGGTACTCATCGCGAGATTGATTTCGCGAAGCAGGTCGTCGGCTACTTGATCGCCTGCATTGGCGCGACGGCTGTACTGGTCTTGCAGCAGTGCAAGCACACTGCGTCCATCAAGTTGAACTTTCCAGTTGGTGCCGCCGTCGGTGGTATGTAGCAATACGGAATCGTGACCAACAACCCATCCATTCAGCGCATCGCTGAAACGCACCTGGACCAAATCGCTGGATACCGGGCTGGGCATCTGCCGCCAGGACTTGCCACCATCCTCAGAGCGCTGGATAAGACCGCGGGGCCCAACGCTGACTAAGGCTTTGCCAGCTCGGGCTATACCTATCACCGGCGCAGGCAGGCGCGAGTCAAAAATCTGCGCAGGCGCCCGTAACGAATCGGCGTCCGAGCCTTGCTCAGCAAAGACGGAAACAGGCAGCAGTAGTGAGAACAACAACGCTGCGCTGAACGATCGACGGGGCAATCCCACGATCGCACGACTGAACAGCGAATGAATTACGTCAAGGCCCGGGCTAATCATTGTTTTTATCCTCAACCGCAGGGTGGGACGCAGCGGGCGCTCAAAGATGCGCCCTTGCGGCCCATTTCAGCTGACCTGCCCACACGGACCTCCCAGTCAGCGCGGGCAAGCAACAGATATCAGCGCTGGGTTACCCGCGAGACAATCGCCTCCGGGTTCATTTCACGCTCGCTGTACGCCTTGCCTGAGAACCAGTAGCCTCCCTTCAGAGCATCGTTAAGCAACGCCCACATCCCCTTATTGAAGTCATACACGACGTTCTTCACGCTGTAGGGAATATTCTTGTCGTACAGCTGCACACCACTCAGGAAGATCGAGCGATACAACGCGCCGCTTTTGTCCCAGGCGTCATACAGGCCGATGCCAAAAGTGTCTTCGTCCAGGTAGTAGGTGCGTTTGCTGTAGACGTGACGTTGACCCGGTTTGAGTGTGGCCTCGACCACCCAGACACGATGCAACTCCCAACGCTCGCAAGCTGGATTGGCGTGGCTCTTTTGGAACTGCTCGTCCTGCTTGCAATCGAAGTAAAACTTGTAGGCGTTGTAGGGAATGTACATTTCCTTACGGCCAACCAACTTGTAGTCGAAGCGAGATTGGCTACCGGAGAACATCTGGAGCTCGTCGAAGAGAGTCACGCCACCCTGGCTGGCAACCGGAGTATCGAACGCGAACTCAGGAGCCAACTTGACCCGGCGTTGACCCGGGGTGTAGCTGAAAGAGCGTCGCGGCTTGGACGTCGGGTCGAGGTAGTCATTCAAAACGATGACCTCTCCAGAGCGTCGCGCGGGAAAGTTGTTCAGAGAGAACACGCGGGCATACATCAGCGGATCACGATCAGACAGACTGACCTGGTAGTACGGGGTTTCCTCGAAGGTCGCCTGCTCCGCAGTCTTGGTTACCTGACCATTGCTGTCGATCACCCAACTGTTGGACGACTTAGTGGTGGAGTAGCCGGGACCGATCTTGTACCGCAGCTGCTGATTCCAGATCACCTCGTTGCCATTCTTGGGTATCGGGAACGGCAAGCCGCCACGACAGGCTGGATCAACCGCCAAGCCGTCCTTCTGAACCTGGCAGCCGGTAGCGTTGCGCAAAGTAGCCTCCACCACTTCCTGCGGATAGGCAGTGGTGCGGTGGCTCGGATAGACGTCCATGTACCAGGTGTCCGGGTTCTTCTTCAGCAACGCCTTCTGACCTTCACTCAGCTTGTCAGCGTACTGATCTGCATTTTTCGCATCGATCCGGAACAGGGGCTTCTCGTCCTTGAACGGATCAACCCAGAATCCGCTGTCCGGCTTGAAACCGGGCGGAGCCTGGCGGAGGCCGCCTTCATAGGCAGGAATCGTCCCGTCTGCATTGCCGGCCTGGATTGCTCCCCAAGGCGTCAGCGATTTACCCAGTTCGGCAGCTTCTTCCGAACTGACCGCAGCAAAAGCACATACAGACAGTCCACTTAAGGCAAGACTCAAAGCGAGTTGGAGTTTCATAGCCAGTCTCCGCTCTTGGAATTATTAAAAGGAGGTTTTGTAAGTGAAGGTCAGCCAGCCACGGTCCGTACCTCCGACGTTGCCATTGCCGTTGACCATCCTATCCCCGTTGGCATTGAGAACATTTTTCTCCTGTGCTGAAGTATCGGCGTAGCGAACGCTGAACTCATGCTCCTGCCGATAGGTCATCTTGGCTCCGACGGACCAGGACAGAGCACCCTCCGCACCTCCGCCGGCGCTAGCGGCGTTGCCATGCAGGCCGTAATTCACGGTGAGCGGCACATCCAGAGTCCATGACGGCAGAATTTCCACGTACTGCGGCGTGTAATTCACGGCAATGGCGTAGTAATCACGAGTCGAGCATCCATCGGACTTGTTGCCGGATCCAGGAATTCTGGGGGTTCGGAGATCCGTACAGCCGGCAAAGCCTTCGCCTTTGTACAGTTCTTCGTGGGAGGTCACTTTGTCCAAGTGGCTGTACGCGAACTCAGCCACGAGAGTGGCGTTGTCCGAAATGAAGTTGCGCGGTACGCCATATACAGCGTTCGCCACGAAATGAATGGTGTCACCACGCGGGCCCTCGTCATCCAGAAGGCTCACACCCGTGGCGTTGAGCGCACCGTCCTTTCGATACGAAAGCTCTGCCCCGACTGCGACAGTGGCAATAGCCCTGGAGAAGCTCAGGCCGTAAAGCTTTACGTCACGAGGATAAACGAGCCGGTACTCACGCGAAGCCAAGTTGATCTGAGGGGAAAGCCAAGGTTGATAGTCGTCGAACTGTCGATAGTAAGCCCCGAATGTTGTCTCAATCGACTCCACATTCAGCTTGGCCATAAGGCCCCAGTTTTCGCCATCCCGGCCGCGCTTCGACGATACGTGATTGAGGTTGAAGCCCGGAGCGGCCGGCAGTCGGTCAGGCCCCTCGAAGAAAGGGTCAGCAGCGCCGAAAAAGGTCCCCCCGTAAGGGAAACGAGTGTTATCCCACTCATAAAAATATTGGGCAGCGACAGACAACGAATCGGTTACCTGGGCTTTGGCGGAAACCTGACCTATCGGCAGGAAGACTTCCTTGGTCTCGATACCAGGACTGGTAACGGCCTTGACCCCATCCGTCGGCGCCTGCGAATAGGAAACTGCGTGGGCCCCGAACAGCAGGCCTTCACCCCAAAACACTGCATGGCGACCCGCCTTCAGGTTGACGGGAGTCGCACCGAGACTGAAGTTGGTCCAGAGAAACGCGTCGAGGATCTCGCCAGAAGGGCCATTGGTGTAGCGTTCCACCTCAGAGCTGTAGCGATCCCTGTTGTAGCTGGTTGAGAAGCCGGGAACGTTACTTTCCACAGAAGGGTTGTGATAGGCGTCGTCATACCAGCCGGCGGCGCTGACACGCCCACCGAAATCCTGCCGATAGGACAAGTCGAGCTCGGTCAACAGATCGAGGCGATTGGTAACAATGTCGCCTTTATCGAACTTCCCGTCGGACTCATCGAAGTTCGGATTGTTCATGATCTTTTTGTCCTGATCCTCCATTCGGAAGCCCAGGTTGTAGCGCACCGTGTTGTCCCACCGCAGGCGCAGATCCGGATTTCCGAGATCGAACTCCATCGCCGCGATCCCGCTGCTGCACGCCATGACTACGAGAGCCAGACTGCTGCGTATAAACGGCCCATCACCCAGCTGTTTCATCACATTCATTTGAGGTCCTTTTATTTTTATTTTCAGCTACTTAAAAGGGAAACCCACTCCATTCCGGACCAGGCACGCCCAAGGAATAGATCGACCATCTGCACAGGAACTGAGGAACCGTTCCTTTTTGCGTGAAACCTAGACTAGCCGATAAAACCCACAAATTCCAGATACAGATTGCAATTCCATATACAGAATTGTTACTGCCCTCCCACTCCTTGTGCACTTCTGCTTGGGTACGCATGCATCCAAACTGATGCGTGGCTCGACAAATTAAACACATTGCTGTTTTATGTTCAACACAAGCCTTCCCATGGCGACCGGGAGTGGCCAGCCTAGCGCCCGAGCCAAACCCGCATCAGCGCTGCCGTTGGGGCGGCGACCCCGTCTACTAGCAAGGAGAACGTATGAACATTGACCTCAGAGGGAAGCGAGTAATCGTAACTGGCGCTTCACGAGGCATCGGCCGAGCAATCGCTGAGGCATTTGCTGCAGAAGGTGCGAGAGTGGCCATTTGCGCCCGGAGCGAAGACGCAATATCAGCGGTGGGAAAGTCCCTCGAAGACTACGCATTGGACGTCATCGCGCGCGCTGTTGACGTAACGGACACCGCCAGGGTGAGAAGCTTCGTCGACGAAGTGGTAGAAGCCTGGGGTGGCGTCGATGTGCTCGTGAACAATGCAGGCCAAGGCAAGGGTGGCAACCTTGATACATTGACGCCTGAGGACATCCTTGCTCACGCCAATATCCTGCAGATGGGCCACTTCCGCTTCGTCCAGGCGGTGGTCCCCCACATGCGCGCACAGCGCTGGGGCAGGATCATCGAAATCAACGCCCTCGCCGGCAGCATCCCCACCCCGGACGGAATTCCCTCGGTGATCAACCGCGCTTCCTGCATCGCCCTCTCACGCTCGCTGGGCATGTCCCTCGCCAGGGACAACATCCTGGTCAACAGCCTGAACATGGGTTGGATCGACACCGGACAGTGGGACCGCCACTATAAGGAGATGCCCCCAGGCGTGAGCCGCGAGGAGTTCAACGAGATGGTTCTCAAGGTGGTGCCGCTCGGCCGCTTCGGCAAGCCCGAGGACATCGCCGGCATGGCCCTGTTCCTGGCCAGTGAGTACGCCAGCTTCATCAGCGCCGCTTCCATTGACATCAGCGGCGGAATGGGTGGGCAGATCGCCTATTTCCCAACCCTCAAGCGCGATTTTGCGGAAGCCGCTCGCAAGCGCAACGAAAACGCGTGAGAGGGACAACCTTCCCCCTTTTCCACATCCGCAAGGTGCAAAACAGCATGACCCAGACGATCTACGACATCCCGCTCAAGACCATCGAAGGCGCTTCCCTGACGCTCGACCGCTTCAAGGGCAAGGTGCTGCTGGTGGTGAACGTCGCCTCCAAGTGTGGGCTCACCCCGCAGTACGAGGGCCTGGAGAAGCTCTACGAGAACAAGCGTGAAACCGGGCTTGAGGTGCTGGGCTTTCCGGCCAACGACTTCAGAGAGCAGGAACCGGGCAGCGACGAGGAGATCAAGGCGTTCTGCAGCCTGAACTACGCAGTCCAGTTTCCCCTGTTCTCCAAGATCACGGTGACCGGCGAAGACCGCCACCCGCTATACCGGCTGCTGACCGAGGCGCAACCCCACACTATCGGCGAAGGCCCAATGCGCGAGCGCCTCAAGAGTTACGGCATAGAGTCCACGTCAGAACTGGCGGTGCTGTGGAACTTCGAGAAGTTCCTGGTCAGCCGTAACGGGCAGGTGATTGGTCGCTTCGCACCGGACGTGGCGGCGGACGATCCCCGTCTGCTCCAGGCCATCGAAGCCGAGCTGGAGGAGCACTAGGGGCATCCCGAGGAGCGCGCTACGCGCTCCTATTCGGCTAAAAGCTTCACCTACTGATAGGCCTCATCGTGGCCAAGATTGAAACGCCGACGCCCCCTAGGAAGCGCAGGCCATAATCAGGAATTGCCGGAACGCTTGGGCGGGCTCCGACAGGCTTGCGCCGGGGCGCCAGATTAGTCCGAGCTCCATGGGCGGTATGGCGTCGGCCAGTGGACGCGCCTCGATCTTCTTGCCTTCCAGAGACCAGGCACGGTAGAGCATGTCGGAGAGAATGGTGACGCCGAAACCGTGGGCCACCAGGCCGCGCAGGGCCTCCATCGAGGAAGTGCGGAACGCCACGTCCGGCACCAGTCCGCGCGCATCCCAGTATCGGCTGGTGGATACGTCGCCCTCGTCGACCGTCGCCAGGATGTAGGCATGCCTGGCAACATCCTCCAAGGTGACCGAGGTCGCCGTCATCAACGGATGCTGGCTGGCCAGCCAGAGCTGGCGCCGCGATCGGATCAGCACATGGTGCTCGAAACGGGACAGGTCCGGGCTGTTGGAAATAATCGCCAGTCCCAGGTCGAGTCGGCCATCGGCCACCGCCGCCTCGATGGTCTCGCGATCCATATCGATCAGGTCGATCTCCACCTGCGGGTAGCTGCGCTTGAAGCGCGCCAGCAGAGAAGGCAGGAAGTAGCCGAGCACTGTATACGAGGCGCCGACCCGCACCTCGCCCTGCATCACATGCCTTAGGAACAGCGGTTCACTCAAGGCATCCTGCAGAGTGTCGAGGATGTGCCGTGCGTGCTGGGCGAACTTGTGCCCCTCGGCGGTCAGCGCCACACCATAGGGCAGGCGCTCGAACAGGCTGACACCCAGGCTCTCCTCCAGTTGCAGGACCGCCGCGGTGATCGCCGACTGTGAAACATGCACCTTGAGCGCAGCCTGGGAGAACTGGCCGGCATCCGCCGCCGCCACGAAGTAGCGAAGCTGACGCATGGAAATGTCTTTGCCTTTCGCCATCTGCTTTCCTAATACCTGCCTCTTGTTTTTATGAATCGCCTTCGCGATCGTGCTGGGTAAACTCAGGTGTTCGTGGCGATTCCTGTCAACGGCGTATCGGCAATCGGGATGCCCAGCGGTTTCGCGACCGTTCGAATTTCAGCACCAAGAACAAGAATTGCTGAAGGTTGAAAATGAACGCGATCAATTATTGCGAGTACGAGTCTGAACACTCGGGCGACTTTCTGACCGAAGCCTCGCTCAGCAAGAAAGGTTTCGACGTCCGGCTGGAACACGCCCAGTGGTCCAGAGCGGGAACAGCACTGATCGAGACCCGGAAAAGCTGTCTGGTACGCATGCTACTCACGCCGTCCGGCCTCGAGTGCAACGACGTATCGCATAATTTCGGCAGCTTCCGCGGACACGCCACACATCGATTCAAGCCACTTGGCCAACTTCTGTTCATTCCTCATGGTACTGAATTCCACCTCAAACATGGCGCCTGCCAGCAAAAGGCGCTGATCTGCTTGTTCGATCCTACGGACCTCGGCCCTCTGGCCGCCTATCACTGGGACTGGGATGGCCACACCGACGAGAACATGCTGAACCTGCAGAGCCTGTACCTGCAGAGCACCCTGCAACGCCTGGCGGAAGAAGTCGCCGCACCGGGATTCGCCAGCGAGTTGCATACCGAATGCCTACTGACCAGCATCGCCCTGGAGTTGCGCCGGGAATTCCTCGGCAACCGGAACGACGACGAGGATTCCAATAAACTCGGCCCCCGCCAACTCAATCTGCTGCGGGAGATATTGGAGGCCGGCCCGAACGAGGACACTTCCCTGCACCGGCTGGCCGATGCCTGCGCCCTGTCGGTGAGAAAGCTGTCGACCCGTTTTCGGAACACCACCGGCAAGACCCTGCGCCGCTACGCGGCGGAAATCCGGATCAGGAAAGCTATCGCGCTGCTCGCTGACCAGCATCTGCTGATCAAGCAGGTCGCCTATGCTGCCGGCTTCCAGAACGCCGCAGCCTTCACGGCGGCCTTTCGCAAGGAGGTCGGGCTGACGCCGGAGGAGTTCCGTCGTCAGCGCAGCAGTTGACGTCCCTCCTGACACGTCAAGTAATCGTTCGGCTTCGGCCTCAGTGTACAAAAGTCTGCGCAGCCGAAACCGGGGTAAGCGGCGGAAGGTCCCCCATCAATCTGGCTCAGCGTCTGATGCTTGCCGTGATCTTCGCGTGTGGGCCGGACACCTGGGCGGCCCAGGCTTCAGCGGCCTGGTCCAGGGTGTAATCCAGATAGTCGACCTGGATGTCCTGCTCCTTGGCGATTTTCAGCAGGCGCCGCCAGATCTGCTCGCGCTCTGCTGGTGGACGCTGGCCGGTGCCGATGCAGGACAACGAGCGGAACAGCAGGTCCGCGATGTCCAGGTTGACCTGCCGACCCGCCCCGGTGCCGATGGTCATGATTCGCGCCCCCCAGTTGGTGGCCTTCAGCGCGGTGAGCATCGGCTGGCCGCAGACCAGATCAAGGACCACGTCGAAGCCGCCGCCGGCGGCGTCCTTCAGTGCGGCTACGTCGTCGGCGCCGCCCAGGGTCACCACCTCGTCGACGATGCCGCGCGACTTCAAGCTTATCAGCGCTTCAGCCGAGCGCGCCGCGCCCACCACCTTGCCAGCGCCCATATTGCGCGCCAGTTGCAGGGCGATTTGGCCGAGGGTGCCGGTGGCGCCGAGGATCAACACCTTCTCGCCCTTCTGGATTGCAGCCTTCTCCAACGGCACGATGGCCCCGGTGGCGGCGATGCCCATGCTGATAGCGGTCTTGTCGTCCACCTCGTCCGGCACCTCCCACACCTCGGCGGCGGGCACCAGAGTACGCTCGGCCCAGGCTCCGAACGGCGCGACCGAGCGCTCGCCAAAATATACGCGGCGGCCGTCGGGCGCGCGGCCCACTCCTTCGCCACGGATCACGCAGGGATACTCCACGCCCAGACGATAGGCGCCCAGCACATCCCAGCCGCCGAGGCCGGCGGTGTCCACGTCGATCAGTACCGCGCCGTCCTGCGGCTCGGGTTCACGGAAATCGCCCACCACCGGCGGGGCATTGCGTTCGGAAATCACAGCAGCGCGCATACGGCCTCCATCTTGTTGTTCTATGCATGAATTCGGAAGTCATTTAATTGAACACATTTTTATTATTTGTCCAGTATTTTATCCAGGCGACACTGCCGCCCCCTGCCTGAACAGCGGGTAGCCGCCCAGCGTTAGCAGCAGCGGGCCGGCCAGGAAGCAGACGAAGCAGAAGCCGAGCATGCCGGCATAGCCGCCGCTGATCTCGAACAACTGGCCGAACAGCAATGGCGCGGCGGCAGCACCGGCGGTGACCAGTCCCAAGTGCACGCCGAACAGGCGACCGTAATCACGCATGCCGAAATAGCGTGCGATGAGGAACGCGGCAATATCGAACTCGGCACCGGCGCCGATGCCCACCAGTAGCGTGGCGACGGTGAACCACTGCAGCCCGGGTTCGGCGTAGGCGAAGATCAGGCAGGCGAAAGCCGGCATCAGCAGCGCCAGGGCAGAGCCCCCCGGAGCCCACAGTCGGTCGATCAGATAGCCCACTACCAGGCGGCCAAGGATCAATGAAATGCCGAAGCTGCTGAACACCTGGCCGGCCTGGGTGGCGCTCAGTCCACGGTCCTGCAGCAGCGGCACGATATTGGTAACCATGCCGACCACACAGGCCACCACCAGGATCATGGACAGGTTGCAGACCCAGAAGCGCCAGGAACGCAGCGCATCTCTCAGCATGATGCCCGGCAACCTCCGCACCGTCTCGCTTACCTCCACCGCGACCCGGCGCGTCGCCGCCACAGGCTCCAGCCAACGCAGCGCCAGTGGCAGAGCGAAGAGCACCGGCAGCAGGCCTAGCGCAAGGAAGCCGGCCTGCCAGCCCCAGCGCGTGACCGCCCAGGTGGTGATCAGCGGCAGGGCAATAGCCGCGAGGCCCGAGCCGCTAAGGATAATCGCCAGAGCCAGCCCGCGGTTCTCCACGAACCACAGGTTGACCAGGTGCGACCAGGTGATTTGCAGGGTGCCTACGCCCGCCAACGGCACCAGGAAGAACCCCAGATAGAGCGTCCAGATCGAGCCGCCGATGCGAGTCAGCATAAAGACGCTCAGGGCCAGTACGACCAGCGACACCAATGTGACGACGCGCAGGCCGTAGCGGAGGTTGAGCCAGCCAGCCAGTTGCGCGCCGACGATCGTGCCCAGTGACAGGGCGGTAATAGCCGCCTGCAGGTCGCTGCGCGCCCAGCCCATGGCCCCCTCCAGCGGGATGATCATAGAGCTGAAGCTGTAAAGCAGCAGCGAGCTGGAGCTGGTGGCCACCCCGACCACGGCCAGGATCAGCACGTGCCAGCCACGCTTGAATTCCGCGTTATTGAAACCCTTCATACTCAAGTCTCGTCGCTCCCGTGATAAGTGCGTCAGTCGTTGCCGATGAAAACCGCCGCCTCGGCGCTCTGGGCGATCACGTGCTCGCGCCGCGCTGACCCAGGTGGCTGCCCGAAGCCGGTTATGTCGACGTCTTGCGGGTGGATCAGGGTCGGTCCGTTGGGCAGTTCCCGCAGGGCCAGGGCGACGATGTCCGCGGCTTGCGGCAAGGACATGCCCAGGGCATCGGGGATGTTTAGATATCCATGAAATAGGTATCCGGGAGCTGCTTGAGCAGCCTCATCTGCCCTGCGGATAGCTGTTCGGCATACTGATCAGCATTGGCCGCAGTGATCCGCAGCCGAGGTTTCTCACCCTCGAACGGGTTGGGCCAACTGCCGTCACCGGGTTGCATTCCGGCCGGCACCTTGAGGCCCCCGTCATAGGGAGCGATGGTGCCCTCCGCATTGCCGGCGGCAATGGCACCAAAACGCGTCAGCTTGCCGCCGAGATCGCTTGGCAAATCGCTGCCTTCGGCCAGAGCCGGGCCGGCCAGTACGATGGCAAGGAGCCCCGTAGTGTAGATGTTCGGTTGCATGGAAATCTCCAGTCATGGTCTTGGGAAACACCAGGCGAGCGCGCCGCGCGTCTTCGTCACAAGCGCAGTACCGTGGTGTCGCACCGGCCGCGAAGCCGGCAGCGGATCAGAACGCGGTGCTCAGGGTTAGCGAGATCCAGTTGCGATCGGACAGCCCGATGTCGCCGGCACCGCCGACCACCGTCTTGCCCACGCTGGGGATGTCGGCGTATTTGCGAGAGCTGCCGTAGCCGATGTAGGCCAGGGTCACGTCATAACGCTCATCCAGCGTGCCCTTGATGCCGATCTTGTAGCTGTACTTACCCTCGCTGCCGCCGCCGGTGGCGGCATTGCCCGACACGCCGTAGTCAAAGCTCATGGGCGCGGAGATGTTCCAGCCCGGAAACACTCCCAGCCACTGCGGCGCGAAGCTGAAGGCGACACCAACATAGTTGCGCGTGGCACAGCCCCACTCTTTGTCCTGTCCAGTCGGACAGCCGGAGTAGCCTTCGCCCTTGAACAGCTCCTTGCGGTCGGTCACGCGTTGCACGTGGCTGTAGGCCATTTCGGCGATGAAGTTACCGGTGTCGAAGAAGTCCGTGCGTGGAAGCAGCCAGAGGCCGTTGACCACCAGGTGCCAAGTGTCGCCACGCGCCCCTTGGTTATCCACGGAACTGAAATTGCTCGAGACCAGCGAAGTGTTCTGCCGATAGGACAGATCCACCCCTACCGAGCCGCCCCCCAGCACCGGCCCGGCCGACCAGCTCAGGCCATAGAGCCTGACGTTGTCGGCATACACGTAGCGGGCGAAGTTGCCACCCACCTGCAGGCCCCACGGGTTGTAATCGTCGAATTCGCGGTAGTACAGGCCGATATCAGAGTGCAGGAAATCGAGACTATAGGTGCCCATCACCCCCCAGTTGCTGCTGTCGCCCGGAGTCAGCGGATCGATCAGAGGCCGCACGAAGCCAGGCGCGACCGGCAACTGGTTCGGCCCTTCCAGGGCGATGTCGGCCGAGGCCAGGTAGGTGCCGCCTTCTCGCGCGCGTGTGGTGTCCCATTCGAAGAAGTGCTGGGCGGCGACCGACAGCCTATCGGTCACATGTGCCTGGGCTGAGAGCTGGGTCAGCGGCAGGAATATCTCGCGCGTCTCAGTGCCGGGGTTGCTCACCGCCTTGCGACCGTCGAGCGGAGCCTGCGAGTAGGAAATGGCGTGGCCGGCGATCAGCAACCCGCTGCCCCAGTAGACCGTGTGCCGGCCGGCGCGCAGGCTGACTGGTACGTCACCGAGGTTGAAACGGGTGAAGGCGAAGGCATCCAGCAGTTCGCCGCTGACGCCCCGGTGATAGCGCTTGGTAAAACCAGAGTACTCGCCCCCCCGGTAGCTCGGCGTGCTCGGCCCTGGAAAGGCGCCGGGGTAGAAGACGTTGCCCTCGCCGGTCTCCACGTCGCCATCCGCGTAAGCTTGGTCGTACCAGGCCGCGGCGCTGATACGGAAGCCGTGGTACTGCTGGTAGGCCAGCTCGAACTCGCTCATCAGGTCGAGGCGGTTGGTCACCACATCTCCACGGTCGAACTTGGAGTCGGACTCGTCATAGGTAGCGTTGTTGGCCAGCGCGCGCTCCCGCTCCTCGGCCCGTACCCCCAAGTTGTAGCGCAGCGTATTGTCCCAGCGCAGGCTCAGGTCTGGATTCCCGGTCCCGAACTCCTTCGCCTGGAGCACACCGCCACAGGCCAGGGCCGCCGCCAAGCCAATTACCAAACGGCCGCCGATCAGGTTGGCACTCGACATCAGAAATCTCCGTCTCGCTCGTTGTTGTTGTTTTCAGCCGCTGCTGGCGCTCCCTCTCAGCGGGACCGCAAAACGAGTAAACGGAAGGACGGAGGCGGAGACAACGAATCGGGCTATCGCCGAAATGCAAAAGGCTATCGCCGAAATACAGCAGGGTGACCACCGAGGTATTTGATAAACAGATACCTAAGACTAATTTTTATTGCTTAACGATATCTAAACACTAACCAATAATCTGTTCAAAGAAAAATGCGGCGCCCACAGGTTGGTCGCATCGAAGAACAATTGGAGGTTAGCCATGAGCACATCGCCCTCGCTGGAAGACAAGTACGTCCAGCAAACCGGGAAAGCCCTGATGACCGGCATCCAGGCACTGGTGCGCCTGCCCCTGATGCAGCGCCAGCGCGACCTCATCAACGGTCTCGACACTGCCGGCTTCATCTCCGGCTACCGCGGTTCGCCGCTAGGCGGCTTCGACCAGGCGCTGTGGAAAGCCCGCGACCACCTCAAGCAGAACCATGTTAGGTTCCAACCGGGGGTCAACGAGGACCTCGCGGCCACCTCGCTATGGGGCACTCAGCAGGTCAACCTGTTCCCCGGCGCCAAGTACGACGGCGTGTTCGGCATGTGGTACGGCAAAGGCCCCGGCGTGGACCGCTGCGGCGACGTGTTCCGCCACGCCAACGCCGCCGGCACCTCGAAGTTCGGCGGCGTGCTGGCTATCGCCGGCGATGACCACGGCGCCCGCTCCTCCTCGCTGCCGCACCAGACCGAGCACATTTTCAAGGCCGTGATGATGCCGGTACTGGCACCATCCGGCGTACAGGAATATCTCGACTATGGCCTGCACGGCTTCGCCATGTCGCGCTACTCCGGTTGCTGGGTGGCGCTCAAGGCGGTGGCCGACACCGTGGAAAGCGCGGCCATCGTCGATCTCGACATCAACCGCGTGCAGCCGGTCATTCCCGATTTCGATCTGCCGGAGGGCGGCCTCAACATTCGCTGGCCGGACCCGCCGCTGGCTCAAGAGCAGCGCCTGCTGGAGCACAAGCTGTACGCCGCCGCCGCCTATGCCCGCGCCAACGGTCTGAACCGCGTGACTCTCGACTCACGGAATGCGCGCATCGGCATCATCACCTCCGGCAAATCCTACCTGGATGTCTGCCAGGCGCTGGACATGCTCAGCATCGACCAGGAGATGGCCGAACGAATTGGCATACGGGTATACAAGGTGGGCATGGTCTGGCCGCTGGAAGCTGAGGGCGTGCGCCAGTTCGCTGAAGGGCTGGAGGAAATCGTGGTGGTCGAGGAAAAGCGCCACATGATCGAGTATCAGCTCAAGGAGGAACTCTACAACTGGCGCGAGGACGTGCGCCCGCGCATCGTCGGCAAGTTCGATGACAAGGGTGAGTGGAGCCTGCCGCACACCGACTGGCTACTACCCGCGATCAACGACCTGACTCCGACGCAGATCGCCCGCGCCCTGGCCAAGCGCATCCTGCACCTGCATCCGCATGGGCCGCTGCAGGCGCGACTGGGGGTGCTGAAGGCCCAGCTCGGCTGCAAGCAGCAGTTCAGCAACCTAATGGACCGCGTGCCGCACTACTGCTCCGGCTGCCCGCACAATACCTCCACCAAAGTGCCGGAAGGCAGCCGCGCGCTAGCCGGCATCGGCTGCCACTACATGGCCGCCTGGATCTACCCGCGGACCGAAACCTTCAGCCAGATGGGCGGCGAAGGCGTGGCCTGGGTCGGCCAGGCGCCATTCACCGAAACCCGCCACGTGTTCGCCAATCTCGGCGACGGTACCTACTTCCACTCCGGCCTGCTGGCCATCCGCGCGGCCGTGGCGGCCAAGGTGCCGATCACCTACAAGATCCTCTACAACGATGCGGTGGCGATGACCGGCGGCCAGCCGGTGGACGGGAGCCTGACCGTGTCGCAGATTTCCCGCCAGCTCGCCGCCGAAGGCGTGCAGTGCATCGTGGTGGTCAGTGACGACCCGGACAGGTACCGGGATGTGCACGACCTGGCGCCCGGCGTGCCGGTCCTGCGCCGCGACCAGATTCAAGAGGTGCAGAAGGAACTACGCGAGTTTCCTGGCGTGTCAGCAATCATCTACGACCAGACCTGCGCCGCCGAGAAACGCCGCCGCCGCAAGCGCGGCAAGTTTCCCGACCCGGCACGCCGGGTCGTAATCAACGAAGCCGTCTGCGAAGGCTGCGGCGACTGCAGCAGCAAATCCAACTGCATGTCCGTGGTCGCGGTAGAAACAGAGTTCGGCCGCAAACGCGAGATCGACCAGTCATCCTGCAACAAGGATTTCACTTGTCTGTCCGGCTTTTGCCCGAGTTTCGTCACAGTCGAAGGCGGTAACCTGCGCAAGCCCAAGGCTATGGCAGAACACCCAGAGGACCGATGGGATCTTCCAGCCCCTCCGACTATGAGTCTGGATGAGCCCTACAGCATCTTGGTCACCGGCGTAGGCGGCACCGGGGTGGTCACCATCGGCGCACTCCTCGGCATGGCGGCTTTTATCGAGGGCAAAGGTGCGCTGAACCTTGATATGGCCGGCATGGCGCAAAAAGGCGGCGCGGTCTGGTCACATATCCGCATCGCCGCGCACCAGGATCAACTGTTCGCTCCACGCATCGCAGAAGGTGAGGCCAGTTTGTTGCTGGGCTGCGATCTGGTAGTCAGCGCCAATACCGAGACTCTCGCCAAAGTCCGCCAGGGTGTCACCTATGCGCTGATCAATAGCGAGGAAAGCATCACCAGCGCTTTTATCCGAACCTTCGCGCAGCAAGCCGAAAGCGGTGACCTAACGGCCCATCCTGACCCACAGTTTCGTAGCCAAGGGATGGCCTCACAGATTCGGGAGGCTGTCGGTGACAGCCACGCCACCTTTATCGATGCCAGCGATATTGCGACAGCGCTAATGGGCGATTCGATTGCGACCAATACCTTTATGCTCGGCTATGCCTATCAAAAGGGTTGGCTGCCGGTGGGTGAAGCTGCATTGCTTGAAGCCATCGAACTCAATGGTACTGCCGTGGCGTTCAACCGCAGTGCCTTCACCTGGGGGCGTCGCGCCGCAGTGGACCTGCAACGCGTACGAGACAATCTTGAAGCAGGGAAGGTGGTCAACCCTGACAGGCAAATATCCCAGAGCCTGGAAGAAGCCGTCGCGCGGCGCGTCGAGTATCTCACTGCGTACCAAAACGCAGAGTACGGCAATCGCTACCTGAGTCGAGTCGAACAGTTCAGCGCCGCGGAACGCGCTTTGTCGGGCAAGCCCGGCGAGCTGACCGAAGCGGTGGCCCGATACTACTTCAAGGTCTTGGCGATCAAAGACGAGTATGAAGTCGCTCGTCTGTTCACTCACGGCGAGTTCCTCAAGAAGATCGAGGCAACCTTCGAGGGCGATTATAACCTGCGCTTTCATCTTGCCCCGCCACTGCTCAACAAAGCGGGTCCCGGTGTCGCGCCGGCCAAGCGCAGTTACGGTCCCTGGATGCTCAAAGGCTTCAAGCTGCTTGCCAAGCTGAAGGGCATACGTAACACGTGGCTCGACCCGTTCGCCTACACCCATGAGCGCAAGGTCGAACGCGAGTGGCTACGTAACTACGAACAAATCCTTGAGGAACTGCTGTCCGGGCTCACACCTGACAAGCTCGACACTGCCGTGCAGTTGGCCAAGCTACCGGATGCCGTACGTGGCTATGGCGCAGTCAAAGAGCGCTATCTGGCGCACGCCCAACAGCAGAAAGCGCGCTTGTTGGAGCAGTGGCATGGCACTCCCCCGCAATTTCATGATGCAGGCCAGGCCGACAAGGTGGTGCGCATACATGCGGCCCAGCTTTGATTAGGCCCCATCCTAGCGAGTTTTCTGCCCCCCGTTTGGCAGACCGTGGCTCCGACTCAAAAGGTTATAGAGCCACGTGTTTTATTCAGAGGTGATCATGCAAGAGGTTGTAATAGTAGCCATCACCCGCACTTCTGCCCTGATTCACTTGATGCTCAAGCACGACGCTTGGACTGGACTAGCGACCTTGTGCATCGGCGGCGGTCAAGGTGTTGCACTAGCGCTGAAAAGGAGCTGAACAAATGCTTCCTGCCTCAGCTTACTCGATCACTCGGTCGCCAGGGCATTGCATGGAAAGTCCTTCGTCGAGCCAGCACCTCCGTCAAGTCGCGTTGGAAATGTTCGTCGAACGCAGTTTCGACGCGGTTAGCCTGCGCCAGTTGGCCGCCGCAATAGGTATGCAAGTCGGCTCGTTGTACAACCATATGGACAGCAAGCGTTCACTGCTTTTCGAACTAATTGAAGAGTATGAGGCGGACCTGCTCGACACACTGATCGAAGAAAGCCAGACTATCCCGCATCCAAGCCAGCGCCTCGAAGCCTTCGTGCGCGCGCACATCGAGTTCAATCTGCAGCATCGACAACATCAAGATCTGGCACGTCGGGAGCTTCGCAGTCTGACAGGTGAACAGCAGCTGAGCATTCATTCGTTGCGGCTACAGCAAAAACAGTGTTTACAGAACATTTTGCAGCAAGGCATCGCACAGCAACTGTTTCATCCACTCCCCCCGGAAATAGCCGCACAAGCGATCTTTTCCATGCTTGAAGGGGCAACTACCAGCAGCCAGCCCGATGTGGTCTCACTGTTCAGCTGCATGGTTGCCAATGCAATGGGAATGAAAACTCAGCCTGCACGTCAAGGAACAACACTGTTTGGTGCTCCCCCGGGCCAGGGGGGGCGCTGCAATAGGAATAACCATGAAAGATAAGATGGCGGAACATTTCCGAGAGATCATTATTGACCTGGGTGAAGACCCCAACCGCGAAGGTCTGCTAGATACGCCCAAGCGCGCCGCAAACGCCATGAGCTATTTATGCCAAGGCTATGCGCTTTCGCTAGAGGACGTAGTTTCTGGCGCCCTTTTTGCGTCTGATACCGATGAAATGGTGATCGTGCGCGACATCGAATTGTATTCGCTATGCGAGCACCATCTACTGCCTTTTATCGGTAAGGCGCATGTAGCTTACATGCCTACAGGGAAGGTCCTTGGCCTCTCGAAAGTCGCGCGAATCGTAGATCTGTTCGCCCGTCGACTGCAAATTCAAGAGGACCTCACAAAGCAAATCGCCAACGCAGTACACAGCATCACTCAGGCCGCAGGCGTCGCAGTAGTAATCGAAGCAAAACACATGTGTATGATGATGCGCGGAGTGGAAAAGCAGAACTCGGTGATGACCACGTCGGTGATGCTCGGAGCATTCCGCGAGTCTGCCAACTCTCGCCAGGAGTTTCTTCAGCTCATAAGGCGCAAATAAACTCCTGCCTGGCGTCTCGCCTCAACGACGAGTTTGCACCCTCCCCTCCGCGCACATAAATATGCTCGGCGTCATATTAGTAGTTCATGAGGTACTTGCTAGAGCGATTCCCCTCAGGTATTGCTTGAGCGAAGCGTTCAACGCCCACTCCACCTACCGTTTCTGACCCTGACCTCGCCTAAAAGGGGTACCCACTTCAGTGACCCCACTACACTAGGATGGGTTGACCACTGAACACCCACCTGCTCTCCCTCTCTTTCGAGTCGCTATCCTTACAAAATGAAGGACGCCCGCATCTACGCTCAGGACGTCCTGTGGCGGTATCTATGATGACCTTCCCTAAGCTCCTTGTTCTGACGGTGGCCTCTTGGAGCTTCCTGAGTGCTCATACCTTCGCTGAGGACATGACCTGGGCAGTACTGGACGTGCCCGGGGCAGCGACTCATCGCGACGGAACGCCTGATGAGGGCATCGTACTAGATGCGCAGAAGCTGCTCGAAGCGCAGCTTCCTGGGCTAATTCATCGGTATGAAAGGTCTACGCCACGGCGTCTTGATCGGGATCTTTTCGCAGGCCGGCCGATCTGTTCCACTCTGACGCTGCGAAATCCAGATCGGAGCAAGAGCGGAGTCTTCATTCCCTATCTCCCTGCATTGCCAATGGAGCTAGTCAGCCGCGCCGACCTACTGCCCGCCCTCGCTGTGGAGCACGGACAGCTCAGCCTTGCAAAACTGCTGGAAAAACCGCTCAAGGGCGGAATTTCATCGACCCGCGCGTATCCACCAGAACTTGCAGACCTCATTGATAAGGGTGTCAAGCAGGGCACGCTTGAGATCATCAACACTTCCTCACCCGGAGTTAACCTGATCGCCATGGTTAGCCTCAAACGCTTGGATTACACCTTTGAGTTTCCCATTGTCTCGGCAGAGATCAGAAGGGCGATCCCCTACTCGACTGTATTGGTCAGCGTCCCTATGATGGAGAACCCAAGCCTGATACCAACAGGAATATATTGCCCACGGAACGTTTGGGGCAGGCAGATGGCCAAGCGTATTGACACCGCTATTCAACGCGTTTCCAGTAAGCCAGAGCCGTTATTGCAGCTTTACCGTAAGCAAAAGCCCTCTTACGAACCCCAACTCCGTGAGTATTTCCGAGAACGCGGCAGTGCCCATATTGAGTGGTAGTTGCAAATCTTCCGACAGTGTCTCCTCGGAGCTATACTTCTGGTTGGCCGAATGCTCTCTCGATCAAACGTAAGAGCGAGGAAAAGTATCCGCAGGTGAGCTCCCTCCAGCGGGGGCGGGTCCAGGCCCCTATCGGTCGTCGGTGCCCGAAAAATCACCGAAGCAGCATCATATAATCATCACGATGCAACTGTAACGTCAGAGGCCCTAGGGATGGTCTGAAGTAGCCATGTATTTCTGGTACAGACTTCGGCCCTCGCCGATTTTGAAGGCGGAGAGTCGATCAAAAACGATCAGATCACCCGCTCACTTCTGTGTTTTTAGCCGCCGCGAGCACCTCGCGACGGCTATTCCCCACGTTACAGGCGCACCTCTCCTGCATTCGTCAGTAGATGCCGGCGGGCCATCCACAGGTTCGACAGGGCGAACAGTGTCACCAACTGTGTAGTGTTCTTCGCCAGACCCCGGAAGCGCACCTTCACGTAACAAAACTGACGCTTGATCACCCGAAACGGATGTTCGACCTTCGCCCGCACCTGCGCCTTGGCCTTTTCAATCCGACGTTTCACCCGGTACAGCAGGCTGCGTTTACCGTGCTTCTGGTAGGTGCTGCGGCGTGCCGCGACCTGCCAAATCACCTGGCGACCCGCATGCTCTTCGCGCTTCTCGACACCGGTATAGCCGGCATCGGCACAGACCACGTTTTCCTCGCCGTGCAGCAGGCGATCGACCTGGGTGACATCGGCCACGTTGGCCGCCGTGCCCACCACGCTGTGCACCAGCCCCGACTCAGCATCCACACCGATGTGCGCCTTCATGCCGAAGTAGTAGGTGTTGCCTTTCTTGGTCTGGTGCATTTCCGGGTCGCGCTTACCGTCCTGGTTCTTGGTCGAACTCGGCGCATGGATCAGCGTGGCATCGACGATGGTGCCCTGGCGCAGCGATAGGCCCCGGTCGCCCAGGTAACCATTGATCACTGCCAGAATCCCTGCCGCCAGCTCGTGTTTCTCCAGCAGGCGACGGAAGTTGAGGATGGTGGTTTCGTCCGGGATACGCTCCAAGCTCAGCCCGGCAAACTGGCGCAGGATCGTGGTCTCGTACAGCGCCTCCTCCATCGCTGGATCGCTGTAGCCGAACCAGTTTTGCATCAGATGCACGCGCAGCATGGCCATCAACGGATAGGCCGGACGACCGCCTTCACCCTTCGGGTAGTGCGGCTCGATCAGGGCAACCAAGCCCTTCCACGGCACCACCTGATCCATCTCGATCAGGAACAGTTCCTTGCGGGTCTGCTTGCGCTTGCCGGCGTACTCGGCGTCGGCGAAGGTCATCTGTTTCATCGGGAAACTCGAGCAACGGGATCGGCGTATTTCACCAGAAACAGGAAGTCTTCTTCAGATTTCCCTAGGGAATCCGCCTGAATCAAAGTCGTAAAGCGAGTGCTCTCGCGGCTCAACGGCCGCGCAGCGATGAGGCGGCAACCACAGTTCCTGTCCCGGCGCCCCAGCCATTAAGCAAATTGGCCGCAAATACCACTTGCTCCAGAAAAAACACACCGAAAGGGACGATACCCGATCGCGGAAACGTGCTGTCGCAGAGCACCTACATGGCGCACCGTGGACGTGCAGATTAAGTGGGCGACTCGCTCGATGCTTGAAACTCGATACTTGTTTGATCGGACACTGAGGCCGCGACTCCCTAAGCGTTGGCCGCTTCCTGGCGCCCGTTCTCCGACATTGATCAACTCTCCCTCAGGCGAGCTGGTCTGTAAATTGCTGAGGAGCCGGCATCTGTCGCCGTTAGTGAATGGGGTTCACTATGACCGCTCTGCAAAGCACCCGCATGCAATTGTCCGCCAGCGAACGGACCTGGCTGCCTTGGTTCGGAAAATCTGGCAAGCTGGCCATAGGCTGGTCGTGCTGGCTCAACCGCAGCATGTATCCCCAAGTGGAACAGGCCTTCGAAGGCATCGCGCAGACACGGGTGAATGTCCTGCAGAACTGGACTACCAGCCAGTGGCAACACCTCGCCGAATTGGCCGCGGGCATCGGCCTGGATCTGGATTCCGGCCCGCAACTGCTGCGCGCCAAACTCGAGCAAATGCCGGACATCTCCGAGTTATTCCTGGTCAATGACGAAGGCCAGGTCACCGCCTCCACCTGGGCAGCGCGCAACGGTGCCCGCGACCTGCCGCCCCACGCCTTGTCCCTCGGTCTGCGCGAGCCCTTCCTGCACGGCCCCTACACTGACCCGCAAACCCTGGCCATAGGTCCCAGCACCTCGCGCTTCCACGACGCGGTGACCCTGATGTTCTACCAGCCACTCAAGGTGAATGGCCGTGCCGTGGGCTGCCTCTGCGGACGCGTGCCCAACGATGTGCTCGGTGATCTGATTCAGCGCGAAGCTGGGCATATCTATCGCGAGTCCGGGGACAACTACCTGTTCATGGTGAACTCTCGCTTCGACCCATCCATCCAGGCCGGCACCGCGCTGTCGCGCTCTCGCTTCGAGGACAACACCTTTAGTCATGGCGAGAACCTCAAGCAGGGGGTGAACACCGCCTTCGGCACCGTGAGGGTCAGCCGCCACACCGAGCTCGAACTGCGTTTCACTGACCCGGCTACCGGTCAGTTGCACCCCGGTGTGCGGGAAACCATTCACAAGGGCAGCAACCTCTTCGTCTGCTACCCGGGCTACTCCGATTACCGCCACATCCCGGTCATCGGTAAGGGCGTTACCTTCCAGCTACCGGGCTCGCCGGACCGCTGGGGGATGATGTGCGAAGCCGATCTGGAAGAGGTCTACCGCCGCCGTTCCATCAGTTTCGGACTGATGAAGACCTATCTGTTCACCCTTCTGGCCGTGACCGGTTTTGGCTATTTACTGCAGCGCTACAGCGGCCTGTCGGACGACTGGCTGTACCTGCTGCATGCCTTGCTGCTGGCCTGCGGCGCCTTATCCTTCCGCAGCTTCGGCCCCCGTCGTCTGGCCGCCCGCCTGCAGGAGATGACCGAACTAATCCGAACCATCGCCGAGGGCGAAGGCAATTTGCGCCAGCGTCTGGATACATCACGCATGTCGAACGACGAGACAGGTGACATGGGGCGCTGGATCAACAGCTTTATCGACAATCTGGACGGCATAGTCGGGCAAGTCATCAGCGTCTCGCACAACGTACGTCAGACCAACGAGCGCATGCTCGAACGCAGCAGCCAGGCTGGCCACACCAGCAGCCAGGTTGCAGAGGCGGTACATGCGATGCTGGTTCTGGTTGAAGAGCAACTAGGTGAGATCAACCAGGCCTCAATGACTGCCGAGGAAATGAAGCGGGCAATGGACGAGGTAGTGTCCCGCGCCCACGAACGCTTCGAGTCGGTGCGCGTGGGCACCCAGTCGATTCGCGACGTGGTGGAGCGCTCGGCACAGAGCGTACAGTCCCTGGATAGCCAAATGGCAAAGATCGAGGAGATCGTTGGGCTAATCAGCGACATCACGACCCAGACCAACCTGCTGGCCCTCAATGCTGCGATCGAGGCAGCTCGCGCCGGCGACCATGGCCGTGGCTTCGCCGTAGTGGCGGGCGAAGTGCGTAACCTCGCTCAACGCACCGCCAGCGCAGCTGAAGATATCCGCGGCCGGGTCGAAGGCCTGCAGACGGCGACGCGCCAGGCCGTTGCCTTCATGGAAGGCGGCGTGCAAAACGTCGACAACGGTTTGCGTCTGACCGAGGAAGCTTCGAGCGAGAACCTCAACCTGCATCGTACCGTCGAGCGCATGTTCGAGATCATCAAGCAACTGCACGAGCGCAGCTTGGAGTACGGCCAGACCATCCGTGGCGTAGATCAAGCGTCCAGTGAAATGGGCCAATCGGTGGGAGTGCTGCACAACAGCGCCGAGCGTGTCAAACATACAGCCAACCAGTTGCAGCAATTGATGGGGCAGTTCCGGGTTAGTGCAAAGGTGGAGGTGTAAGCTCGGGCGCGCAGATCCCAGACGAACCAACGTGTTCCCAACAGAGGCAATCTCAACTATCGGCCAGGCCACAAGGAAAAGGCAGCAGCTGTGGCTGGGGTAGTCGATCGAGCGCACGCCTTCACTCGCGCGCTTACCAAAAGCATCTTGGACGCTAACGGTGGACTGGTTGTTTACCTTGCGGGTGAGCCGAAAAATGATGATGGAGACCTGCTGACCTTCGACTGGACGGTAGCGAGCGAGGCCAGTGCACAAGCATCTAACTACACACCAGCACGCCAACTGAAAATTGTGACGTCGCAGAAAGCCATGCAAGAAAAGATGTCCGAGGAACAGCGGATGTTCATTCGGCGTCTGCAAGCTCAAAAATTCGCCGAGGTCATCTATGTGTCCGACGACTTGGTAACCGGGGGCAACATCGGGGAAGAGCAGGTCGAGCTGGCCACAGTCATGATCGCCCTGGGTGGCGGCCGAGGAGTGTCCGACCGCGCGCATAAAATGCGCAAAAGACGCCTGCCGATCCTGCCTTTTGAGCTGCAGCTTGGCGGTTTCAGCGATGACGGAGTGGGTGCGATAGGTCTGCACAAAGCTTTCTTCAGCGATCCATTGTCGATGCTCCCTATCACCGGGGAGCAGGTGAAATCGGAACTGGATACCCTTTTTCTGCAAGAGCCTATCTTCCCGCTGAACGAGCTGGCAGAGATTACGGTAGGGCTGTTTCAAGCTGAGAGGGAAGCCGAACAGGCATACCGGACGCCGGATGTTCTCATCCTCACTGCACTGTCAGTGGAACTTGCCGCGCATCGAGCAGAGCGCGATCGACGCCCTGGCGAGCTAACGCCTCCGGTGACAACGGGACAGGTCGTTCACGCATGCCGGAACCCTCGAAGTGGGCTAGCGAAGGGGCTGGCTGGCAGTAACGCCAGGCCGTTAACGGCGGCCCTAAAACTCAGGGTCAGTGATAGACCCCATACTCGATGCGCCCGAGAAAAGTCTCGAGCACTTCCAGGTCCTCTGCGCTCGCGAGCATTTCGATCGGACGACGCTGTTCGAGCCCCAGGGCCGGCGTCACCATCCAGCGCTCAGCCTTCTCTCGACTGCCGAAGATCCGCGTGGCGCGCGCCAGCGTCTCGGCATACCGCACAGCAAAAATCTCAGTCATGGTGGTCGCGCCTTACCGAGCCACGCAGGCGCCCGGTCCCAGTTAACCAAACCCAAGCGCCCTGCCTCCTATGCCGATGCGCTGGTGAGGCTGTGCGTGGGGGCCAGGTCCGGTCAACTGCCGCCCATTGAGAAACTCGCTCACCGCGCAATCCCCACCAGCCCCTTCGCCCAGCGAGCAAGTCGGACCCTACAACCGGCAACGGGGCATTCACGACGAGCGGCGCAGCTCGCCAAACGGCATCTCCGGCTCAACATAGCGCAAGGCGGCCTTGGCATCGCGCCAGCCGACGTAACTCATCAGCGCCTTGACGACCCACTGGTTGCGACTGGCCCAGGTGGCAAAGCCGCGGCGCAATGAGTGGCTGCTGTAGCGCTCACCCTTCAATCCACTACGCACCATCGCCCGACGGAGGATGCGCGAGACGCTGTACGCGTGCAGTCCGTCCTCCGCCAGGTTGCCCCAACGGCCCACCGCACGAAACACCGGGCCCTGGCGCAAGCCCGATACCGCGATCCAGTCAAGATAGGCCTCCACCGGACACAGACGTTTCAAGGCCGGCACCGTGAACGACCGCCCAGTGTTGTCGCGGTCGCCTTTACTGCTGGGCAAGAACAAGTCCATCCCCTCCCCTGCCGCGCCTCAATAAACTCCACGCGCAGCCGGCACAGGTTATCGCTGCGAAACGCCCGCCAGAACCCCAGCAAGATCAGCGCACGATCCCGCCGGCAGTGCAACAGCGAATGGTCATCCGCTTGTTCCTGTTCCAACAGCCAGTCGATGCAGCGGGTCAGTTCCGCCAACTGCAGCGGCTGGGCCTAACGCTCGAGCCGGGGATGCAGGGCCTGAATGCCGCGGAGCACCTCGCGCACCTGCGGCGCCTTGGCCGGATCGGGAAAACCCTGACTGAGGTGCCACTTGGCCAGAGCGGCGAGATTCGCCCGCAAGGTCGAGCTGGCCAGGGTCTCGGCGTAATCCGCCAGGTAGCGGGCAATCGCCTCACTGCTGGCGGGCAGGAAGCCGCCCCAGGTCTCCTCGAAATGTGCGAGCGCCTGCTGATAGCGGCGCTCGGTGCTCTCGCGTCGCGAGGCCTGCCGGTAGCGATCGACCTTCTCCGTCACCGTCTCGCCCTCCTGCGTACTGGAAAAACGACCCTTCTCCCCCTCCACCCCCGCTGAGGTTTGAGAATGCCCGCTTCACAAGCGTCAGTTCGTCCGGCCAAATCCCCTAATTCCGAGTGCCGGTACAGCTGTACTTCCATACTCCATGTCACACCACACAATCGTCGGAGTAACAGCACCATGGCGCGTAGCGGCATCAACAAGGCGTTAGTGCAGAAAGCCTGGGAAGCCCCCCTGGCACGCGGGGTGCGTCCCAGCATTAACGCCGTGCGTATCGAACTGGGGAATACGGGGTCGAAAAGCACCATTCAACGCTGATTCACCTCCTGTAGCCAACGACCCAGGCCTGAGCGACGAGATTGTCAGCTCCATCTCCGATATTGCGGACCGGCTACGCCAGAAGGCGGAAGACTTCGGCGCGGCAGAACGCGAAGCGGTCGCGGGCCAACAGCAGGAATATCGCAGCCATCTTCGCGCTTACTGATTCCGAGCAACCGTTCTCGCCGCCCTATACAGAGGAAAACTACTAGACGTCCCCTACTGGGTATCTATCCCAAGCAAGATCACCGCTGATCATCTGGACTATCTCATGGAGGTTGGCAAGCGAGACGCCCTCAATAGCAGAACGCCCGCCCAATGAGCCCCGAGGTTGCATCAGCAACTGATAGAGCGACCATGAGTCGACACTCTCCGACCCCATCAGCACCGCCTGCACCATCCTTTGCTTGAGCGGATCGAGCTGCCAGTCGGGAATCCGCTGGCCGCGGTTGCCCATGCTCAAGGCCAGCAATTTACCGGCCTTGATCTGGCGGTTGATCTGGTCCCGGGATTTACCTGCCAACCTGGCAAACTGGTCCACCGGCAGATTGTGAGGCGCTTCGTAGGTTGCGAGCATTGCCATTCGCTCACGCTGGACATCCGAAACAATTGCCTCCTCCACTGGAGTTGGCTCAGGCTGTATCGGCACTGCTGACAGGCGCTTGACCGGCTCTCCCGTCATTGGCAACCGCAGGATCGGCGAAGCACCAGACTCAATCGAATCCGTGGGTGCTCCTACAGCTTCGTCCAGCACCGGCATGCCATCGATGCGGATAGTCAAGTGTGTGCAGGCAGTATTGACCTCTCCTTGCTCCATTAGATCAAGCCGATCAGCCCAGTCCTGCATCATCCTCCGACGCGGCTCCACATACCGGGCGTGGTTGTAGGTCGCGCTGACCTTGTTGGGGTCCGCGTGCGAGAGTTGGGCATCCACCCAAATCTTGGGGTAGCCGATCTCGTTGAGCGCCGTGGAGAGCGTGCCGCGAATGCCATGACCGGTGAGCAGCCCCTCGTAGCCCATGCGCTTGAGCGCCGCATTCAGCGTGTTCTCGCTGATGCGCTTATGCAGATCGCTGCGATTCACCAACAGGTAACGCTGGGCAGGTTTGACCCGCTCCAGCAAGTAGCGAACGATCTCAATGGCCTGGACAGATAGTGGCACGATGTAGGGCGGAATGTCCTGCGGCCGCTTTCCACGCTTGCGCATGCCGTCCTGCAGTTGCTTGACCACTTCCGGCGGAATGCTCCACAAGCCACGTTCCAGGTCGAATTGATCCGGGGTTGCCAAGCGCAATTCGCCAGTGCGTACGCCGGTCAGCAGCAGCAGACGAATCCCCAGTTGCGTGGTGATGTTGCCTCTATAACCGCGCAGCTTGCGCAACAGTTCGGGCAACTCGTGCAAGCGCAGGAACGGATTATGGGCAACGGGGGGTTTGGGGGCTGCAACCACATCCAGATCGGACGCCGGGTTACCCTCCAACCCTTCGACTTTCACCATGGCAAAGCGGTACAGCTGCCGAAACCAGGTGCGCACCTTCTCTGCAGTTGTGAAGGCCCCTCGCTGCTCGATCGTGGCGAGGACGTCCAGCAGATCGGGGCGGCGGATATCGAAGATGGTTACGGCGCCCAGGACCGGCAACACCTCCTTGTCGAAGACGCGCTGGATCTGCGAGAGCGTGCTCTGCCGCCCTTCCTTGAGGTCCAACCTACGGTGTGCGAGCCACTGCAGATACACCGCCTTGAAGCTGTTCTCCGTCGCCAAACGGACAGCCCGGAGCTTCTGCTTGCGGTCAATCTTGGGGTTGATGCCCTTCGCCAACAGGGCGCGGGCCTCATCGCGCAGCGCACGTGCGGCCCGGAGACTGACCTCCGGATAGGTGCCCAAGGACATCCGCTTCTGCTTGGCCGCCCAGTAGTACCTGAAGTGCCAGGATCTACCGCCCGTGGCGGACACCGCCAACGACAGGCCATCGAAGTCAGGGAGAGTATAGGCTTTGCCAGTGGCCCGGGCCTGCCGGACAGCGACGTCTGTGAGTGCCATCATTGAGTTCCTGAACAGGAGTCAGGACCAGATGCTTGTCTCGCCGACCGCGCTCCTCCAGCAACTATCCGGAAACCACCTCCCCCGTAAAGATGGACTTTAAAATGGACTTAAATGCCCTGGCAGGGGGTAGACTCCTGTAGATTCCGCTGGAACGAAAAAAAGGGCCTTACGGCCCTTTTTTCAATGACTTACAGACTTCAGTGGACATCTGTAGATCATAATTTGGAGCGGGAAACGAGACTCGAACTCGCGACCCCGACCTTGGCAAGGTCGTGCTCTACCAACTGAGCTATTCCCGCTTTGTCGTGTTGACGGGCGCCATTCTATAGATTCATGAACAGCCGTCAACCCCTTGATTCAAAAAAACTTTTATTTTTCCTTCGGGTCCGTGCTGAGGTGCGGCAGGGCCGCCAGCAGGTAGTGCAGCATCGACCAGAGCGTCAGGGCTGCGGCCAAGATAAGCAGGAAATAACCAATCGCCACCCAGAAGGTGAACAGCGGCGGGTTGGCCAGCAGGATGACCAGTGCCAGCATCTGCGCGGCTGTCTTCCATTTGCCCAGGTTCGATACAGCCACATGGGCACGAGCACCAAGCTCCGCCATCCACTCGCGCAAGGCCGATACCACGATCTCGCGACCGATGATGATCGCCGCCGGCAAGGACAGCCAGAGGTTGTGGTGCTCCTCCACGAGTAGAACCAGCGCCACCGCCACCATCAGCTTGTCAGCAACCGGGTCGAGGAAAGCGCCGAAGGGCGTGCTCTGCTGCCAACGCCGGGCCAGGTAGCCATCGAACCAGTCAGTGATCGCCGCAATGGCGAAAACCGCGCTGGCTGCCAGGTAGCTCCAGGAGAACGGCAGATAGAAGAGCAGTATGAAAACGGGAATGAGCAGTACGCGAAGAACGGTGAGCAGGTTAGGAATATTCATCGTTACGGCTGGTTTTGAAGGAAGGCCGCATTCTACTCGCTGTGCAGGGCTGCATAAATCGACTCAGCAAGCTTTTTGCTGATACCGGGTGCCTTGGCGATTTCCTCGATGCTGGCCCGACTGAGTTCCTGCAGTCCACCAAAATGCTTGAGCAGCTCCCGACGGCGCTTCGGCCCTACTCCGGCCACCTCTTCCAGGCTGGACGTGCGACGCGCCTTGCCACGTCGTGCACGGTGCCCGGTGATGGCAAAGCGGTGCGCCTCGTCGCGGATCTGCTGGATCAGGTGCAGTGCCGGCGAATCCGCCGGCAAGGTGAACTCGTGGGCTGCATCGTTGAGGTAGAGGGTTTCGAAGCCTGGCTTGCGGGTGACGCCCTTGGCGACGCCAAGCAGAATCAACTCAGGCACTGCCAGTTCCCTGAGCACTTCCTGCGCCATGGCGAGTTGGCCTTTGCCACCGTCCACCAGCAAAATGTCAGGTAACTTGCCCTCCCCCTCCTTCAACTTGCTGAAACGACGCGACAGCGCCTGGTGCATGGCTGCGTAGTCGTCTCCAGCGGTAACACCTTCGATGTTATAGCGACGATAGTCCGACTTCAGCGCGCCCTCGGGCCCGAACACCACGCATGAAGCCACGGTGGCTTCTCCGCTGGAATGGCTGATGTCGTAGCACTCCAGTCGCTGTGGCGTCTCATCCAGGCCAAGGGCCTCGGCTAGCGCTTCGAAACGTGCCGCAGTGTGCTGCCGGTTGGCCAGCCGTGCGGCCAAGGCCTGTTCGGCGTTGGTGACGGCCAACTGTTGCCAGCGCGCACGGGTGCCACGCACCCGATGGCTGATATCCAGTTCACGACCGCGCAACTCGGCCAGCGCGGCGATCAGCGTCGGGAAGTCTTCGTGAGTGGTGTTGACGATCAGTTCGCTGGGCAGGTCCCGGTCGTGATTGCTCAGGTAGTACTGGGCAATGAACGCCACCAGCACATCGGCAGCTTCTTCTTCGATACCAACCTGCGGGAAAAAGTGCTTGCTGCCCAGGACACGACCACCGCGCACGCTGATCAAGTGCACGCACGCTCCGCCCGGTGTGGCGATGGCAGCCACCACATCGATGTCGCCGGTGCCACCTTCCATGCTTTGCTGGTCCTGCACTCGACGCAGGATGGCGATCTGGTCACGCAGTTCGGCAGCCCGCTCGAAATCCAGCCGCTG
This sequence comes from Pseudomonas sp. D(2018), assembly GCF_005502555.1. NCBI lineage: Bacteria > Pseudomonadati > Pseudomonadota > Gammaproteobacteria > Pseudomonadales > Pseudomonadaceae > Pseudomonas > Pseudomonas sp. D(2018). Next base: position 66,498 of record NZ_SCOK01000023.1, read on the forward strand.
TGCCGCTGCTTCCATCCCGACGGAAAGCTCTTGGCTCAAGGCGTTACTACGCCCCTCGAGGAACATCACCGAGTGACGCACGTCCTCAGTGTATTCAGCCGGGTCTACCAGCCCCACACAAGGCGCCTTGCAACGTTTGATCTGGTACTGCAGGCAGGGTCGGGTGCGATTCTTGTAGTAGCTGTCCTCACACTGGCGGACCAGGAAGGCCTTTTGCAGCAGGTTGAGGCTTTCGCGAATAGCACCCGCACTGGGGTATGGTCCGAAATAACGCCCTTTCTGCTTCTTCGCCCCACGGTGAATGCTCAGCCGCGGGAAATCGCCGTCGCTGAGGTGTACGTAGGGATAGGACTTATCGTCCCGCAGCAGGATGTTGTAGGGCGGCCGCCATTCCTTGATCAGCGTCTGCTCCAGCAGCAGCGCTTCGGTCTCATTGGCAGTGATGGTGGTCTCGACCTGGACGATACGCGCCACCAGGGCGGCGGTCTTGGGCGCCAGGCCAGTCTTTCGGAAGTAGCTGGCAAGACGCTTCTTCAGGTTCTTCGCCTTGCCTACATAAAGCAGTTTGCCGCCCGCATCGAGCATCCGGTAAACACCCGGACGACCGCTGCAGGCAGCAAGGAACGCACTCGCGTCGAAGGATTCGGACATCTTAGCTGACGGCGTCTACCATGCCGTGTCGAACAGCCAGCAGCGCCAGCTCCACGTCGCTGGAAATGGAAAGCTTATCGAAGATCCGGTAGCGGTAGGTATTCACTGTCTTCGGCGACAGACAGAGCTTGTCGGAAATACTCTGCACTTTCTGGCAGTTGGCGATCATCAGGGCGATCTGGATTTCGCGCTCCGACAGCAGATCAAAGGGCGAACCACTGGCCTGAGGCTGGAAGGACTTGAGCGCCAGTTGCTGGGCAATCTGCGGACTGATGAAACGGTGGCCGGCGAAGACCTGGCGAATCGCCTGGATCATTTCCTCCAGAGCAGCGCCCTTGGTCAGGTAACCGGCCGCGCCAGCCTGCAACAACCGGGTTGGGAATGGATCATCCTCGCAAGCGGTCACCGCCACCACCTTGAGGTCCGTATGGCTACGCAGCAGCTTGCGAGTCGCCTCAAGACCGCCGATGCCGGGCATTTTGACATCCATCAGGACCACATCGGGCTTGAGTTCCCGTGCTTTTTTCAGGGCTTCCTCGCCGCTGTCAGCCTGCCCTACCACCTGCAGGCCATCGACATCGGCCAGCATGCGGGTAATCCCCGTTCTAACAAGATCGTGGTCATCGACCACCAGCACCCTAATCAAGCGACACCTCTCAGTGCATCGCGCGCTGCCTTGGCAGCAAGCTTGTTCAAATGAGGCTCACATTAGCAAATGACCGGAGAATGACCTAGCGCCAGATGCATTTGCCGTCAAACGATCAGCGCCAATTTCTCATCCAATGATAGCCATGCATATGACTTCGCAGACGCCGCGCGCCAGAAAAAGCCCAATAATCACAATGCACTATCGAGCTTTTCTATGAAGAGGATGAAGATATGGAGGCAACCAATGCGAGGGCGCCCCTGTTACGCCAGGGACACCCTCGTGCTTTTCAGGAGGCCGCGCTCCATTCGCGGTCTACATGGTTCAGCGTAGAGAGAATGTGCTTCGGACCGGTCAGTGCCGGCGCCATGGTCCAGCGCTCGTAACTGTCGTTCCCCATACGCACGAGACCGGTATGACTGGTCAGATTGCGATCGACCTCAGGATCAACGTCATAGAAGCCCAGACTGAAACGAATGGCCTCGATGTCCTCCGGGTCTCCGGTAAGGAACTCCCAGCCCCGGCCGATGTGGTACTTCTCGACATAGGCCTTGAGCTCATCGGGCGTATCCAGCAGCGGCTGCAAGGTGATGGAGTGCATGAACACACTCCGCCCTACCCGGTCGCCCAGCAGTTGCTGGAACTGGCGCAAGTTTGCCGTCATGGTCGGGCATTTGCCGGTGCACTGCGTGTACATCATGTTGAAGGTAACCACCTTGCCGCGGATGAGGTCGTCGTAGAACCTCACCTTGCGACCTTCGTGGGTGTAAAGCGTGACATTGGGAAACGGAATCGCCCCGGCACTGCGCGCTGAAGCGGTATCGACCAGGCCACCACTGCCGCGATTGGCGGCCCAACCAGCCAGCAAGGCAGCCGCACCACCGAACCCGGCCAGCATCTTTCTTCGCGTGTTCATATTGATTCCTCCCACCTCGAAGTTGCCCTGCAATCGGCTTCAGACGATGTCCCAGCGCAGCATCATGGCGTGGTCTTCGTGGATCAGGTTGTGGCAGTGCATGGGGTACCTGCCCTTGTAGTCGCGGAAGCGCAGGAACACCCGCAACGTGGTAAGAGGCTCGACCACAAAGACATCCTTGCGCCCCCGTTCGTGGACCGGAATGGGGACACTGACGCCCTTGACGATCTTCTGCAGGATTCGCCCTTCCTCGAAGTGAATATGAATGGGATGGCTCCAGCCATCGTTGACGTTAGAGAGTTCCCAGATCTCATAACCGCCCTTGGGTATCTGTGCCCGAGGACTGTTCACATCGACGAACTTGCCGTTGATCGCCCACATGCCCTTGTCGCGCTCGAAGATCCAGCGCCGCACCGGCGCTGAGCTGATCTCCGCCTGGGTGATCAGAGGCAGAGGTCGCAAGGTAGCTGGAACCCGACTCAAATCCTGGGCCGGCGGGTAACGGTCGATAATGATCTTCAGTACCCGGTCGCCAGGTTCCTTGATGTCCTTCGGTAGCCGGGTTTCTATCTGACGCATGCGGTTAACCAAATACAACTGGGTCCCGATCACGTACTTCGAGAAGTCGACCACTATGTCCGCGCGCTCGGCCACGCCCAGGGTCACATTGGTCTGGTTGAGCAGCGGAGCCGGGAACAAGTTGCCGTCATTGGAGATGTGGGTGAACTTCTGCAACACGTTCGTCGGCGATACCAGGGCGAAGTTGTAGAAGCGACTCGGACCGGTATTCAGCAGACGGAAACGGTACTTGCGTGCCGCGACCCGCAACACCGGCTCGATGCGACCATTCACCGCCACCTTGTCGCCCAGCACGCCCTCCGGGTTGACCTGGTCATAGAACAGCCTTCCGTTCGCATCGAAACGCCGATCATTGAAATTGAGCGGATAGTCGTACGGGTGACTCGGCAGACGCAAAGCACTGGGGTTCGGATCAGCCTCATTGCCCGAGTCCAACTCGTCGAAGAGGTAGTAAAACCCCGCCAACCCGAGGTAGAGGTTGGGTGCGGTGAAGTCCAGGGTGTGGTCGTGATAGAAGAGCGTGCCCAAAGCCTCGGTCGGATCGCCCAGCAAGTCCTGGCGAGCCTCGAAGCCGGCCTTGACATTGGAGTAGAGGTGATCCTTGAAGCGGCCATTGGCCGACAATGTCGGGCCATGCTTGTTGGGGCTGTAGTAGTCGCCCGGGAAACCATCGCTTTCCGACCCGCAGTGCAGATTGTGCAAGTGGGTGGAAATCTCTGGGGTACCGAATCCCACATGGTTCTGCGGCAGCTTGTTGTGGATACGGCAGATCAAAGGACGCCCGTAGCGCGCAAAAAAAGTCGCACTGGGCATGGTCCAATCCGGATTGCTGTTGGCCTGATAGCCCCAGATTCGCTGCGGCGGGTAGGACGGGCTATACACCCAGTCGTTTCGCTCCGTCGCACTTATCTCGTAGAGCAATGCACCCGGTCGGAATTGAGCCCAGCGCTGATGGGGACTACGCCCCGCCTCGCCGGCAGCGATGTTGGCGGCTTCAGTCGGCGCAGGGCTCAGAGACGATACCGTCCCCAGTGGATTCACTTGCCTGGGCAACTCATGGGCCCAGGGCACAGTGGGTGGACTCGGCGGAAATACAGGGACCACAGTTGCCGACTGGACCCTAGTACCCGTCATCAGCAGCGGCGCCGCCATAGTCGCTGCCGTCAGTTTCAGAAATTTCCGTCTCCCCTCACCGTCAGCCAGATCCTCAGGCCGACCTGTAGCGTGCTCGCTGTCAGGGCATTTCATGACTCTCTCCAGTTGCTGACCTTCGACACTGGACGGACGCCTGAAGGCATCTCTCGTGGAAACTGCACCAGTGACGACATGGGCTATTTGAGCTATTGCTCGTCTTGTTTAGCGCCGCAGAATGTCAATAACCTGACTAAAGTGCAGATGTTACGAAATGTAAATGCCGCACAGTCAACGTAATGACACGTCCGTCTGCCAAGCTCTACAAGCGCAGAAAAAGACGCGAAAAACTCGCTCGGCTACCACTGGAGACTCCGACGGAGCCTGATCGACAAGAAGTTGGCGCCGTGTAGCCAACAGCCTGCCGAGAGGCTCTGGACCAAGGCACGCGCATGCCAACACGCCCTGGAAGCGCAAGTGCGACTACTGAACGGCAGACGGAGTGTCAGAGCCGCTGAAATGATCCGTAGCGACTGGGCAGTTGCGAGATCAGCCAACTCTGGCTATCAAAAATGTTCCACTTCTTTCCCTACAAGGAGTTCCACCATGAGTGCACGCTTCTCGGTGAAAAGAATCCCGCGAGCAGACGCCAGAGGAATCAGAAATAGCGAAGTTCTCGGAGGAACGGCGTTGGATGCCTACTGGTACCGCATCATCGACAGAGCGACTGGCGACTACGTCGGCGCCAAGCATCAGGACGAGGCCCTGGCCAACAACGAGTGCGAAAAGCTGAACACCAGGACGTGAGCCTCGCAAACGTAATTTGCCAGCCCCGGAAACGAAAAAGCCCCGTGAATCGGGGCTTTTCTGTATTTAAGATGGCGGAGGCGGTGAGATTCGAACTCACGGAAGAGTCTCCCCTTCGGCGGTTTTCAAGACCGCTGCCTTAAACCACTCGGCCACACCTCCGCTTGCGCGGGGCGCCATAGTACCGGAACGCAACACGCTGTCAAACTCTTGCATTTGGCCCTTCTCACGCCTCTGATAATATCCAGGTCTGACCAAGGTCACGGAAACCAATCTCGGGAGTGTCGCGATGAACGAACAGAACTTTGCCCTCAACCCTGCGCAGGCGGAGCAGCTGGAAGTCAGCCGCATCCTGCGCAACACGTACGGGCTTCTGGCCCTGACCCTTGCGTTCAGCGGTTTGGTTGCCTACGTCGCCCAGCAGATGCGCGTGCCCTACCCCAGCATCTTTGTGGTGCTGATCGGTTTCTACGGGCTGTTCTTCCTCACCGTGAAGCTGCGTGATTCGGCCTGGGGTCTCGTGTCCACCTTCGCGCTGACCGGCTTCATGGGCTACACCCTGGGTCCGATCCTCAATATGTATCTCGGCATGCCCAACGGCGGCGAGGTGGTCAGCTCGGCCTTCGCCATGACCGCCCTGGTGTTCTTCGGCTTGTCGGCGTACGTGCTCACCACTCGCAAGGACATGAGTTTCCTTGGCGGTTTCATCACCGCCGGGTTCTTCGTCCTGATCGGCGCCATGCTGGCCAGCTTCTTTTTCAACATCAGCGGCCTGCAACTGGCGATCAGCGCTGGTTTCGTGGTGTTCTCGTCGGTCTGCATCCTGTACCAGACCAGCGCCATCATCCATGGCGGCGAGCGCAACTACATCATGGCCACCATCAGCCTGTACGTTTCCATCTACAACCTGTTCATCAGCCTGCTGCAACTGATTGGCGTATTCAGCAGCGACGATTGATCGCCAACCAACTCCTCGGACTAGCCCGCTTCGGCGGGCTTTTTTCTGTCCGGGCGGGAAAAAGAACGCGTCTGGCCGTATCATTCCAGCAGTTTTCCCGTCATCCGAGCGACCATGAAATTCGCCATCGCCCTCTTTGCGCCACCCCATGCGCCCTCCTCGCGTCGCGCCCTGCGCTTCGCTGAAGCCTGCCTGGCCGGCGGGCACGAAATCGTCCGCTTGTTCTTTTATCAGGATGGTGTGCATAGCGCCTCCGCCAATGTCGTCGCCCCGCAAGATGAACCCAACCTCTCCGCGGAATGGAGCGAGTTCGTACGCAAGCACGAGTTGGACGGCGTGGTCTGCATTGCGGCGGCACTGCGCCGCGGCGTGCTGAACCAGGAAGAAGCGCAGCGCTATGAACGGCCCGCGGCTAATCTGGCCGAAGGCTGGGAACTGTCCGGCCTGGGCCAGCTTCATGAAGCTGCCCAGATGGCCGACCGCCTGGTCAGCTTCGGAGGCAACTGAGATGAAATCCATGCTGATCATCAGTCGCCAGGCGCCCTGGAGCGGCCCCGGCGCCCGCGAAGCGCTGGACATCGCCCTTGCAGGTGGCGCCTTCGATTTGCCCCTCGGCTTGCTATTCCTCGACGACGGGGTCTTCCAACTTGTCGCCCAGCAGCAGCCGACGGCACTCCAGCAGAAGGACCTGACCGCCAACCTCCAGGCGCTCCCCCTGTTCGGCGTGCAGTCGCTCTACGCCTCTGCGCGCAGCCTGCAGGAGCGTGGCCTGGACAATGCCACCCTGAACCTCACGGTAGATGTCCTCGACGACAGCGCCCTGACCACTCTTATCGGCCGCTACGACCAGGTGCTCACTCTCTGATGGCCACCCTGCACATCCTCTCTCACTCTCCCTTTGCCGACAGCCGGATGGGTAGCTGCCTGCGTCTGCTGGGAGCTGGCGACGGCCTGCTGCTCAGTGGTGATGCCGTCTATGCCCTTCAACCTGGCAGCATCGCTCGCCAGGCTCTGGAGTTGATGCCCGACTCCGTCACCCTGCATGCACTCGCCGAAGACCTGGACGCCCGCACCCTGACTGATCTGCCGGAGCGCCTGAACGCGGTGGATTACCCGGCCTTCATCGCGTTGTGCTGTCACTACGACAAGGTGAATAGTTGGCTATGAGCGAATTGCTGATAGAAGGCCACAGCATCCCGCTTGACAAGGACGGCTACCTTCAAGAGCTGACTGACTGGAGTCCAGCGGTGGCCAATGCCCTAGCTGCCCGCGAAGAGCTGGAACTGCAGCCGGAGCACTGGGAAATCATCGAACTGCTGCGCGGTTTCTATACCGAGTTCCAGCTCTCTCCGGCCAACCGTCCGCTGGTCAAGTACGTGGCGCAGAAGCTCGGCCCGGACAAGGGTAACAGCCTGCACCTCAATCGCCTCTTCAAAGGCGCGCCGGCCAAGCTTGCCGCCAAGCTCGCCGGCCTACCGAAGCCGACCAACTGCCTATGAATCTCGTCACCCCACCGGAACATCCCTTCGCCCAATTCGTCCGAATACTCGGCAAGGGCAAGCGCGGCGCACGCAATATGACCCGCGAGGAAGCCCGCGAAGCCATGGGCATGCTCCTCGACGGCGAAGTTGAAGACACTCAGCTCGGCGCCTTCCTCATGCTCCTGCGGCACAAGGAAGAAAACGCCGAGGAACTGGCCGGCTTCACCGAAGCCTTCCGACAACGGAACCTGGCACCACAAATTCCCGTCGACCTGGATTGGCCGAGCTACGCCGGTAAAAAGCGCCATCTGCCCTGGTACCTGTTGGCTGCCAAGGCGCTTGCCGATAGAGGTGTGCGCATCCTACTCCACGGTGGCGGCGCCCATACGGCTGGCCGTCTCTACAGTGAACAGCTACTGGAACTGCTGGACATTCCGCTTTGCCAGGACTGGCAACAAGTGGCCAATGCCCTCGACGAGCGCCGACTGGCGTTCATTCCACTGGGCGCCTGGGCACCACAACTTCAACGCATGATCGACCTGCGTAACACGCTTGGCCTGCGCTCGCCCATCCACTCCCTTGCCCGCATCCTCAATCCGCTCGGCGCCCGCTGCGGCCTGCAGAGCATCTTCCACCCGGGCTACCAGGCGGAACACCGCGAAGCCAGCCGGCTACTGAGCGATCACGCCATCGTGATCAAGGGGGAAGGCGGTGAAGTCGAAGTCAATCCCGATGGCACCTGCCACCTCTACGGAACCACCGATGGCAACGCCTGGGACGAAGAATGGCCGCCGCTCTCCGCGCAACGCCACGTAAAGCCGGACAGCCTGGACCCCAACCAGTTGGTCGCCGTATGGCGCGGCGAAAGCGAAGATGATTACGGCCGTCTGGCCGTTCGCTCCACCATGGCCCTTGCCCTACGCGGCCTGGGCTCAACACGAGAAGAGGCCTTTGCCGAAGCTGATCGACTCTGGGCGGAGCGCAAGATATCGATCTGACTGATCGTTAAAACCACGAAATTGCGCTTTTCCATCGAAGCGCCATCGATAAACTGGCTCCAGAACCCAACCTCGGAGACCAACCATGGGCCTGCTGATCGATGGAAAATGGCATGACAAGTGGTACGACACCGCCAAGGACGGCCGCTTTCAACGTGAAAGCGCGCGGCGACGGAACTGGATCACTGCCGACGGTTCGCCTGGCCCTTCAGGTATCGGCGGCTTCCCCGCCGAATCGGGCCGCTATCACCTCTACGTATCCCTTGCCTGCCCGTGGGCACACCGAACCCTGATCTTCCGCAAGCTGAAGGGCCTGGAATCACTGATCGACGTATCGGTGGTGAGCTGGCTGATGCTGGAGCAAGGCTGGACTTTCGACCCGCAATTCGGCTCGACGGGAGACAAGCTGGGAGGGCTGGCGTACCTGCATCAGCGCTATACGCGGGACAGCCCCAACTACAGCGGCCGTGTGACAGTGCCGCTGCTGTGGGACAAGCAGACCGACAGCATCGTCAGCAATGAATCATCCGAGATCATCCGGATGTTCAACGGCGCCTTCGATCACCTGACCGGCAACCACCTGAACTTCTATCCGCAAGCACTGCGCCCCGAGATCGATGCGCTCAACGAACGTATCTACCCGGCCGTAAACAACGGCGTCTATCGCGCTGGCTTCGCCACTACCCAGGACGCCTACGAAGAGGCTTTCCACGCTCTGTTCGACGAACTGGATCAACTGGATGCACTACTGGAAACACGACGCTATCTGACGGGTGAGCGAGTCACAGAAGCGGATTGGCGTCTGTTCACCACCTTGATCCGCTTCGACGCTGTTTACCACGGCCACTTCAAGTGCAACCTGCGGCGCCTGGAGGACTACCCCAACCTCTCAGGTTGGCTGCGCGAGCTGTACCAATGGCCGGGCGTTGCAGAGACGGTGAACTTCACCCATATCAAGCACCACTACTACGCCAGCCATCGCACGATAAATCCCACGGGCGTGGTGCCTCTGGGTCCGAGACAGGACTTCAACCGCCCCCATGGTCGTGGGCATCTGAAAGCACGGCCAGTGGCGTTGAGGGATCAGACCCCGGCCTGACCGCCCTCGAACCAGGCCAACTTGTCGCGCAAGGTTACCACTTCGCCCACGATCACCAGGGTGGGGGCGTGGACCTCGTGCTCAGCCACCAGTTGCGGCAGGTTGGCCAGCGTTCCGGTAAATACGCGCTGGCGGCTGGTGGTGCCTTGCTGCACCAGCGCTGCCGGAGTTTCGGCGGCGCGACCATGCTTGATCAGTTGCTCGCAAATCAACGGTAGACCCACCAGCCCCATGTAGAAGACCAGAGTCTGGCCAGGTGCGGTCAAATCCCTCCAGGGAAGATCGCAACTGCCATCCTTCAGGTGGCCGGTGACGAAACGCACGGATTGCGCATAGTCGCGGTGAGTCAGCGGAATACCGGCATAGGCAGAGCAGCCGGAAGCAGCAGTGATGCCGGGCACAACCTGGAAGGGAATGCCGTTGGCTGCCAGCTCTTCGATCTCTTCACCACCTCGACCGAAGATGAAAGGATCGCCTCCTTTCAGCCGCAGCACCCGCTTACCCAGCTTGGCCTGCTCGATCAGCAAGCGATTGATTTCGTCCTGAGGCAAGGCGTGGTCGGCGCGGCGCTTGCCTACATAGATGCGCTCGGCATCACGGCGGCAGAGTTCGATGATGGCCGGCGCGACGAGACGGTCGTAGAGCACCACATCGGCCTGCTGCATCAAGCGCAAGGCGCGGAAGGTCAGCAAGTCGGGATCACCCGGCCCCGCCCCCACCAGATAAACCTCACCCAGGGCCTTGGGAGCGCCCCCGGCAACTCGTTCAGCCAGCAGGCGCTCAGCTTCAGCGCCCTGCCCGGCCAGCATGCGCTCGGCCACTGGCCCCTGGAAAACCTCCTCCCAGAACACCCGACGTTGCTGCACATCAGGAAGCAGGGTCTTTACCTGGTTGCGGAACTTCTTCGCCAAACCGGCCAGTTGACCGTAAGCGGCGGGAATCCAGGTTTCGATCTTGGCACGGATCAACCGCGCCAGGACGGGGGCGTCACCGGCGCTGGAAACCGCAACTATCAGCGGCGAACGGTCGACGATAGCGGGAAAGATCACGCTGCAGAGTTTGGGGGCATCCACCACGTTGACGGGAATGCCGCGCGCCTGGGCCTGGCCCGACACTTCGGCATTCAACGCTTGGTCATCACTGGCCGCGATTGCCAGCACACAGGTATCAAGGTCCACAACCTGGTACCCGCGCAAATGGGATTCACCGCCACTCTGCTCGACCATTTCCAACAGTTGCGCGTCGATCTGCGGCGCGACCACCCGTAGTCGCGCACCGGCATCCGCCAACAGACGCGCCTTGCGCAGGGCCACTTCGCCCCCACCGACCACGAGCACCTGGCGCCCTTGAAGATTGTGGAACAGCGGGAGGAATTCCATAGCAGCGCCTTCTAGCAATAACGGGTGGAGGTAGAGCTTGAACGGCCACCGCCCGCGTGCAGCCTGGCTGCGACGCGGGCGGTTGGGCGCTCCATTGCCCCTGCCTGGCAGGGGGCGGGCAATCAGCCGATGACTTCGATACCACCCATGTAGGGCTTGAGCACATCGGGCACACGGATGCTGCCATCAGCCTGCTGATAGTTCTCCAGCACGGCGACCAAGGTACGGCCGACGGCGAGGCCGGAGCCATTCAGGGTGTGTACCAGTTCGGGCTTGCCGGTTTCCGGGTTACGGTAGCGCGCCTGCATGCGGCGGGCCTGAAAGTCGCCGCAGTTGGAGCAGGAAGAAATCTCGCGGTACTTATCCTGGCTCGGCACCCAGACTTCCAGGTCGTAGGTCTTGGTGGCGCTGAAGCCCATGTCACCGGTGCAGAGGGCCAACACGCGGTACGGCAGCTCGAGCAGTTGCAGCACACGCTCGGCGTTGGCGGTCATACCTTCCAGAGCCTCGAAGGACTTGGACGGCTCGACGATCTGCACCATCTCAACCTTGTCGAACTGATGCTGACGGATCATGCCGCGAGTGTCGCGACCCGATGCACCGGCCTCGCTGCGGAAGCACGGTGTATGGGCAACAAACTTGATCGGCAGTTGTTTGGCATCGACGATCTCGCCGGAGACGATATTGGTCAGGGACACTTCGGCGGTCGGGATCAGGTAGAAATCCGCCTCGTTTTCACGGGAGATCTTGAACAGGTCTTCCTCGAACTTCGGCAGCTGACCAGTGCCCTGCAGTGCCGGAGCCTGAACCAGGTAAGGCGTGTAGGCCTCCTCATATCCGTGGTCGGTGACGTGCAGGTTGATCATGAACTGCGCCAGGGCACGATGCAGGCGGGCGATGGGGCCGCGCAGCAGGGCGAAACGCGCGCCGGAAAGCTTGGCGGCGGTTTCGAAGTCCAGCCAGCCATACTGCTCGCCCAAGGCTACGTGGTCCTTGACCTCAAAATCGAAGTTGCGCGGAGTACCCCAGCGGCGCACTTCAACATTGCCCTCCTCGTCCTCGCCTACGGGCACGGACTCATGGGGCAGGTTCGGGATATTCAGCAGCAGGTTGTCCAGCTCGACCTGGATGCTCTCCAGTTCGCGCTTACCCTCTTCCAGCTCACTGCCCATGCGGTCCACATCGGCCAGCAGCGGTGCGATGTCTTCACCGCGCTGCTTGGCCTGGCCAATGGACTTGGAACGGCTATTGCGCTCGGCCTGCAGCTGTTCGGTACGGGTCTGCACGGACTTGCGCTGGTTCTCCAGCGCTTCCAGGCGCGCTACATCCAATTCAAAGCCGCGGGTGGCAAGGCGTTCCGCGATTTCCCGGGGCTGGGTGCGGACCAGTTTGGCATCGAGCATGTCAGGTTCTCGTCTCTCAGATTTTCGTCAGTATCAGGCCGGCCCACGTGGCGAGCAGGCCACCCAGCACGCTCAACGCTGCGTAGCCAAGGGCCAGTGGCAGCTGGCCGCTTTCCAGCAGGCGCAGCGTGTCGAGGGAAAAGGATGAAAAAGTCGTCAGGCCGCCCAGGAATCCCACCATTAGGCCGGAACGGATTTCCACCGGCACTTCAGGGCGTAACAGGAACAAGCCATATAAATAGCCGATCAACAAGCAACCGACGATATTGACCGCAAGGGTACCGGCGTAGAAGTACCGTGGCCAGTAGCTCGCGACCAGATTGCCAGTAGCGAATCGCAGCAACGTGCCCGCCGTACCACCAGCGGCGACAGCAAGAATCAGTCCGATCACTATTTTCTCCGTTGCCAGGGGCTGTTGCGATCGAGGTTGTGCAAATGCTGCAGCTTGTCGCGAATCTTCAGCTCCAAGCCACGGGGCACCGGCTGATAGTACTGGCGAGGCTCAAGCTGCTCGGGAAAATAGTCCTCCCCCGCCGCGTAAGCATCGGGCTCGTCGTGGGCGTAACGGTACTCCTCGCCATAACCCAGCTGTTTCATCAGCTTGGTCGGTGCATTGCGCAGGTGCAGCGGCACCTCAAGCGAACCGTTTTCAGCGGCATCGCGCATAGCGGCCTTGAATGCCATGTAGACAGCGTTGCTCTTCGGTGCACAGGCCAGGTAGGTAATCGCCTGGGCAACCGCCAACTCGCCTTCGGGGCTGCCAAGACGCTCCTGCACATCCCAGGCCGACAGGCACAGACCAAGGGCTCTCGGATCGGCGTTGCCGATGTCTTCGCTGGCCATCCGCACCACACGCCGGGCGAGGTAGAGCGGATCGCAGCCGCCATCGAGCATGCGCGCATACCAGTAAAGCGCGGCATCCGGATCGGAACCACGCACCGACTTGTGCAGGGCGGAAATCTGGTCGTAGAACGCCTCACCGCCCTTGTCGAAGCGGCGACGGCTATCGCCCAGCAGGTTCTGCAACAGTTCCACCCCGATCTCACCGCCGTCTTCGGCGAGGTCGGAGGCATTCTCCAGCAGGTTGAGCAGGCGTCGACCGTCACCATCCGCAGCAGCCATCAGGATGGAAAAACTCTCGTCCGGCAGGCTCAGCTTACGCGTGCCAAGCCCCTTGTCCTCGTTCAACGCACGCACCACCAGCTTGCGCAAGGCAGCCTCATCCAGGCTCTTCAACACATAGACCCGCGCCCGAGAAAGCAGCGCGTTATTGAGCTCGAAGGACGGATTTTCGGTAGTAGCACCGATGAAAATCAGGGTGCCGTCTTCCACATAGGGCAGGAAGGCGTCTTGTTGGGATTTGTTGAAACGGTGCACCTCGTCCACGAATAGGATGGTACGGCGCCCATACTGAGCAGCTTGCTGCTTGGCAACTTCAACCGAATGCCGGATTTCCTTGACCCCGGAGAGCACAGCAGAAATGGTTTCGAAGTGGGCGTCGGTGACCTGGGCCAGCAACTTGGCCAGGGTCGTCTTGCCGACCCCGGGCGGCCCCCAGAAGATCATTGAGTGCAGTGCACCCTGCTCCAACGCCTCACGCAGGGGCTTGCCCGGCGCCAGCAAGTGCTCCTGGCCTACGTACTCATCCAGGCTGGCAGCACGCAGGCGCGCCGCCAGAGGCTGGGCGATGGGTTCGGAGCGGAAGAGGTCCATGGGCGTTGCAGCTTATTCCTGGATGACGTCGGCGCCTTCCGGGATCTTGAAGTTGAACTGCGCGGCATCGATCGCCTGGTTCATCTTGACCCCAAGGAAGAGGATGTTGGTGCGCTGGCCGACGCTGTCGATCAGCTGCATGTCGTTGATCACACCGTTGCGGAAGGACAGGCGCAGGGTATCGAACAGGGTGTCCTTGGCCTTGGGCTTGAGGATGAAGTCCACCACGTCACCGCCCTCCTTGTGTGTGATGTCGAAGTTCTCACTGATCTTTGAGACATCGCCGGACAGCAGCAGCGCCGGAGTATGGGTCAGGCGTTGATCCAGAGTCTGGATGGTTACCTGCTGCAGGTCCGGGTCGTACAGCCACACCTTCTCTCCGTTGGAGACCAGCAATTGCTCCATCGGCGCATCGGTATGCCAGCGGAACAGGCCCGGCCGCTTCAGCGAGAGTTCGCCGGAGGTTTCTTGCAGTTGAGTACCGGAACCATCCAGGGTCAGCTGAGAGAAACGACCACTGATGGTCTGGGCCTTGTTCAGCATTTCGGTCAGGCGGCTGATGGCCACCTCGTCGTCGGCGTGGACATTCAGGGCCGCCAGGCCAAGTACCGCCACCATGAGCATGCGGATCAGTCGCATGGAAATCCTCGTCAAAAATCCGTTTCGGTTCAGTCTCGCACCGGTGCCGGCGCAGTGACTTCGCGCGACCCGTTGCCATTCATGGGGCTCACCACCCCAGCTATTTCCATCGCCTCGATCATGCGCGCGGCGCGGTTGTAGCCAATCTTCAGTTTGCGCTGAACTGCGGAAATCGATGCGCGACGGCTTTCGGTAACGAAGCGTACAGCCTCGTCGTAGAGCGGGTCGTCCTCGCTGCCCTCGCTGCCGCCTTCGCTGCCCTCGCCACCAGAGAAGCTGCCGCCGCCCTCTTCCGCGCCAGCTAGGATGTCTTCGATGTAGTCCGGTGCGCCGCGTAGCTTCCAGGCCTCCACCACACGATGCACTTCGTCGTCGGAAACGAAGGCGCCATGGACGCGGATCGGCAAGCCGGTGCCCGGCGGCAGGTAAAGCATGTCGCCGTGACCGAGCAGTTGCTCCGCGCCACCCTGGTCGAGAATGGTGCGCGAGTCGATCTTGCTGGACACCTGGAACGCCATGCGAGTCGGGATGTTGGCTTTGATCAGACCGGTGATCACATCCACCGATGGGCGTTGGGTGGCGAGGATCAGGTGGATGCCGGCGGCACGTGCCTTCTGGGCGATGCGGGCGATCAGCTCTTCGACCTTCTTGCCGACGATCATCATCATGTCGGCGAACTCGTCGACAACGACCACGATGGTTGGCAGTGTCTTAAGCAGCGGCGCTTCGTCTTCCATGCTCTCGCGGCGATAGAGCGGGTCGGTCAACGGAGTGCCCGCTTCCTCGGCATCCTTCACCTTCCGGTTGAAGCCCGCCAGGTTCCGCACTCCCATGGCGGCCATCAGCTTGTAGCGCCGCTCCATCTCGGCAACGCTCCAGCGCAGGGCGTTGGCAGCCTCCTTCATGTCGGTAACCACCGGACAAAGCAGGTGCGGGATGCCTTCGTAGATGGACAGCTCCAACATCTTCGGGTCGATCATGATCATCCGCGCCTGCTCGGGCGTGGACTTGAACAGAATCGACAGGATCATGGCATTCACGCCCACCGACTTACCGGAGCCAGTGGTACCCGCCACCAACAGGTGGGGCATCTTGGCCAGGTCAGTGATGATCGGCTTGCCACCGATATCATGACCCAGGGCCAGAGTGACCGGCGACTTGGCGTCGTCATACTCAGGCGAAGAAAGCACCTCGGAGAAACGCACGATCTGGCGATCCTCGTTGGGTATCTCGATACCAACGGTGGTCTTGCCTGGAATCACCTCCACCACGCGGACGCTGATCACCGCCAGGGAGCGGGCCAGGTCTTTCGCCAGGTTGGAGATGCGGCTGACCTTCACGCCTGCGGCCGGCTGAATCTCGAAGCGAGTAATCACCGGGCCTGGATGGACCGATTCCACGATCACTTCGACGCCGAATTCCTTCAGCTTGATTTCCAGTAGGCGTGACATGGCCTCCAGAGACTCCGGAGAGAAACTTTTCTGCTTCTTCTCGGCGGCATCGAGAATGGAAATGGGCGGCAAAGTGCCTTCGATAGCCGTATCGACGAACAGCGGAGCTTGCTTCTCCTTCTGCACACGCTTGCTCGCCTCGGCCGGCTTGGGTGGCGGCGGCGGTGCTATGACTGGGGCCGGGCGCTTCTCGCGCTCGGTCATGTGCTTGGTGAGGGCCTCCTCGCGCTCAATCAGGCGCTCCTTGACCTTGGCCTGCTCGCGGCGGTCTGGCACGACCGGCGCGGCGACTTCGTTTACACGCACATCGACTTCACGCAGCTTGGCCACCAGTTGCTTGCGTTCCAGGCGCGCGCTCCACCAACGGTTGACGGCATTCTGGATGAGCTCGAAGAGGTCAAGGGTGATCTTGCCGGTCAAGTCCATGACCTTGAACCAGGACAGGTCGGTGAACACGGTCAGGCCGAACAGGAAGAGTGCAAAGAACAGCAACGTGCTGCCCTGCACATTCAGGGCGTTGACCGCGAGATGGCTGAGACTCTCGCCCAGGGCACCACCGGCAGAGGCCGGCAGCCCGGCATGGTCCTGAAAGTGGATATCAGCCAACGCGGAGCCGGACAGTACCAGAAAGACCAACCCGATCAGCCGCCAGGAGAACAACCAGCCGCTCCAGTCAATGGGCTCATGGCGATGACGGAAGACTTGCAGCGTCTTTATCGCCAGCAGCAGCGGAAAAACATAGGCGAAATAGCCAAGGGCCATGAACAGGATATCGGCGAACCAGGCACCCAGGCGGCCGGCAGCATTCTGTACCTGTTCGACGTTGCTGTTGTGGGTCCAGCCCGGATCGGAGGAATCGTAGGTGAGCAACGCCATCCACAGGTAGAGGCAGACTGCGCCTAGCGCGATCAACGCACCTTCCTTGAGGCGATAATGCATTTGCTGGCGCCAGACAGGGATCTGGGCTCTAGTCGTGGAATTCTTCAAAACGCGTCTTTTCCTGCGCCCGCGGCGCGTTCAAGAGTCGGTCGAGGGTAAAAGTCCGCTGGCAGTGCGCCATCACGGGCTCCAACCCATTCGGAACGTGGCCCATTGTACGGATTTGCCCGCGCGACGCCATGCGGGAACGGATTGTCGCTCCGGCGTTTTGGCGACGTCTCGCGCTTCGGTGTAGCATAGCCGCCAACGATTTGCGTAATGCTCAATTGGAGCATGCATTCTCTTTCGTGACAAAGACTTATGGAGCCTTTTTATGAGTGAAGTCAAGCATTCCCGATTGATCGTCCTGGGCTCCGGCCCGGCGGGCTACACCGCGGCCGTCTATGCCGCTCGCGCCAACCTCAAGCCGGTGGTCATCACTGGCATCCAGCCCGGCGGCCAACTGACCACCACTACCGAAGTGGACAACTGGCCGGGCGACATCGAAGGCCTCACCGGTCCCGCCCTGATGGAACGCATGCAAAAACATGCCGAGCGCTTCGACACCGAGATTGTCTACGACCACATCCACACCGCCGAGTTGCAGAAGCGCCCCTTCATCCTCAAGGGTGACAGCGGTACTTACAGCTGCGACGCGCTGATCATCGCCACCGGCGCCTCGGCCCAGTACCTCGGCCTGCCGTCCGAGGAAGCCTTCGCCGGCAAGGGCGTTTCCGCCTGCGCCACTTGCGACGGCTTCTTCTATCGCAACCAGGTGGTCTGCGTGGTCGGCGGCGGCAACACCGCGGTAGAGGAAGCCCTCTACCTGTCCAACATCGCCAAGGAAGTGCACCTGATCCACCGCCGCGAAAAGCTGCGCTCCGAAAAGATCCTCCAGGACAAGCTGTTCGAAAAAGCCGCCAATGGCAACGTGCGCCTGCACTGGAACCACACGCTGGATGAAGTGCTGGGCGACAACACCGGCGTGACCGGCGTGCGCCTGAAGAGCACTGCCGACGGCAGCACCAAGGAGCTGTCGCTGGCCGGCGTGTTCATTGCCATCGGCCACAAGCCGAACACCGATCTGTTCCAGGGTCAGCTGGAAATGCGCGACGGCTACCTGATCGTCCAGGGCGGCCTCGAAGGCAATGCCACGCTCACCAGCACCCCGGGCGTATTTGCAGCCGGCGACGTGGCCGACCACGTCTACCGCCAAGCCATTACCTCTGCTGGCTCAGGCTGCATGGCCGCACTGGACGCCGAAAAGTTCCTCGACGACAACTGACAGGCCAGGCGGGCCACCAGGCCCGCCCTCCCCT
>NZ_SCOK01000024.1:0-84532 GCF_005502555.1 Pseudomonas sp. D(2018)
CAACTTGAAGGCGGTGTCAAAGCTTCTACGGGTACGTGATGTCATGTCTTTCTGGGTCCTCGTTGGGGATGATCATCCCCTATCGAGGTGTCCACGAGAATTAGACCAGTACAATCAACTCAAGGCGTGCATCAGGCAACCCTGACCGACCCTCGCGCGCGTTCGACCCAGGCCACAACCACTGACACCGGGACGGCTCCACGTCTGCTCACAGATGTCACGACGCTACCGCGCACCCTGCTGGCCGGCGTCGAGATTCATGGCCGCAGCCTGCGTATTTCGTTCACCTTCCAGGGCCAACGCTGCCGCGAAGTGGTCGAGCGCAGCACCGATGCGGCGGCCCAAGCGCGCGCCGGCCACTTGCGCGCCCAAGTGCTCCAAGCCATCCAGGCCGGTACCTTCTGCTATCGCAGTTTCTTCCCGGACTCACCTCGTGCGGCGCACTTCGATTTGCTCGAGGTCAACCCGGCGGGCCAGC
This sequence comes from Pseudomonas sp. D(2018), assembly GCF_005502555.1. Classification (NCBI taxonomy): domain Bacteria; kingdom Pseudomonadati; phylum Pseudomonadota; class Gammaproteobacteria; order Pseudomonadales; family Pseudomonadaceae; genus Pseudomonas; species Pseudomonas sp. D(2018). The sequence goes on from NZ_SCOK01000024.1 coordinate 479, forward strand.
CCTCCCCCTCTAACCTTCACCAAGATATGTCCGTGCGCGCGGACGTGGCCAAATGGTTGGATAGCAAGTGCCTGGAAACTGCCACTGACTCCTCTCCGACATATGAATTATGTAGTGAGACACAACAACTACAAGAAAAACCAACCATGAGAGATTTCTTGATTGAAGCCTACAAAATATTGGGCAGAACTGGTTTTATCGAAGCTGTTAGAAAAGCTGGAGAATCTTTTAGCACTGATAACCTCCGAGGCAGGAAGCGCGATCTGGGCGAGCGTCTAAATGTATCGAGCTTCTATGCAGGCTTGATCGCCAAGCACTTTCCGAGTATACGAAGGTATTACCATCGCGGCTGCAATGCATATCAACGTATTTTTCCGACGCATACATCAGAAGCCATTGAAGCCGAACTGCGGGCCGCGATGGGGCTGAAGGTATCTGCGGCTGAGTTCCCGAATTACCTAAGGGCACGCTTAGTCAGCAAGCTTGACATATAAGCGGAGCACAATCACATCGACAGTTGTTTGAATAAGCCCCTCCCAGGGGCTTTTGTTTGCCATGCCAACTTTCCAGTATGATTGAGTCAAGACTCACAGAACGGACTCACTACGCACATCGACCTTCTCATCACCACCCTCCTCCCCGCGCTGGGCATCGCAGAAGAGCCCAAGATCCTGTTATCTGCACTGCCATTTGCGTGCAGCGAACGCCCGGCCGCTAGCATGAACGCTGACGACAAACTTAAACACTGCTGTCATTACCACGTCGCTCCCGGCACACCAGAAAACGAGCGCAGCTTTGATCTCAATACCTCGTATTTCACCAAAGTCCGGGGTGATGCCAACGCCCTGACGCCCCGGCTATTCAAGTCATCGTGCCATCTGCTTGGGTTCATTAACCCAACAACTGAGTGCCGCGACGAGGAGTACGAGGAAAAGGGGTGCCAAGCGAAAGCGCTGGATTACAGGTTGTACGGGAGGTACCGGGCTCAGTTCAAGCCGTGTCTCGACGATAAGCGTGTCAAGAGCACTGGAAGATGGGGGTATCTCGGCTTCAAAGGAATCAACACGCTTGACGGTATGCACGAACTCTTCATCGGCTCGCTCCCTGCCCGCGCGGACAACTTGATTATCGGCGACAATCTTGACCGGACGGAGGTGCAACCATTCACCGAATATCTTAAAAAGCGCTGAACCTAGCAGGGCTCAACCAGCCGCATGGATACTCGCTCGCCACATACTCAAAGTCACCGCCATTGAGCCTTAAACTACCCAATGGCGGTTAGCCAACTTCTTCTGGATCACGCTGCCAACTGTTTCTTCAATCGGTAATTCTCACGCCGCAGCTCTTCACACACCTGTTTACAGGCATCCAATTGAAACTCCTCAGGTAAATATATCAACACCATAGGTTCTTTACGCAGAGCAACCAATGCAAGCTCCTTGGTACATTTTCCGTTATATAAATGAATAATTGCCATAGGGTAGGCTTCAATCAACTCCCGCATCAGCTCATCCGCTACGTCAATGTACTTAACAATGCCAGGCACGGGGCCCACCATCATCAGCAGCCATTCCCGAGATAGAATTTTCTCTGGCACGAACCGAATCAAAAATGGCTCGTGATCAACAGCCTGAGCGATGACAGGCAAGATGATGTCTGCAACATCGATCCCATACTCCTCGCACCTCAACGTCGTCCGTTGAGACAAGTACTCAATGAAACCCTCCGCCACCGGCACCGTCCAGTGCTCCCCTTCGTCGGGCTGACGCAGCGTAACTGCGACATTGCCAAGATCGCAGTCCACGCGGAATCGCTGGAGCTGCGTCGCGTGCTGCTTGAAGTTTTTGCAAGCATCACTCTCTCCGCGCTTGCTGAAGGCCAACGGGTACAATGAGCGAAACATCAAGGAGTAGATATCCGCCAGGGTAAATCCCTCTTCGGTTTCGTAGTTGTGCATATCAGTCAACTGATTCATGTGCTTACACCTCTTAATGGAAATGGCTTAAAACCTTAACAACCGTCACCGGCAGCGCGTTCACCCCCGGTCATTCCCCCCTTAGTTGGCGATTCTGATCCGCATGTTGGCCTCCTTTGGTGCAGTAGTTTTCACTCGAATACCAATAGCAACAGCTATTACGCTAATCATAAAAATTGACAGAGAGAGGCCTGCCAATCGCTTATTGCAAGTAGAAAGTCGTTACCTTGATATGCGCCTGCACATCAAGGCAGTCGCAGCACCGAACCAAGGCCCGGACATCACCTCGAGCGACAGGCGCGGGCGATGCGAATCCTTGAGCCATGGGCTGCGTTTCTGCGGCGAGCGGCACTTGCGTGCACACCACAGGCGGAACTAAGCCGCTTCAGGTACTTTTCGTCCCTCCACAACCAATGGTGGGATCCAGCGATAGACAAACTTTCGTTCCCCGGTGCGTGGCCCCGTCCAGAAGCCATGCCAGTGCCCCCGACGCAAATGGGTTGTCACAGTGCGCCTGGGACATCCTTCGGCAATGGGGCAGACATTAGCGGACGCTCGCAATGCTTCACCGACATTGCGACCTACCACCCATTGTCGCGGTTGATCGGGAACAAAGAAGCGGCGCCCATGGGGACGGGGGCGAGGATTTGCTCGCGAAGAGTGGCATCCCGGCTGTCGCATCTCGTCAATCTCCGGCTCTTCGGAGCACAAGTACAGCAGGAGCGAAACGAGTGGCATCAATTGCTCTGTAATCGCAATCGTCTCAGACCCGACATCGAATTCTGACAGACGCAGGTGAACCACTTCCTTGAGCGTCCCAACCGCCGTCTTGAGTGACCAAGCCCCCAACGGGAGGGCATGCGGCACCAAGTGCGACTTACCATCGAGCAGGAACCTGAGCTCGGTGCCCCCGGTGTTGATGTCCCATTCCAAGTGCGCCCAAAAGCCAAACAACGGCTCGCCCATCCACGACCAACCTGGCGTCTCGATGTAAATGCACCACTCGGGCAAGTGGAGCAAGGCGTCTGCGGGCAAATCCCCTTCTAGCCTGCTGTGCTTGAGCGCGCTCAACAGCGTCGGGTCAAATCGGTAGATGCCTTGGCTGTATTGCCAGGTACCGATTGCCGCCACCATTGCCGCCTCATAGAAGTAGGCGACACGCAGGTCGGCGATAGAGCTATCCCCGAGGTAATTTCCCATCAAAGTGTGCCACCCGCCAAACGGAAGAAAGCACCAATCAGGCCAACTGGGCGTGCCGCCAACACCGCGCCTCCTAACCAGTTGCTCGGTTAGCTCCGAAAAGCCCCGATACCGTTTTTTCATCATCCGCAGGTGCTTGTGGGGGCGAGCAGCCGTCATTTGCCGCACCTCCCCTGCAACCCAAGGCCATTGTCACAGCGAGCCACATGACCGCTGCCTTGCTCTCGCCCCCTCGACGGACACCAATGCCCACCTCCCCGGTTTTTCATGCTGATCACTCCTCCTGCCCATGTGCAGCACATGCCGCACACACCAACAGCCTTTGCTATCCGTAAAATCATATTAGCGATTAAAATAGCATTGTCAACGACAAATATTGACAATCACATTTTTCCTGATTAGTATCGGCTTACCCATCAAGGAGGCGCACCGATGAACCAAGACCTGGATACGCTGGGCAAGCGCGTCGCATTTGCACGCAAGCTTCGCCGGCTGACTCAAGCAGACTTGGCCACGCGTATTGGTATCGGTCAGTCCAGCATTGCCACCCTGGAAGGCGGACGCAGCAAGAGCTCACGCTACATGCACAGGCTAGCCGAGGTGCTGAATGTCTCAGGCCGGTGGTTGGACGAAGGCGGAGTGCTGCCCCCTGAGTTGGCGTCGGAGCCACAAGCGTCGGACACCTATACAGAGGCTGTCATGTTTTCGGCCCCAACCATGGATGAGCATGCCCCCATGCCGGCGTTGCCCTCTCCAGACATAGCGGCGCCTCAGTTGAAGACCCTCGCACAACGTCTGGTGTATGCCCGTGAACGCCATCAGCTGACGCAAGGGCAACTCGCCACCAAGGCTGGAATCTCGCAAGCCACCGTGGCCAACTTGGAACGCGGAAGGAATCAAGCGACGAGGAAAATCGTCCAATTGGCAGAGGCGTTACGCGTGACGCCGCAATGGTTGTTGTATGGAACGGATGACCGCCTGGCTATCGGTCGGCAAGTCCGAAAAGATTTCCATGTCACCTCCTCAGCAGAGGCCGCACAAATGGACTTTCACAAGCAACTCGCCAATGCCAAGTGCGCCCCGCCAGTCGAAACCTCCGCCGAGGGGACACTGCCAGTAGCGCCGCCCCCGGTGGCTCGCAAGCTGCCTGTCCTCAACTGGATGGACAAACTGCTGCAAAACCCGCTACTGGCCCATACCAGCCTTCTGGCCGAAGCCTGGTACCCCTGCCAGTTCGCGCACAGCCCAGAGTCGTTCTACCTTCGCGTGCCGGGCGACTCGATGGCGCCCGAGTATCGGACGCACGAGCTGATCCTGGTCGACCCCCAAGTCAAACCTGAAAACAATCTGGATGTAGTGGCCATCGATGCCCAGAGAAACCCGGCCTTCGCGCGCCTTACCGACGGCGTGGAGGGCCGGTACCTCACCATTCTCAATCCGTCGTATCCCGACCGCGTAAGACGTCTGACCGAAGACATGCAGATCGTCGGTGTGGTGACCTGGAGCTTCGTCGACCGCACCAAGCGCAACTGAGTAAGAGTCGCATAAGGTTTGTTTTCGCCTGCAAACATAGCCGTTGCTATTTATATATTTGTAATCACTAAAAGGAGTGGCACTATGCAAGAACCCCTGGCCCCATTGGCCGATAGCAACGGTCATTCCGTGGGCAAGACCAGGACGCTGTTCGTGATTCAACCGGCGAAATGGGTCAGGCAGGAACTGCTCTTCCCGATCTTCGGTATCTCGCCGGAGGCGGCCCGCAAGTACCGCACAACCAATCAGTGGTGCCTGGGCAAACACTGGGATCGCGATCCGGCCAATCGCATCGTGTACAACCGCGATGCCATCGAGAAATGGATGATGGGGGCGCTATGACACTTGAATGTCCACGCGGAGTAGAGATCCACGGCCAAGTGGTGCGCATCGCCTTCATGCTCGATGGCAAGCGCTGCCGCGAGCCACTGCGCGACATGCCCGTGAACGAGAAGACCATCGCCTATGCCAAGAGCATCCGCGAGATTGTGCTCGAAGAGATCAAACGGGGCGCCTTTGACTACGCGAAGCGCTTTCCCGACTCTCTCCGGTTCAGGGTCAAACGGCCCGAGGTTACCCAGGGCGAGACGCTCACGCCCGGCCAACCTCTCGCGCCCGCCACCACCAGCCTGGCGCCTGCCGCTGAACCGGCGATCAGCCCTGACACCACCCCGGGGCTGACCGTAAGGGAGGGCGTCAGGCTCTGGCTGGAAGTGGCCAAGACCGACAAGGCCTCGACCACCTACACCAACTATGCCTGCAAGGCCCGCCACGTCGTGCGCCGCTTCGGGGATCGCCTGATTCAGGACATCTCCCTGCAAGAGCTGAAGCTCTTTCGTAATCAGCTAGTGAAGCCCGCGAACGGTAAAAAAGGCCTGTCGCCGAAAACGGTGAACGACATCTTCACAGTGGTACGCGGCGTCTGGGGCGATGCCGAAGCCAACGAGTTGATCGAGATCAACCGGGTGGACAAGATCAAGAATCACAAGGTGAAGTACAAAAGCCAGGCGTTCCCCTTCACCCGCGAGGAAATCACGCGTCTCCTGACGGCAGACTCCAAACGCCATCGCGAGGCACGCGTAGTGGTGTTCAACTGCTGGACAGGGCTGTCCCGCTCTGAATTGCTCGGGCTGGCCCGCGAGGATGTCGACCTGACGCACAACCGCCTACGCGTCCGCCGGGCCTTCGTGGACGGCATTTACCGGATCCCCAAGGAAGAGCACCGTGAACGGGAGATCGAGCTGATTGCGCCTGCCGCCAAGCTGATCAGAAGCATCATGGAGGACACGGCAGCCGTACCGATTAGCCCGATTGAGGTCGTGCAGCGGGATAATCTGAGCACGGAGCCTGAACAGGTGACTCTCCTGTTCCGGGACTGGCGCACGGGGCAGGAGTGGGATGCGGACGAACTCGACGAGTGGTTCAAGCAGCATCTGGTCAAGGCCAAGGTGGCGCATCGGGGGATCAACCAATGCCGCCATACCTTTGCCAGTCAGGCGCTGTCGAGCCACGTAACGCTGGAGTGGCTGGCCAAGCACCTGGGCCATGCCGACACCACCATGATCAAGAAGCACTACGCCAAGCTGATCCCGGACGACACCAAGCGCATGGCCAGTCAGGTCTCGTCGCAGATGGGGTTTGGGGAGGACTGGGACGGTGTATAGCGGTGTGGAGCGACGGTATTTTTGCCCCAAATCGCCAGCAGTTTTGCCCCAAACACCGTCCCCGCTCTGGCCCAGAAAAGCAAAAGCCCCGGAAACCGTAGCTTCCAGGGCTTTTTTGTATGGCGGGAAGATAGGGATTCTAGAAACACCCCCATAAAACCCAACAACCCTCTAATCCTCTGGCCTTCACGGTAATTTTACGTACAATCGCTACGTACAACTGATCCTAAGAAGGTAGATCGATGGCAGACAATCTGGAACGGCAAGGCGGTATTTACCATGTCCGCCTCGCAGTGCCTAAGGACGTGCAACCAGCCTTTGGTAATAGACGGATTCTCTCAAAGTCTCTGGGCACATCGAACAGAGCCGAGGCACTACGCCTACGTTTGCCATACCTCGTCCAGTGGAAGGCTGAATTTCAATCTGCACGTGAAGACGACACATTATCGCAAGAAGACAAGGACGCTGCTCTTCATAAGACGCAGCACCTTGCCAAACTCTTCGATGAGATTGCACAGCGCGGCACACTCGCCGCCCTAAAAGTAAAGCCTGTGAATTATTCGCAGATTGAAGGCGCTGCCATGCTTCCAGCTAGCGACTTAGCTGATCTGGAAGCCTTAACTGACGCCGGAGACGCTCAGGGCGTTATTAGGTTTGTAGAAAGCTCTAGGGCTCAACTACTGAACTTCATAATGGAAAGTGATAAGACCGGGGTCGAAGCACAAGAAGCAACAGACATTCTCTCTGGAACGTACAAACCCCGTTCCCCCATCACAAAAAACTTGCTTCAAGATTTCAGAGCCTACTACGAAAAACAGGGAAAAACTCCAAAAACCACGGACGTGCTAATTCGCAAAATCGAAATGTTTAGCGACTTCCTTGGAAAGACAGGTTCAGCACTAGACTTTGACACCGTAGTCAAATACCTCGACCAACTCACAGACGCCAAAGGAACTCCTCTATCTGCAAAGACCAAGAAGCAACATATTTGGGCCTGCAATAGCTTCTGGAAGTGGGCTTGCAAGTATAGCGCCTCATGGCGTGAGACATACAAGGGCACTCCCAATCCATTTGCAGAGCATGACCTACCAATCGTCAAGGGAGAATCCATTAGCTACAAAGCGTTTGGTCGCGAGCAAGTGGAAGCCTTACACGCCAATGCACGAACTGCTGGTGACCGGAATTTAGCAAACCTAATTGCGTTGGGGGCATACACTGGTTGCCGACTTGAAGAGCTAGGCAGAATCGATCGCGACTCTATAACCTTTGAAGGCAACACCCCTATCAGCTTTGCAATTGCAGACGCCAAGACAAAAGCTGGCATTCGCGAGGTTCCGTTACATAGCCGAGTTGTGCCATTGGTATTGCAACTCTTGGAGAAGTCTAAGGATGGTTTTTTGCTGGAAGGCCGCCCATTAGACCATTCGAACAAATACGGCAATCGCTTGGACGCTGTTGGCAAGCGGTTCGGCAGGCTCAAAACAGCCGCCGGGTTCAACAGGGAGTTTGTGTTTCACTCCGTGCGAAAAACCGCCATTACCGAGTGTCACCAAGCAGGCGGAGACATTGCCACCATGCCCGCCTTATTCGGTCATGAGACAGGCTTGATCACTCTGGACATCTACTCTGCCGGGCCAAGTATGGAGCAAAAATCCAAAGTTATTGAACTGTTGGATTTCACCTTTGACTTCACTCAGTAGCCTGCTTGCAATGGCAATTGAGTCTTGACAACGCCAAAACGATGGATTGACAGAAACCCCAAAGTCACAGTAACATTCGCATCGTTGTCAGCGACCTGACGGCTTATCACCGACACAAAACCTCCGACGCGACCATTGCCGAAACGCAGTGTGCTGCATGGGGGCTTTTTATTGCCTGCGATTTACCAACCGAACCACGGCAGAAACCGAGAGGACTTGCCTATGAACTGAACTTGAACAAGGAGGAACACGAATGCCCTACGCCCCGCATCTGCCCTACGAATACGAACACTGCCCCGCCCCATTCAACCACGCCCCCGCATCTGACTTACTCTCCCCGGCAGAGCTACAGGCCCTGAATGACCGTATCGCAGCCAATGCCGACCGTTGGCTGGGCCAGCGCGTACAGGAGAACAAGGCTAAAGCTAACTCTCGACAGCTTCGCGAACCGAAAAGCCCCAGCGGACGAAAGCCTAAGAGCATCGCGAACCCGTTTTATGCGTTCATCGGTTGCACGACCGAATGGGGGCGCTACCCGGTGTTTGCCTTGGATGTCATCGAGGGCATTGCACGGTTGGATTGGCATGATCGCCCCATTGGTCTTGGCGGCAAGTCCATGCCACTGTCGGTGCGTAACCTAGCGGTGATCTTGGAAAGCCTTGCTGTCGTGACCGTGGTAACGGTGATGGAGTTGCTGCAACTTGGTGAGCGTCACGCTCGGCGTTACGTGAAGGCGATTGAATTGATCATCCCTCGAATGATGGCTTGCCGCCCCAAGTCGCTTCGGAGCGAGATGGAGGGCATTGAACCAGAACCTAGGCCCTGCGAATGGGTTGACGATCTACCACCCCCAAGCCCGGAGGCACTAGCCAAGCTGCACCACGATCTACGCCCCCTGACCCGATACAGGAGCGAGGCCGAGTACGATGCCGAATACAATGCCGAGCTGCTGGGCAAAGCGTTCAACGACAACGTAGTAGTCCTTCCCGTGTGGCCGGAACACCCCGCCAAGCAACAGGCACTTGAACTGCTGGCTCAGGGAGTGGGAATCCGGGCAACGGCAAGAGAACTGAACGTCTCAGTGAACTCCGTCCGAAGCTGGCGGGACAAGGAACTGATGGCAGCGTAACTCGAAGCCGTATCAGGTGTATCAGTATTTCGGCCGCATATATCTAATAGCGAAGTGACCACTTCCCCTACGGGGGAGCTGGGAACCTCAGTGGTTAGAGCGTAAGCTCTGAGCATAACCGCTCTTCGGGTAAGCGGAGCTTACAGAGTTACCCTCAGCGTAGAATGCTTGGGCAAAAAAACACACACAGCATGCCCAATAAAACACTACTACTCACGCTGAAATATTCTCTGTACCAGAGGTTGACCTCTGGTAAGGATTACACCTGATGCTTCGCATCGGAGATTTGCACCAAAGAATATAAGGGAGATGATTTCATCATTTTGTCTCCCCTTACTATGATAACTGGATCAATTCAAACGAGTATCAGCCTCAAGCTAGCGCTTGCAATGGTGTCATTCCTGAATGCTCTCGCATTGATTGCGTACCCCGGGATCAGCGATAGCTGATGGCAGTACACCATATAGATGATTAGGGGAATAATAAATTATAAATTTATTCCCCTTCTTTCTCTAGGAGTGTATCAGTTCAATCCTTCGGATTTCGTGCAACCATACTTGATGCGAGGCATCAGGTGTACATCTATACCAATGGTCGACCATTGGTAGTGTTTGGTCTTTGTTTTGTGAGGAGGATGATTTTCATCATCTATTTTCCTCCTCCTATATCCCATCGTACAATCAACCACAGCGAAGCTGAGGAAGTAGTACCCTCGATAGCTCCCGCTATCCCGTGCAATCTGCTGTCAGAGGTGTAGTTATCGCCAGAGGTAGCATCCTGCGGACGCTGGTCCGTACTTCTGACTAGCACCACGTGGCTGAATTAGATACCAAACCAATATGATCAAAAAATAGCCAGAAATTACCTGTAAACCCATGATTCACAGACGTACTGGTTGGTCATGTTCGAGCAACACCAAAGTGCAGAACGCCTGTAACCCTTGTGTTTGCTGGCCCCTTGGCCTCTCCTGCTAAGCAAAGGCTCTTCTCTCCTGCCCAACACGAATTTCTGCTGATGAAGAGCCGACAGAGTGCGTCGAGGCATGGACTCACAATCGACTGCATTAGGTGACAATTGATCAGAAACTCGAAGAACTGTCTGATGGCACTCATGTGCAGGTGACCTTGATTAAGTAATAACATGCATCATGACTTCTGCATCAGCTCATGAGCCGGAACTTTGCCAGCGAGTTCGACCCACCAATCCCCATCGAACTGACTCAATGCCCCACCCACAAAAACCGTATCCTCATTGAACGACTTAATATCTCGTGGACTGGACTCTGGGTCTTTGGCCAAGCACATTACCAAGTAGCACGGCGCACCTTCTCGAATCAGATCAACGTGATTCCGCCTCTCGGTGTACCCGAAGTTGCTGCTGTCACCCCCGTATTTCTCAAGGTGGGTTAACTGGACGTAGCGTATCCCGTCGCGCTTCTCGCATCTGTCCTGCCACACACGGAGAAATACTGCACCATCAGCTCGCACCGCCCCCCAAGATTGCCGCACCATACGAAGTGGAGCACCCAAGGCGGCAAAGAACTGCGTAATGGACCTTTCGCTCATAACCGCGCCTCCAGACGCTCGGGTCAACGACTCGGACTCTCTGATCGACAACGATCTGAGCATAGTGCACGCCATTGTCCCGACTAGCGTCAAAAACGACCGTATATGACACCATCTAGCGAAGCGGGTGATTCAGGTATCAAAAACTAGGCTTGTCATTTATGACACCAATCCATATAATGACACTACGTTATTGAGCCCTTGGAGATTCTGAAATGTCCCGCACCTTCCTTTATGCACGTTGCTCTACAGCCGAACAGCACACCCAAAACCAAATCATGGAAGTGAAGGCTGCTGGCTTCGATGTGCAAGCTCAACGTGTAATCGAAGAGACAGTGAGCGGCTCTGTTCCTGCCAGTGAACGTAAGGGCTTCCAAAAACTTCTAGAAAGGATGGAGTCAGGTGATGTGCTGATTGTGACCAAGCTAGACCGCCTTGGCCGTAATGCGATGGATGTACGCGCCACTGTTGAGCTGTTGGCTGATCGTGGCATCCGGGTGCATTGCCTTGCCCTGGGTCGCGTAGACCTCACTTCTGCAGCCGGTAAGATGACAATGCAAGTGCTAGGGGCTGTTGCTGAGTTTGAACGTGATCTGCTGATCGAACGTACACAGGCAGGTTTGCAACGTGCGAAGTCTGAAGGGAAGTCTCTTGGCCGTCCTTCTGTAGCTAGTGCAGAGCAGGTAGCACAGCTAAAGGCTGCTGGTATGTCTCAGAGTGCAGTAGTCACTGAGCTTGGAATCAGCCTGAGCACAGTCAAACGTCTTTGGAATGCATGATCTATAGCTAATACAGCGTATATCGAGCAGAGAGCCACTTAGCGGGGTTTTCTTCGCTTCTGGCTACCAATATAGCTCTTTTGCATTGCGCGCATTCTAGGCCCTTTACAGGAGCTTACGGGCGGTATCAGTAGAAATGAGAGTCGTTATTATTTATGGAAGGCTTGGCTTCAGAGTGCCCACCCGGTCGCACAGTTAAGCAGCTCCCGCTCTGAGCTTATTTTTCTGGCCAGCCCTATAGAACACCCCACCCCCATACTAAGGCCCTTCCAGCGGCGGCGGATTTTTGCGGTAATCTGGTGAGTCCACCTTGCAGAGCGTGAGCAGTCATGACGAGTCATTGGGATCTAGGTGCACTAAAGAATAAAGTCGTTGCAACGCAGGCAGGAGATACGAAGGAGCTTGTAGACCTTATCTACGCCATGGGGCGTTATCAGCAAATTTTCGAATATCACAAGTGCCTTGCTCGTGACGCTTTCGCCGCGTTTAGCACAGACTCAGGACCTGATCAGTTGAAATTCCTGACTCATGCATTCGGCTGCGTTTCTCCTGAGGAACAAGGTACGCTTGAACACGCCAGACTTGTAAGTGAGGCCAATCTTCTAGCCTGCATAGGGATAACACGAAGCGCCTTTGATAGCTTTGGGGAGCTTCTGAATCGTCTAGTGTTGCCAGTTCCTCTGAATGGGAAGGTTTATGTGCACACGGTGCGAGATAAGCTCCCGTCGGGAGAGCTCAAAGATTCTCTAGACTCTGCTCTCTCTGCAAGCTGGTTTACTTATGTGAGTGACTTTTCTAATGTATCGAAGCATCGGGCACTCATAGGGCACACCCCTTCCGCTTCATACATTGACGACAACCAAGGTGGCAAGGTGGCAAGCTTCACTTATGAGAATCGTGGTAAGCCAAGAACTCACCCGAGTTACTGGACTAAAGAAATTCTAGAGGGGACTATCGAGGTTTGGCGATCTCTGGTGCTATGCGGGCTTGCACTCAATCGCCATTACATCTGAGACAATGCGCTTGAACTATCAGCCGTTCCGCCTCGCTCTTTTATAGTGCGACCGAATAGAATTCGAGCTGTAAGCCCCCCAGGAAGCGTTTTCTGTGCAGATTGCTAGATGGTCGAAATTCGGATAGAAAATCCATTCCACCCCCTTGCGGATCGTTATACAGCGAGCAAACAAAAGCCCCTTCTCTGCGGGGCTTTGTAATATCTCACCACTGTCAGCTATTCCACCACCACAACCCAACGATTAGAACAATCAGCCCGAACATGAACATCTTGTTTCGTGCATCTTCGTCGAGCTTGTCCAACTTGATCCGTTGGTGAGTTTCAGCATCGCTCATGCCCTGCGATTTGTAGTGCACGATCTGATTCATTTCCTTTGATACTTTCTTGTTGTGTCCCTCATTGCTCCGCATGACGACTCCCCACACGATCAGCCAAAGCCCGCAGGTCAAAATCGTCAGGATCAGGTGAAGGATGTGGTTGGTTTTCTTCTTCTGGGTTTCAAGCAGGAACAGTTTCTCGTTCATGGCGACTCCTGGCTAAGGACCGGCGACTCGGGCGAATGCCCCCTTGACACCAAATGACAACTGACATGTCACGATTAGTGTGTTCACGATTAGAGCACATGCTATGACCATTGGGGAATGCCATCCCCACCCAAATCCCCTTCTCTACGCCGCCAGTTCGGTCACCGAATCCGTGAGCTTCGCGAAAGAAAAGGCATGAATCAGGAAGCCTTCGCGGACAAATGCGGCTTTGCTCGCACCTACATGTCCCGAATCGAGACAGGCGGAGCCAATCCTTCTCTTGATGCTGTCAAGGTACTGGCTGATGCCCTCGGGGTGAGCATTTCCAGCCTGTTCGAAGGTCTCTGATACCTTCCCCCACCGCACACTCGGCCACTTGACCATCGCGTTTTTTGGAAGGAAACAAAAAATCGGGCTTAAAACCTCCATTTAAGGAAGAACTATGAAATTGGATCGAAACTCAGGCGGCAGGATCACCCGATAATGGTTTAACAAGCCTCTCATTGAAATAATTTCCCTCCTCTTTGCCCGTCGGCACAAAATCTGCAATCTTTACAGTCGAAACTTGCTGAGAAATTAGCCTTGCCACCTCCTCTACATAGTCAAGATCAGCACTTACACCCGACAACCTAAATACCTCCAAACCTAATGGGGTAACCGAGTAAGCTGGGATACTAATCATCTTCGAAGCGTCGGAGTCTTCAATAATAATAATTTTAGCCCCCGCAAACATATAGTTGACATATCGATCAGAAACCCTAGACGAATACTGCATTTGCAGACCCAAGGATTCTACCCCAGCAATCAACCCGAGATTCTGCAACAGCAAGAAGTCTTTAAAAACAACCCCCTTAGACTTATAGAAATCCTCAAGATTCTTTGCAATTGCGTTTGTAATAACGAACCTAGCAACTCTCTCGATGACCTCTGCCTCCCCCCTGGACAGGCACTTTAAAAACTCCAGAGTTCTCATTGAGTAGGTTCCAGGCTTCTTCACCTCGCCAGCAAGAACCTTTCCCCATAAAGCCTGCAACTCTTCCGACGAAACTCTCCCTGCATACTCTCTCCAAGCAAAAATCCAGTCTCCATCTATATCTTCATCAACCGAATCCTCAGCACCAGATGAAAGCTCTGTCTCTGCGTACATAATCGCTTTTGCTACGTTTATCTCTCTTTTAACTGACTCAGACTTTGCGGCTGAAACAGCCAAATCAACGACACTTATATCCCCCACATCTGGCTCAATTTTTTCAAAGGCATCGCCAACTCTGCCTCTATTATCCGCAAGCAGCTTAACGCTACCATCCGAACAGTACACAGCCTCCCCGGAAGCTATTTTCTTCACATCTAGCTCTGTTTGAGCAATTAGGAGCATTTCAGCTCGTCTCGTTTGAAGTCGTTGCTTATCAAGACGCTGCTCATGCCATGGCCGCAGTATTCCACCAATACCTTTATCGACCAACGACTCCCACATTTTTATGATTAAATCTTCGCCCAGCATTTTCATGGATCCCACCGGTGCTCAAATCAAGGTCAGAGTCGGAGTTTCTTCATCGCTATCCGTGCATAGCCTCGCCGTCGCAATCACTTTTCCGGACTGGAAACTCAAACCAAATCAAAAGGCCACTATACCGCGACAAACAAGAAAGCCAATCTCCCCAGAACGGCGAAATTGACTAGAGATGGACGGCATGGCACCTGTCACCGACGCTGTGGCACGGCTAAGCATTGAAGTGAGCTTGGAGAGGAGAAATTCTGTCGACTAGAATGCCCAGCATGGTGCACCACTCAGGTGTACCTAAACGCTGTCACACTCTTCGATTTTTTGCGAGAAAAGTCTTTTAGAATTAAAGACTTAGGAAATTGAGGTGGACCCCACCAGCCACACCGATTGTGCTTTCATTCCCTCCCCCACGCATGCGTAATGCTTGCAGCCGTAGCGGCCTCACTTTCCTCCTGCCATCTGTCATCTACATGCCCGCCCACGGACACAGGCGTATGCTGAAATTGTCCCGTAAGAGGACAGAAAAGCCATCGCCAGCCCTTCCCCTTGGGCATTTGTAAACGCGGTGGCTTTCTATTTCCGGGAGCAGGGGTGGCTGCCTGGGAAAAGAGGTCAAGCTTTAGGCTGGAACGCCTTTAAAGCCTCTTCCAGCGAGATTTCGTGTGATCCATGGGTAATCGTTTCGTGGCGGCCGATTCCGGCCCGCTCCAGCCAGTCATGCCAAATGGCATCAAGGTCTTCGAAGCACTGACGCATGAACTCGACGGTTAGGTGTGCCTCCCAGACTCCGCGAAGGTCCGTGGCCAAGTCGCCGAATGTCCCGTCGCTTTCGACCAATTCATCAATTTCGCTTTCGTCGGGTTTACCGTGGGCGATGATGTCTCGGAAGGTCTTCAGCTCTCCCACCGTGCAGTATGGCCTTTCCGAGAGGTCAGGTGTTATGCCCAGCTTCTCCAGCACGTTACCCATCTTCTTGCCAAAGGACCGCCGCTCGTTCCAGTCTGCCACACGCTTCGCCCCTATGAAGTTCATCCGTGATTCAAAGGTGAAGGCGAGCATGGTTAAGCACGCCGTAATGTCGAGGGCGATACCTTCGCGGTTTCCGGTTGCTTCCATTTCCTCGACACGCTTTCGGATGTGGTCAGCCGTGTTCGCTAGGTCGTTGTGAATGTAGATGTTCTTCTGAACCTGCTTCCGTACCCACACCATGTTTTCCACTCCGCAGGTCTCAATGGTTGCAGTGTACCCGGTCGCGACGATTTCACGGGACACGCCATCAGCACGCGGGGCAAACAACACACGGAACAACGACGTGGGTTTGCTGGAGGCTTTGCAGGCGCGGGAGCAAAGCCCGCCCTGCCCTACCGAGTACGTACAACGGCTACGTACAACGCACAAACAAAAAACCCCGCAAACCATTGATTTGCAGGGCTTTTCTCGATATGGCGGGAAGATAGGGATTTGAACCCTAGGTGCCATTGCTGACACAACGGATTTCGAATCCGTCCCGTTCGGCCACTCCGGCATCTTCCCGAACGGCGCGCATCATACCAGCTCAGTGGCAATTGGCGAAGCCCGGGGCGCGATTTTTTCGCGTGGTTTCAGATGGTTGCGAGAATGGGTAGTCCCAGCGACAGAATACATCCCTCACCCCCAGCCCCTCTCCCACCGGGAGAGGGGAGAAAAAACGGCTCAGGAAGTCAGCTTGGTCAGGGCTTCGCGGTATTTGTCGGCAGTCTTCTGCGCGACATCGGCGGGCACGGCCGGGGCCGGTGGCTCCTTGTTCCAGCCGGTGGATTCCAGCCAGTCGCGGACGAACTGCTTGTCGAAGCTCGGAGGATTCTTGCCTTCGACGTAGCTTTCCACCGGCCAGAAGCGGCTGGAGTCGGGGGTCAGCACTTCGTCCATCAGGGTCAAGGTGCCGTCTTCGTCGATGCCGAACTCGAACTTGGTGTCAGCGATGATGATGCCGCGTGTGGCGGCGTACTCGACGGCGGTGCTGTACAGGGCAATGGCGGTGTCACGGACCTTGGCGGCCAGTTCCTTGCCGATGATGCTTTCGCACTGTTCGAAGGAGATGTTCTCGTCGTGGTCGCCGACAGCGGCCTTGGTCGAGGGGGTGAAGATGGGTTGCGGCAGCTTGGAGGCCTCTTTCAGGCCGGCCGGCAGCTGGATGCCGCAGACGGTGCCGGTCTTCTGGTATTCCTTCCAGCCGGAACCGACGATGTAGCCACGTACGATGGCTTCGACGGCAACGGGCTTCAGGCGCTTGGCCACCACTGCGCGACCTTCCACCAGGGGTAGTTCGGCGGCAGGCACCACGTCTTCCACTTTGTCGCCAGTGAAGTGGTTAGGCACCAGACCGGAGAGCTTGTCGAACCAGAAGTTGGAGATGGCGGTGAGGATCTTGCCCTTTTCCGGAATCGGCTGGTCGAGGATCACGTCAAACGCGGAAAGGCGGTCAGTGGCGACCATCAGCATGCGCTTGTCGTCGATTTCGTAGAGGTCACGGACCTTGCCCGAGTAGATCTTCTTCAGACTGAGGGTGGTGGGTGTGCTCATGTCGTTTTCCGCCTTTATCAAACGAAACAGGCGAAACCCGGGGGTTTCGCCTTGTTGTTTCCACGTCGCGCCGCCAAGCGGCGCTGATTAGCCGAGGTTTTCCTGGATCAGGGTCAGCACGCGGCGCGCCACATCGGCAGGTGCCACAGTGTTGATGTCCTTCTCCACGGTGACCTGCACGCTGTCGCCAACGCGGGTCAGGCGCACCTGGTAACGCTCGGCGCGTGCCTCGATCTCTTCCTCGCTGGGATCGCTGCCCCACAGGCGACTGAAGAAGCCAGGCTTCTCATCTTCCTTCGACGCACCTTCCGCGAGGTTGATGTAGTAGACACCCAGGCTGCGGTTGAGGTCGTCGACGCGGACGTCACCGGTTTCCAGCGCACGGCCGACGCTGGACCAGGAGCGGTCGAAGTCGGCGCCGAGGCTGAGCATGGGGTTGCCGTTACCGTCTTCGGACAGGGTCACACGGCTCGGCGCATCGAAGTCGCGAGCGGCGAGCAGGGACACGGAACCGCCCTGTTCGGCGCTGCGGGCCATGCTGGCGAGCATTTCATCCAGCAGCGCTGCTTCGAGGCTCGGGCTGTCGGAACGGCTCGGCCAGCCGGTGTCGGCGGAGCTGCCGGCCGGACGGGTGGTGGTCAGGACGAAGATTTCGCTGGTATTGCGCTGCACGCCTGGCTCGATACGTACGCGAGCGCGGATTTCGCTGTCCGGCTCGACTCCGCTGACGCGGCTGCCCAAGCGACGGGCCAGAGGGCCCGAGAGCTGGTCGAGGCGTTGCCAATCGGTACTGAATTCACCGGTCTGCGGGCGCTCGTCGGCGATGCGGAATCCGCCGTCTTCGAAGAACTGGCGAGCCACTGGCCAGACTTCCGCCGGCACACGCTGGGCAACCACCCAACGGGAATCGCCGCTTTTCTGCAGGCTGTAGTCACTGACCTCACCCTTGGCCTGAAGAGCCAGCGGGCGGGGTACTTCGAATTCGCCTTCGGCACGGCTGTCGGCGACGTTCATCGGCACCGGCAACAGCGGGTCGAGGCGCTTGGCGTCAGCATCCGGGGGAAGCTGCATGGGTGCGGTCTGGCGTGCTTCCAGATAGTCGCTGCCACGGTCGCGGAAGTAGCCATCTTGGCCCCAGAGCCAGCCGCAACCGCTGGTACTGGAAATGATCAGGGCGAGAGCGGAGAGTCCGGCCAGTCGCTTCATGCGGAATGTTTCCTTGGAATTAGGCCAGTACGCCGGTCTGGCGCATGGCTTGGCGCAGAGGCTCGTGGCAACGCGGGCTGAGCCAGGTCAACGGCAGACGGATGCCGTCGGGGATCAGACCCATTTCGTGCAGGGCGAACTTCACCGGAATGGGGTTGGACTCGATGAACAGTGCCTTGTGCAGCGGCATCAGCTTGTCGTTGATGGCACGGGCGGCGTCGGCTTCGCCACGCATGGCGGCGGCGCAGAGATCGGCCATGGCGCGCGGAGCGACGTTGGCGGTTACCGAGATGTTGCCCTTGCCGCCCATCAGCATCAGTTCGACAGCGGTGGCGTCATCGCCGGAGTAGACGAGGAAATCCTTGCTGACACGATTCAGGACTTCCTGACCGCGCTGCAGGTCGCCAGTGGCTTCCTTGATACCGATGATGTTGCTGATCTTGGACAGGCGCTCGACGGTCTCCGGGAGCATGTCACATACGGTGCGGCCCGGTACGTTGTAGAGGATCTGCGGGATGGCCACGGCTTCGGCGATGTGGCGGAAGTGCTGGTACAGGCCTTCCTGGGTCGGCTTGTTGTAGTAGGGGGTCACCAGCAGGCACGCGTCGGCACCGACGTTCTTGGCGGCAGCGGTGAGTTCGACCGACTCACGGGTGGAATTGCCACCGGTGCCGGCGATCACCGGGATGCGGCCATTGACCTGGTCGACGACGCGGCGGATCACTTCGACGTGCTCGGTGACGTCGAGCGTGGCGGACTCGCCCGTGGTGCCGACGGCGACTATGGCGTTGGTGCCCTCTTGAAGATGGAAGTCAACGAGCTTGGAAAGGCTGTCCCAGTCCAATTGACCCTGTGCATCCATGGGCGTAACCAGTGCCACCATACTGCCCGCAATCATGCAACCGCTCCTGCCGGAAAAAGAGAGCCGTAATGGTACTGTCGGCTCTGGCCTTGCACAAGGTGAACGCAAGCGCCGTCAGGCGGTTACAGCATTTCCCTCGGCGCTGCTTTTCGCTAACCTTCTCTGTTTGAACAGCGCGGCCCCGGCCGCCCTCCCCTCTTTAGGAATGCTGCATGTCCACCACCCCGCCCCGCGAACAGTTCCTTCTGATCAGTGCCCTGGGCCGTAACCCGACGGAGCTGACCAACGTGCTGTGCCGCGCCAGCCAGGAAAACCGCTGCGCCGTGGTCAGCAGCCGCCTGACCCGCCACGGTGAGTTCTGCGCCATCGTGTTGCAGATCTCCGGCAGCTGGGACGGCCTCGCGCGACTGGAAGCGGGACTGTCGGCGCTGTCAAAACGCCATGGTTTCACCGCCAACGTAACCCGCAGCAACGCCTTGGAGATACGTCCCCAGGCCCTGCCTTACGTGGCCTATGTCAGTGCCGCTTATCGCCCGGACATCCTCAACGAGCTGTGCCAGTTCTTCGTCGATCATCGCGTCGAGCTGGAGAACCTCACCTGCGACACCTATCAGGCGCCGCAGACCGGCAGCACCATGCTCAACGCCACCATCACCGTGACCCTGCCCGCCGGTACCCAGATCAGTTGGCTGCGCGACCAGTTCCTGGACTTCGCTGACGCCTTGAACCTGGATGCCCTGATCGAACCCTGGCGCCCGCAACACCCTTGAGGAGTCGTTAAACATGGCAGTTTCCCTGGATAACCCCATCGCTGACTTCACCGTTCAGGCCACCAGCGGCCTGGAAGTCACCCTGTCGGCCCTCAGGGGCAAGCAAGTGGTGCTCTATTTCTATCCGAAGGACAGCACGCCCGGCTGCACCACCGAAGGCCAGGGCTTTCGCGACCAGCACGAGGCCTTCCTGGCTGCGAACACAATGATCTTCGGTGTCTCCCGCGACGGCATGAAGTCCCACGAGAACTTCAAGTGCAAGCAGGAGTTCCCCTTCGAGCTGATCTCCGACAAGGATGAATCACTCTGCCAGCTGTTCGACGTGATCAAGCTGAAGAAGCTCTACGGCAAGGAATACATGGGCGTTGATCGCAGCACCTTCCTGATCGACGCACACGGTGTGCTGCGCCAGGAATGGCGCGGCGTGAAAGTGCCAGGCCACGTGGACGCCGTACTCGCCGCTGCGCAAGCGCTGAACCAGGGCTGACGCTCCGCCCCAATGAAAAAGGCCGCAATCGCGGCCTTTTTTTCATTGCAGCGCCACACTCTGTGGCCCTGCACGGGGCCAGGCGTCCAGCACTGCCTTGAACAGGGTCGCCAGAGGGATCGCGAAGAACACGCCCCAGAAGCCCCAGAGTCCGCCGAACAGCAGCACAGCGCAGATGATCGCCACCGGGTGCAGGTTAACCGCCTCGGAGAACAGCAGCGGCACCAGCACGTTGCCGTCCAGGGTCTGGATCACGGTGTAGACCACCATCAGGTAGATGAACTGGTCGCTCCAGCCCCACTGGAACAGCGCGATCAGCGCCACCGGCACTGTGACCACCACCGCGCCGATGTAAGGCACCACAACCGAAAGCCCCACCAGCAATGCCAGCAGCGCCGAATAGTTGAGCCCCAACCAGACGAAGGCCACATAGGTGACCGCGCCACAAATGACGATCTCGATCACCTTGCCGCGGATGTAGTTGGCGATCTGGGTATTCACCTCATCCCAGACCTGGGTCATCAGCCCGCGCTCACTGGGCAGGTAGCCGCTGATCCAGCGCCCTATCAACGCGCGGTCCTTGAGGAAGAAGAACACCAGGATGGGCACCAGGACCAGGTAGATCATGATGTTGACCAGCAGTGGCAAGCTGGAGAGCGAAAAGGTGAGCGCCCACTGGCCGAACTTGGCCACTTCGCTGCGGGTAACCTCGATGGCCTTGAGCACCTGCTCGTCGGTTACCAGGTGCGGGTAGCGCTCGGGCAGGAGCAGCAGCAGCGACTGCCACTCGCCAAGCATGCCCGGCAGCTCCTGGAACAGGGTGCTGAGCTGCTGCCAGAGCAACGGCACCAGCACACCGAGAATCAGCGCCAGGACGCCGATGAACAGCGTGAAGACGACCCACACCGCCAGGGTCTGCGGCAATTGCAAACGTTCCAGCAGGTTGACCAGCCCCTGCATGAGGAAGGCCAGCACCATCCCCGCCAGCACGGGCGCAAGCATGTTGCCGAGGGTAAGGACGGCCGTGAAGCCGAGAACCAGGACCACAGCCAGCACCACAGCCTCTTCATCGGAGAAGTAGCGCTGGATCCAGTCGCGAAGCACCTTGAGCATCGGAAATCCTTGGATGGCCCGCTATACGGGGCCAGGGGGTCAGGCCTTGCGCAGCCAGTAGCGGAATACGCCGTCTTCGACCTCTTCACGCAACAACTGGTGCCCGGCCAATTGCGCAAAGGCGCGGAAATCGCGCTGGGAGCCGGCGTCGGTGGCAATCACCTTGAGAACCGCGCCACTGGGAAGGCGATTCAGCTCGAGCTTGGCCTTGAGCAAGGGCAAGGGGCAATTCAGGCCACAGGCATCCAGCTCGACGTCGAAAGCATCTGTTCGACTGGCAGTGTCAGTCATGGTGAGTCTCCGGAGAAGGTACCTGGCGACCGCCCTGGGCAGGTCGCAGGGCGGGAATACTTGAGCGGGCGGTTAGGATACCCAAGGCAGAGCGCCGCTGGCCAGTTGGCCGCGCTGGAGGCTACAGTTACGCCTTTGCCGCCAACGAGCCCAGTGCATGAATTTTCTGCGCCCCACTCTGCTGACGCTTGCCTGCCTTCTTGCCTCGCCCACCATGGCCGACGACTTGCCGTCGCTGGGGGACTCCAGCTCTTCCATCGTATCCCCGGAACAGGAACATCAACTCGGCCGGGCCTGGCTGAGCCTGCTGCGCGGCCAGGTGCCGCAACTCAATGACCCGCAGCTCAAGGACTACGTGGAAACAAGCGTCTACCGCCTGGCCGAAACCAGTCAGCTGCAAGACCGACGCTTGGAGTTCGTGCTGCTCAACAGCCCGCAGCTGAACGCGTTCGCGGCACCTGGCGGCATCATTGGCGTCAACGGCGGTCTCTTCCTCTATGCCCCCACCGAGGCCGAGTACGCCTCGGTACTGGCTCACGAACTGGCGCACTTGTCGCAGCGCCATTTCGCCCGTGGCGTCGAGGCCCAGCAGCGCATGCAGATACCGGTGATGGCCGCCATGCTCGCCGGCATCGTTGCCGCTGCAGCCGGTGCCGGTGACGCCGGCATGGCGGCCATCATGGGCACCCAGGCCGCTGCCATCCAGGAGCAGCGCCGCTTCTCCCGACAGAATGAACAGGAAGCCGACCGCATCGGCCTGCTCAACCTCGAGAAGGCCGGGTATGACCCACGCGCCATGCCGCGCATGTTCGAACGCCTGATGCGCCAGTACCGCTATGACGCCAAGCCGCCGGAATTCCTCCTCACTCACCCGGTGACCGAAAACCGAATTGCCGACACCCGCAACCGCGCCGAACAACTACCGCCCGGTGGCGTCGAGAACAGCCTGCGCTATCAGTTGATGCGCGCCCGTGTTCAATTGATGTTCGAGGAAACCCCAGGCATCGCCGCCAAACGCTTCCGTGCCATGCTCGACGATGATCCTAAACTGGACGCGGCCCGTTACGGCCTGGCCATTGCCCAGATCAAGGGTGGCCAGCTCAACCAGGCCAAGGAGCACCTGGCACCGCTGCTGGCCAAGGCGCCGAACGAAATCGTCTACAACCTGGCCCAGGTGGACCTGGACATCACAGCCAATCGCATAGCCGACGCCCAGCAACGCGTCGACCGCCTGCTCGGCCAGTACCCTAACAACTACCCGCTGAAGCAGATGCGCAGTGACCTCCTGCTCAAGCAAAGCAAGCCGAAAGACGCCGAGAAGGTACTCGATGGCCTGCTCAAGAGCCGCCCGAACGATCCGGACGTGTGGTATCAGGTGGCCGAGGTACGCGGCCTGGCTGGCAATACCATCGGCCTGCACCAGGCGCGCGCCGAGTACTTCGCCTTGGTGGGCGACTTCGACCAGGCCATCGAGCAGTTGGATTTCGCCAAACGCCGCGCCGGTGGCAACTTCCCGCTGGCCGCGCGCATCGACGCCCGCCAGCAAGAGCTGGTCCAGCAGCAGAAGATGCTCAAGCAGATGATGCGCTGATCATCGTTGAGTGGACCAACGTCCACTTAGAAACGAAAAAGCCCGGACTGGTCCGGGCTTTTTTTCGAGGTAGATCAGGCGTTGCCGGCCTGCTTCAGGCGTGCAGCCTGGGTGAAGTCCAACATGCGCTTGAGCGGCTTGACCGCTCGTGGGATCAGCGCCGGGTCGACGAAGATTTCGTTGGTGCCCTCGCGCAGGCACTGCAGGGTGCGTTCCAGTGTATTCATGGCCATCCACGGGCAGTGGGCGCAGCTGCGGCAAGCCGCGCCATTACCAGCAGTGGGGGCCTCGATGAACTGCTTGTCGGGGCAAAGCTGCTGCATCTTGTAGAAGATGCCGCGGTCGGTGGCGACGATGAAGGTCTTGTTCGGCAGGGTCTGCGCAGCCTTGATCAGTTGGCTGGTGGAACCCACCGCGTCGGCCAGATCGATAACGGCCTCGGGGGACTCTGGATGGACCAGCACTGCAGCCTCCGGGTACAGGGCTTTCATATCCTGCAGCTGCTTGGCCTTGAACTCTTCGTGGACGATGCAGGCACCGTCCCAGAGCAGCATATCGGCACCGGTTTCGCGCTGGATGTAACGACCCAGATGCTGGTCTGGCGCCCAGATGATCTTTTCGCCGTTATCCATCAGGCTCTCGACGATCTCCAGGGCGCAGCTGGACGTTACGACCCAGTCGGCTCGGGCTTTGACCGCCGCCGAAGTGTTGGCATAGACAACCACAGTGCGCTCAGGGTGATGGTCGCAGAAGGCCGAGAACTCGTCGACCGGGCAACCCAGGTCCAACGAGCAAGTTGCCTCCAGCGTGGGCATCAGCACGCGCTTTTCCGGGTTGAGGATCTTCGCGGTCTCGCCCATGAAGCGCACACCAGCGACGACCACGGTCTGTGCCGAATGCTGGTTGCCGAAGCGGGCCATTTCCAGGGAGTCGGAAACGCAGCCACCGGTTTCTTCAGCCAGCGCCTGGATCACCGGATCGCAGTAGTAGTGCGCAACCAGCACGGCATCCCTGGCCTTCAGCTCAGCAGCGATGGCGGCACGAAAGTGCGCCTCCTCCTCGGCCGTCAGCTGCTTGGGCTGCTTGGCGGCAAGATGGGCCTGGACCAGAAAGCGTTCGGAAAGCTGTGTCATAGGAGCTGAACCTGCGAGCGCGATGGCGCGAAATCGATTATACACCCGCCCCCTGTGGCCACTGCGCCCCGGGAGGGTCGCGGATGATAACGCAGATTTGGCGACGCCGGGACAGCCGCGGCAAGCACCTTTCGTCTGTCGCGACCGGTGAGTTTCAACGAGAAAGTTCGCCACCCGGAAACGAAAAAGCCCGCCTTGATAAGGCGGGCTTTTGAAGGTGGTGGGTCGTGTAGGATTCGAACCTACGACCAATTGGTTAAAAGCCAACTGCTCTACCGACTGAGCTAACGACCCAACGCGAGGCGCATGATACTGATTTTATTCAGGAATTCAACACCTCTCCTCGAAAAAAATTATTGATAGCGCGTTGGGTCCTGAACGCCGGCCGCTACGAAGCCCGCCGCACGCAGCCTGCAGCTGTCACATTTCCCGCAAGCGCGACCATCGTCGTCGGCCTGATAGCAGGACACCGTCAGCCCATATTCCACACCATGACGCAGACCGGCCTGGACGATCTCCGCCTTGCTCAGGTTCTGCAGCGGCGCCTGGATACGGAAGCCCTCCCCCTCGACACCGGCCTTGGTGGCGAGGTTGGCCATGCGTTCGAAGGCTTCGACGAACTCGGGGCGGCAATCCGGGTAGCCGGAATAGTCCACTGCGTTGACACCGATGAAGATGTCTCGAGCGCCGAGCACTTCAGCCCAACCGAGGGCAAGGGACAGGAAGACGGTATTGCGTGCCGGTACGTAGGTGACCGGGATGCCCTCGGTTGGGCTCTCCGGCACATCGATGGAGGTGTCGGTCAGGGCGGAGCCGCCGATGCCGTTCAGGTTGAGGCCGATCACCTTGTGCTCCACCACGCCCAACTGGCGGGCGACGCGCTCCGCCGCATTCAGCTCGGCGCGATGACGCTGGCCGTAATCGAAACTCATGGTGTAGCAGGCGTAGCCCTCGGCGCGGGCCAGGGCGACCACGGTGGCCGAGTCCAGGCCGCCGGATAACAAAATGACCGCTTTCTTCTCGCTCATGGGGGTATCCCTCGATATCGGCCTGCCTCGTACCCAAGGCACAGGCAGGCAAGGTGCGCAATCGCGCCGGATCAGTGACCCGGCTCGTCGCTCCAGAGGATTTTGTGCAGCTGCAGCTGCAGACGCACCGGCAGGTTGTCGGCCACGATCCAGTCCGCCAGGTCGCGCGCGCTCACTTCCTTATGACTGGGAGAGAACAGCACCTCGCCGGCGCGCTGCTCGAGGCGGTACTCGATCAGCTTGGACACCGCCCAGTCATAGTCCTCGCGGGAGCAGATGACGAACTTCACCTGATCGTTGGCCGTCAGGTAGGCGATATTCTCGTAGCGGTTGCGACCGACCTCGGCTGAACCGGGGGTTTTCAGGTCGACCACCTTGCTCACCCGCGGGTCCACAGCGGAAACGTCAAGGGCGCCACTGGTTTCGATGGAGACCTCGTAACCGGCATCGCACAGGCGCTGCAGCAGCGGGATGCAATTCGGCTGGGCCAGCGGTTCACCGCCAGTGACGCAGATATAGCGCGGCTTGAAGGCGGCAACGCGTTCGAGGATGGCGTCGAGTGTCATGATCTCGCCGCCGCTGAACGCGTAGGCGGTATCGCAGTACTGACAACGCAGGGGGCAGCCGGTCAGGCGCACGAAAACCGTCGGCAATCCGGCGGTACGTGTTTCCCCCTGCAACGAGTAGAAAATCTCGGTAATTCGCAGGGTTTGATGCATATCAGCCACGGGCGTGACGGCTAAACAGGCCATCCGCCTCCGTTGCGGGAATGAAGGTTGGAGGCCGGCGATTCTAACGAAAAAACCCGCGACTGGCGCGGGTTTTCGTGATTCGGCGGTCCGAAGTCAGGGCAGGCGTTGCAGGTCGCGTTGAGCGAGCTGCGCAGCGGAACTGCCGGGGAACTGAGTGACCACCTGCTGAAGGATGGTCTTGGCCTTGGCAGTGTTGCCCTGGCGCTGCTCGACATCCGCAAGCTTGTACAGGGAATCCGGCACCTTCGGATGCTGCGGATAGGCCTGGCCAACGCGGGCAAAGGCTTGACTGGCGCCAGGCAGGTCGCCTTTGGCGAGATTCACTTCCCCCAGCCAGTACTGCGCGTTACCAGCATATTGGCTATTGGGGTACTTGCGCAGGAAGGCGTTGAAGGCCTGGCTGGCCTTATCGAAGTCTTTCTGCTTGATCAGGTCGAAGGCCGCGTCGTAGTAGAGCTTTTCCTTCGCGGGGTCGCCCGGTTCGCTGCTGGCAGCCGGTTGCTGCGCGGGAGCGGCTGGGGCGCCGTTGGCAGCGGGGGCGCCAGCGGCAGGAGAATTCGGGGCTACCGGTGCGCCGGCGGCGGCACCACCGGAAACACGGCGATCGAGGTCCTGGTAACGCTCCAGGCTTTCCTGTTTCAGGCGCTGGATCTCGTACTGCTGCTCCTCGAGCATGCCGCGCAGGCGAGCAATCTCTTCCTGCATTTGTTGGAGCTGCATGAACAGCTCGCCCTGCGCTGAGACAGGGGCCGCTGGGGCCCCTGTCCCGGCGTAGGCAGCGCCAGTCGTGCCGTAACCGGCCGGCGGGTAACTGGTGCCGTAACCGGCGTTGTTATCCACCACGGGAACCTCAGCCAGCGCCGAGAACGGCAAACTGGAGAGGGCCAGGAAAGTCAGAGCACGACTGGACTTGCGCATCGCGAATTACTTACGCAGTTCTACGCGGCGGTTTTGCGCCCAGGACTGCTCGTCGTTGCCAGTGGCAACCGGACGCTCTTCGCCGTAGGAAACCAGTTCAGCCTGAGCCGGGGAAACGCCCTGCAGAACCAGGTAGCGCTGAACAGCCTTGGCACGACGCTCACCCAGAGCCATGTTGTACTCGCGGGTGCCGCGCTCGTCGGTGTGGCCTTCCAGGACAACGCGGTTGCCGTTGGCCTTCAGGTCTTTGGCGTGTACGTCCAGAGCGCGCATGGCTTCCGGCTTCAGGTCGGAGCTGTCGTACTCGAAGTAGAAGGTGGTGATAGCGCGCAGAGCGGCTTCTTCGCTCATGCTGCCGTCTACACCGCTGCCACCGGCATTGTAGCCAGCGTTCGGGTCAACAGCGCCTTCACCGGTGCCTTCGCCGCCTTTGGACGAGCAACCAACAGCTACGGCCATGGCCAGAGCGAGAGCGGCAAACTTGCCGAATTTCAGCATTTCCATCATGTAACTCCTAATGAACCCCAGGTGTGTTTAGCAAAGGTATTTTTTGTGACCGCTTCAGTTCAGGTACGGCGACCAGGACGGTTCGCGAATGTCGCCCTGAACTGTGGGAATCGGGACCCGTACGCGCCCGTTTGTAGACACGAGCATCAGTACGCCGCCCCCCTGCTGGCGAGTTGCGTAGATTAGCATGGTGCCATTGGGCGCAACAGTGGGCGAGTCGTCCAGCGAGGTGCCGGAAAGGATGCGCGGAGCACTGCCCGAGCGGGTCAGATCCTGGGCAGCCACCTTGAAGTTGGTGAAGCCATCCTGACGATGGATCATCACCAGCATCTTCTCGTCAGCCGAGAGTTTCGGGTTGGCGTTGTAGTTGCCCACGAAGGTCACGCGCTGCGGCTCGCCGCCGTTGATGTTGGCCTTGTAGATCTGAGGCTTGCCCGCACGATCCGAGGTGAAATAGATGGTCTGGCCATCCGCGCCCCAGAAGGGTTCGGTGTCGATCGACATGTTGTTGGTCACACGGCGCATCTGGCGGCTTCCCAGGTCCATCACATAAATCTCCGGGTTGCCATCGCGAGACAGCACGAACGCCAGGCGGTTGCCTTCCGGCGACCAGGCCGGGGCGCCGTTAAGGCCTTCGAAATTAGTGATCTGCTCACGGCGACCGGTATCGATGTGCTGGATGAAGATGCGCGGGCGCTTCTGCTCGAAGGAGACATAAGCGATGCGACGGCCATCGGGTGCATAGCGCGGCGACAGGATGGGCTCGCGGGACTGCAGCAGGGTTACGGCGCGCTGGCCATCGTAGTCGGAGCGCTGCAGGGTGTAGCGGGTGTTGTTCACCGAGAAGCGTTCAGCGGTCACGTAGAGCATGCGGGTAGAAAATGCGCCCTTGATGCCGGTGAGTTTCTCGAAGGACTGGTCGGCGATGTAGTGGGCCATGTCGCGCAGCTGGTCGTTGGTACCGCTGACGTTGCCGGCCAAGACCTGCTGTTCGGTGGTGACGTTGAACAGGGCAAACTGCACTTGCAGACGGCCGCCGGCCGGAACGATGCTGCCTACCAGCACGTACTGGGCACCCAGGGCCTTCCAGTCACGGTAGATGACTTCGCTGGCCTGGCTCGGCAGGCTGATCATGTTCTGGCGCGGAATCGGCTCGAAGTAGCCGGAGTTGCGCAGGTCGTTGCCGACGACTTCGGAGATGTCGGTGGGCAGCACGGTACCGCCCTGCCAGCCAAAGGGCACCACGGCGATCGGGGTTGCCCGGTCGGTACCGCTGGTGATCACCAGCGGGTCGGCGGCCTGGACAGAGCCGACCAGCATGGCCACTCCGATCAGGGCGATACGAATCAGGGTTTTCACAGACCTAAATCCTCCGGTTTGAAGATGATGCGGCGCTGCCTGTACATCTGGTCAAAGGTAGCGCGATCCAATTGTTGCATCTCGGGAATGCGCCCGACGCTGCGGACCGCACTCACGGCCGAGCTGTCGAAGGGCGCATCACCGCTGGAGCGAGTGACACTGGCGTTGGTGATGGTGCCATCGGGCAGCATCTCGATCAGTACCTCTACGCTCATGCCATTACGCGCCGATGGCGGACGACGCCACTGCTCGCTGACCAGTTTGATGATCAGGTCATCAAGACTGCCCGCGACCTGGTCGCCCACTTCATCAGCCAGTGCTTGCTGGCGACCGACGTCCTCGGAAAGCAACTCAGCCAGCGCCGCGGCTTTCTTGTCCTCGGTAGCTTTACGCTTGGCCTCCTCCGCTGCCTTCTTTTTCGCAGCATCGGCGGCGGCTTTCTTCTTGGCATCCTCGGCAGCCTTTTTCTTGGCTGCTTCGGCCGTCGCCTTTTTCTTGGCCTCTTCCGCGGCTTTCTTCTTGGCGTCTTCGGCAGCCTTCTTCTTGGCTTCCTCTTCCGCTTTCTTCTTGGCGACGTCGGCGAGTTTCTTTTGTTCTGCCTTCTTCGCTTCGTCGGCTTTCTTGGCTTCGGCCGCTTGCTTGGCCTCCTCGGCCTTCTTCTCAGCCTGCTCGGCCTTTCGAGCCTCTTCGGCTTTCTTTTGTTCCGCCGCCTTGGCCGCGGCGATCTTCTGTTCCTCGGCCTTCTTCTGCTCCATCTGTTCGGTCTCGAACTGCGGTGCAGAAGTCTTCTTGGCCTCACCAGCGATCTTCTGGTTGGTCTGCGTAGTGGCCTGGCTCTGAGACTTCAGTTGGTACAGGGTGGCCTGCACGATGGGCCGGGATGGCGGCAATTCCGGCGTGAAAGCGAAGCTGACGAACAGCATGCCGAACATCAGCGCGTGCAGGGACACGGCCCAGACAGTCGGCCAGAAATAGCTTTCCGAGGAGGAGCGTTCGCTCTGCTGTTGCATCAGGGCGCCTCGGTGATCAGCCCGACATTACCCACGCCGGCCTGCTGCAGGCCGCCCATGACGGCCATGACGGAGCCGTAGTCGACGGCTTTGTCGCCGCGCACGAAGACCTGCACTTTCTTACCCTGGCTGGTGTTCTGGCTCATGATCGCAGTGACCGTCTGTACCAGTTGCGGCAGCGCAGTAGCGGTTTCGCTGCCTTTGCCCTGGTCGGGGTCGACTTCCTCGCCCATGTTCCAGTAGTACGTCTTGTCGGCCTTGATGGAGATGGTCAGCACGCGGGAGTCGTTGTCCTGCGGCAAGGCCTCGCTGGAGACCTTGGGCAGGTCGACCTTCACGCCCTGGTTGAGCATGGGCGCGGTGACCATGAAGATCACCAGCAGCACGAGCATGACGTCGATGTAAGGCACGACGTTCATCTCGGCGACCGGTTTGCGTTTGTGGCGGGTTCTGGCCATGGCTTTAAACCTTTCCTCTCAGGGGCCCGGCGACTTACTCGTCGCTGGTGTGCACTTTGCGGTGCAGGATGGCCTGGAACTCGTCAGCGAAGGTGTAGTAACGACTGATCAGGGTCTCACCACGAGCGGAGAAGCGGTTGTAGGCGATTACGGCCGGAATCGCGGCGAACAGGCCGATCGCGGTGGCGATCAGCGCTTCGGCGATGCCGGGTGCCACAGTGGCCAGGGTCGCCTGCTGCACCTGGGCCAGGCCGCGGAAGGAGTTCATGATGCCCCATACGGTACCGAACAGGCCGATGTAAGGGCTGGTGGAACCCACCGTCGCGAGGAAGGGCAGGCTCTGCTCGATCTTCTCTTCTTCACGGGAAATGGCCACGCGCATTGCACGGGCAACGCCTTCCATCACGGCGTCCGGGTCCACGCCGGCCTGCTGGCGCAGTCGGGAGAACTCCTTGAAGCCGGCACGGAAGATCTGCTCGACGCCGCAGTCCGGATCCGGATTGCTGCCGGCCTGACGGTAGAGCTTGGACAGGTCGATACCGGACCAGAAACGCTCTTCGAAGGTCTCCAGGGACTTCTTGGCGGCGCGCAGCATGTTGCTGCGCTGGAAAATCATGATCCAGGAGGTGACCGAGGCGGCCACCAGGGTCAGCATGACCAGCTGCACCACGATACTGGCGTTGCTGATCAGGCTCCACATGGAGGTATGGTCGACGACGTTGGCTTCCACGCTTAATCTCCTGCTGGGAATAGACCCGGGTCGGCGGCGAAGGCTGAACGCAGCGCTTCGGGAATCGCCCGGGGTTTCAAACTGTCGGCACGTACACAGGCAATCAGGAACTGCCCTTCGCATAGCAATGCGCCATCGGCAGCTCGCCTGACCTGTTGACGAAAACGCAGGCTGGCACGGTTCAACTCGATTACCTCGGCACTGACATCCAGCTCATCGTCCAGCTTCGCGGGCGCCATATAGCGCGCTTCGGCCGAATGCACGACGAACAGCAGGTTCTCCCCGGCCAGCTCCGACTGGGCAAAGCCCAGACTGCGCAGACACTCGGTACGAGCCCGCTCCATGAACTTGAGGTAATTGACGTAGTAGACGATGCCACCAGCATCAGTGTCCTCGTAATAGACACGACAACGATGCTGGAATGGCTGGGCCCCATTTTGCGCGCGCATACTCTAGTGCTTACTCCTAAGGTTGCCAATCCGTCGGGGCAACTGTTTTTTTCATGGCTCAGTCCTTGCCGAGCGCTTCGACCACGAAAGCGTCTATTCGTCACCCGAGCCGAACAGATCGGCTGTCGGATTTTCCGCCATCCGCTTGGGCAGGTTCAGCCCGAAGTGTAAGTAGGCATGACGGGTCACCATCCTCCCCCGTGGCGTGCGCATGATGTAGCCCTGCTGGATCAGGTAGGGCTCGAGCACGTCCTCGATCGTGTGACGATCCTCACTGATGGCCGCAGCCAGGTTGTCGACACCCACCGGACCGCCGTCGAACTTGTCGATCATGGTCAGCAAAAGACGCCGGTCCTGGTGGTCGAAGCCACGCTCGTCAACATCCAGCAGGTTCAGGGCCTTGTCGGCGATGACGCGGGTGATCTCCCCCTGCCCGCGCACTTCGGCGAAATCGCGCACCCGGCGCAGCAGGCGGTTGGCGATACGCGGCGTACCCCGGGCGCGACGGGCAATCTCGAAGGCCCCCTCGGGCTCGATGTGCAGGCCGAGGATGCCGGCGGATCGGGCTACGATCGTGGCCAGGTCCTGGGTGTTGTAGAACTCCAGGCGCTGGACAATGCCGAAGCGGTCGCGCAATGGGTTGGTCAGCATGCCTGCGCGCGTGGTGGCGCCCACTAGCGTGAAGGGTGGCAGGTCAAGCTTGATGGAACGCGCTGCCGGGCCCTCGCCGATCATGATGTCGAGCTGGAAATCTTCCATCGCCGGGTAGAGCACTTCTTCGACTATGGGCGAGAGGCGATGAATCTCGTCGACGAAGAGCACGTCGCCGGCTTCCAGGTTGGTCAGCAATGCTGCCAGATCGCCCGGGCGTTCCAGCACAGGGCCGGAGGTGCTTTTGATGGCCACGCCCATTTCACTGGCGATGATGTTTGCCAGCGTGGTCTTGCCAAGGCCAGGCGGGCCGAAAATCAGGGTGTGGTCGAGGGCCTCGCTCCGCCCCTTGGCAGCCTGGATGAACAGCTCCATCTGCTCGCGCACCACCGGCTGGCCGATATAGTCGGCCAGTTTCAGCGGGCGGATGGCACGGTCCAGCTGCTCGTCGCGGTCGCGGCTGCTGGCGGTGATCAGGCGGTCGGCTTCGATCATGCGGGTTTACACCATTCCTTTCAGGGCGCGGCGGATCATTTCTTCACTGGACAACCCGTCTTCCTTGATGGCGGACACCGCGCGACTGGCCTCCGGCGGCTTGAAGCCAAGAGCGATAAGCGCGGCCAAGGCATCACTCTCGGCACTGGAGACTGCCACGCCAACCCGGGGTTCGACCACCAGGGTGGCGATGGCCGGCATGCTTTCCCAGGCTTTGAAGCGGTCCTTGAGTTCCACCAACAGGCGCTCGGCGGTCTTCTTGCCGACACCGGGAATCTTCACCAGGGTCGACGTATCCTGGGCCTGCACACAGCGCACCAGCTCGTCCACTTCCAGGCCGGACATCAGGGCCAGGGCCAACTTGGGGCCGACCCCGTTCAGCCGAATCAACTCACGGAACAGCTCACGCTCGCGTTTCTCGAAGAAGCCGTACAACAGATGGGCGTCCTCGCGCACCACCAGATGGGTGTGCAGGGTCACCGGCTCACCTACCGACGGAAGGCGATAAAGAGTCGTCATGGGCACTTCCAGCTCATATCCCACGCCGTTGACGTCGAGAATCAGGTGCGGCGGTTGCTTCTCAGCCAGGTTGCCGCGCAGGCGTCCAATCACGAATAGCGTCCTATGTATTGATTACAAACGGAGACGGCCGCCCCGCCGCTTGGCGGTGGCCAGACCATGGGGAATCAGACTCTGCCGGTGGTGCGCATGGCACAGCGCAATGGCCAGAGCGTCCGAGGCGTCGATCTGCGGCTTCTGTACCAGCTTGAGCAGGTGCATGACCATCATCTGGACCTGTTGCTTGTCGGCGCCGCCGGTTCCAGCGATGGCCTGCTTGACCTGACTGGCCGTGTACTCGGCGATTTCCAGGCCAGCCTCGGCTGCCGCGACTATGGCGGCACCCCGAGCCTGGCCCAGCTTGAGCGCGGAATCGGCGTTGCGCGCCATGAACACCTGTTCGATGCCCATGGTCACGGGCTCGAAGGTGCGAATGACCTCGCTCACGCCGCGAAAGACAATCTGCAAGCGTTCATGCAGCGGACCGGCGCCGGTGCGGATGCAGCCCGAGGCGATGTATTCGCAGCCGCGCCCGGTGTCGCGAACCACACCGTAGCCGGTGATGCGCGAGCCGGGGTCGATACCAAGAATCAGGGTCATGCCGCCGCAAGCTCCACGAGCTGACCCAAGGCCAGCACACTGTTTATTTATCCAGCCGCGAGTATACGGACCGGCCCACCAACAAAAAAGCCGGAAGCGCACGGGGGCGACTTCCGGCTTCGGGATCACGCAAGCAATCAGCCGAGTTGCTCCATGATCTCGTCGGAGATTTCAGCGTTGTGGTAGACGTTCTGCACGTCGTCCAGGTCTTCCAGCATGTCGATCAGCTTCAACACCTTCTGCGCCGTTTCCAGATCGGCGATCGGCGCGGTGATCGACGGGATCATCGCCACCTCGGCCTCGTCGCCCTTGAAGCCAGCTGCGGTCAGGGCCTCGTTCACCGAGAGGAAGTCGGCAAAGGTGGTGTAGACCTCGACGGAACCGTCTTCTTCGGCCACGACGTCGTCAGCGCCAGCTTCCAGCGCCGCTTCCATCAGAGCCTCTTCGTTGACCCCCGGGGCGTAGCTGATCTGACCCTTGCGATCGAACATGTAGGCAACCGAGCCATCGGTGCCCAGGTTGCCGCCGCACTTGCTGAAGGCGTGACGCACTTCGGCCGCGGTGCGGTTACGGTTGTCGGTCATGGCTTCGACGATGATGGCCACGCCACTCGGCGCATAACCTTCGTAGCTCAGCTCGACCATGTTGTCGGCGTCGTTGGAACCGGCACCGCGAGCGATGGCCCGATCGATGGTGTCGCGGGTCATGTTCGCAGTCAGCGCCTTGTCCACGGCCAGGCGCAGACGCGGGTTGTCCGCCGGGCTCGGACCGCCGTGCTTGGCGGCTACCGTCAGCTCACGGATGAGCTTGGTGAAGATCTTGCCGCGCTTGGCGTCCTGGCGTTCTTTGCGGTGCTTGATGTTGGCCCATTTGGAATGACCAGCCATAACTCACTCCGTACTCTCTGAACGGACGGCGCCTTCTGGCGCCGTCTCGGGTTGGTTCTACTTACTCGGCCTTGGCCTGTTCGCGCAGGCGGATGTTCAGCTCGCGCAGGGCCTTGGCATCCACAGCACCCGGAGCCTGGGTCATGACGTCGCCAGCGCTCTGGGTTTTCGGGAAGGCGATGACCTCGCGGATCGACGAAGCGCCGGTCATCAGCATCACCAGACGATCCAGGCCGAAGGCCAGGCCACCGTGCGGCGGGGCACCGTACTTCAGGGCGTCGAGGAGGAAGCCGAACTTCTCTTCCTGCTCCGCATCGTCGATGCCCAGCACACGGAATACCGCCTGCTGCATGGACTTGTCGTGGATACGGATGGAGCCACCGCCCAACTCGGTGCCGTTCAGCACCATGTCGTAGGCGCGGGACAGGGCCGCGGCCGGATTGCTCTCCAGCTCCTGCGGAGTGCACTTGGGCGAGGTGAACGGGTGGTGCAGCGAGGTCAGGCTGCCATCGTCGTTCTCTTCGAACATCGGGAAGTCCACGACCCACATCGGCGCCCACTCCTTGGTGAGCAGCTTGAGGTCATGGCCGACCTTGATACGCAGCGCGCCCAGGGCGTCGCAGACGATCTTGGCCTTGTCGGCGCCGAAGAACACGATGTCGCCGTCAACCGCACCGACGCGGTCGAGGATCACATTGAGGTTCTCTTCGGGGATGAACTTGACGATGGGCGACTGCAGGCCCTCGACACCCTTGGCGCGCTCGTTGACCTTGATGTAGGCCAGACCCTTGGCACCGTAGATGCCGACGAACTTGGTGTAGTCGTCGATCTGGCTGCGCGGCATGGAGGCGGCACCCGGCACGCGCAGGGCGGCAACGCGGCCCTTCGGATCGTTGGCCGGACCGGAGAAGACCTTGAATTCCACTGCGCTCAGCTGGTCGGCAACGTCAACCAGCTCCAGCGGAATACGCAGGTCCGGCTTGTCGGAACCGTAGCGACGCATGGCTTCTTCGAACGGCATGTGCGGGAACTCGTCGAACTCGACATCCAGCACTTCCTTGAACAGCTGGCGCACCATCTTCTCGGTGATACCGATGATGTCGCTTTCATCCAGGAAGCTGGTCTCGATGTCGATCTGGGTGAATTCCGGCTGGCGGTCGGCACGCAGGTCTTCGTCGCGGAAGCACTTGGCGATCTGGTAGTAGCGGTCGAAGCCGGCCACCATCAGCAGCTGCTTGAACAGCTGGGGCGATTGCGGCAGGGCGAAGAAGTGGCCCGGGTAGGTGCGGCTCGGCACCAGGTAGTCACGGGCACCTTCCGGAGTCGGACGACCCAGGATCGGGGTTTCCACGTCGAGGAAACCGTTCTCGTCCAGATAGCGGCGGATGCTGCTGGTGATGCGCGCGCGCAGCTTGAGCTTGGCTGCCATTTCCGGACGGCGCAGGTCGATGAAGCGGTAGCGCAGACGGGTTTCTTCACCCACGTCGGAGTACTCGTCCAGCGGGAAGGGGGGAGTCTCGGCCTGGTTCAGGACTTCGAGTTCGTAGCCCAGCACTTCGATGGCGCCGGACGCCATGTTGGCGTTGCGCGCGCCTTCCGGACGCAGGCGGACCTTGCCGGTGATCTTGACCACGAATTCACTGCGGACGCGGTCGGCGCGGGCGAAGGTTTCTTCGCGATCCGGGTCGAACACCACCTGGGCCAGGCCTTCGCGGTCACGGATATCGAGGAAAATGACCCCGCCGTGGTCGCGGCGGCGGTGTACCCAACCGCAGAGGGTGACTTCCTGGCCGTCCAGGCTCTCGTTCAGTTGGCCGCAATAGTGGCTGCGCATCATGGTCGTGTTTCGCTTCTCTTGAGTCGTGAGTTCGTCCGCCCACCGAAGGACGGCAGAGCATCCGGCGGAGGTGCAACCCCCTGCCGGACAGGCCGGGGTTCGCGGCAAAGAGCGGGATTATATAGCGTAAATTGTCACCGCGCAGCCGCCTGCCCTGCCACCCCGCAAGCCCTGATCAAGAGCGGGGTCGCTTGCTGGGCCGCGGGGCAGTGTCTAATCTCGCCAACACTCGCCCGACGGACGGACGCGAAGCACATAAGGAAGGAGCGGAGATGCAATCGCTTGCAGGGAAAGTCGCAGTAATCACGGGGGCTGGCTCCGGTATCGGTCGCGCCCTGGCCAACCACTTGGCCGACCAGGGCTGCCACCTCGCTCTTGCGGATATAGATGTCGAGGGCCTCGAAGCCACTGCCGCGCCGCTGCGTCGAGATGGCCTGCAACTCTCGACCCATCCACTGGACGTCTCCGATCGCGACGCCGTACATGCCTTCGCCGGCAATGTGCTGACCCACCACGGACAAGCCCACCTTGTGATCAACAACGCCGGCGTGGCGGTATCCCAGACCATCGCCGAGCTTCGCTACGACGATTTCGAGTGGCTGATGGGCATCAATTTCTGGGGCGTGGTCCACGGTACCAAGGCCTTCCTGCCTCACCTGCTGAGCAAGGGCGAAGGCCACATCATCAACGTGTCGAGCATCTTCGGCATCGTCAGCCTGCCCACCCAGGGCGCCTATAACGCCAGCAAGTTCGCGGTGCGCGGGTTCACCGAAGCGCTGCGTCAGGAACTCTGCGGCACCGCGATCAAGGTCAGCTGCGTCCACCCAGGGGGCATCCGAACCAACATCGCCCGCTCGGCGCGCTTTTATCAGGGCATCGATGGCAGGACCGACGCCACCAAGGCTGCGGCCCGCTTCGACAAACTGGCGCGCACCTCTGCGGATCAAGCCGCACAGATCATCATCAAGGGCATAAAGGCCGGTCAGCCGCGCATCATGGTCGGTGCCGATGCCCGCTTCCTCGACCACCTGCAACGCCTGCTACCTGCCAACTACCCTCGCCTGCTGGGCAAACTGCTGAAAAAGAGTTGAACCCCGTGCAGACCAATGACTTCTAAGCATCGCCTTCATTGATAGAAGACAAGGCTACCCCCTACGCACCCCGTGTTAGGCTTTGCCCATCACGGCCCCGGTCCGGGCCACAAGCTACCGAGAGGAGAACTGGTATGGAAATCAACATCGGAATCGCGGAACAGGATCGCGCCGCCATCGCAGAGGGTCTGTCCCGCCTGCTGGCCGACACCTACACCCTCTATCTCAAGACTCACAACTTCCACTGGAACGTCACCGGGCCGATGTTCAACACCCTGCACCTGATGTTCGAAGGGCAGTACAACGAACTCTCCCTAGCAGTGGACGCCATCGCCGAACGTATCCGCGCTCTGGGCTTCCCAGCGCCCGGCACCTACGCTGCCTACGCCCGCCTGTCTTCCATCAAGGAAGAAGAAGGCGTACCGGCCGCCGAGGACATGATCAAGCAACTGGTCCAAGGCCAGGAGGCCGTCGTGCGTACCGCCCGCGGCATTTTCCCGCTATTGGACAAGGTCAGCGACGAACCCACCGCCGACCTGCTGACCCAGCGCATGCAAGTCCACGAAAAGACTGCATGGATGCTCCGCAGCCTGCTCGCCGCCTGACCTCCAGGCACATAAAATAGGCCCGGGATAGCCGGGCCTTTCGCTATGCGCGAAAGCCCGCCTGATCTATGCTCTGGCAATTCGAAATCTCGCCACAGTGAAGTGCATGAGCAAGCCTCCGAAACATCCGTCGCTGCTTGAGCTTTTCCCCGAAGAAACCCGTGAGGCGGCCGACCTGCTGAAGCAGGCCATTCCTCACATGGTGCGCCATGCAATACCGCCAAACCCGGTGCACTACGCCCTCTGGTACACCTACAGCAAGGGTGTGGAGCCGGACCTCAACCGCCGACTGGACAAGATCACCAACGATTTCGACATCTTCCCGCCGGAGTCGGCCATCAAGCTGTTCCGCGAATACATCATTCGCGGAGAATTGGACGAGGCGCGTCATGGCCAGCAACAGGTCATCGACCTGGTAGACGACATCGAGGGCGACGTCAGCCGCAGCGTCAATGGCAGCCAGGCCTACCAGAACAGCCTGACTGCAGGGCTGGCCGCCCTGCACGAACCCATCATCGACGATCTACCCAGCGTGCTGAACCATCTCCAGGAAAGCACCCAGCTGATGCAGGAACAGCAGGAGCAGTTCCTCTATCGCCTGCGCGCTGCACAGGCGGAAATCCAGAACCTGCGCAACCAACTGGAACGCGCGCAGCTGGCCGCCACCCTGGACGGCCTGACTCAGGTGTTCAACCGCCAGGCATTTACTCGCCTGCTGGAGCAATCCCTGAAAGGCGGCCAGGAAGGCCTGGCGCTGGTGATGCTGGATATCGACCACTTCAAGCAATTCAACGACCAGTTCGGCCATCCACTGGGGGATCGCGTGCTCCAGCACGTAGGACAGTTGCTGCGGGAGCTGTTGCCACCGCGCGCCATGGCCGGTCGCTACGGCGGCGAAGAGTTCTGTGTGGTACTGCGTGACTGCCAGGACCTGGACGCTGCACGGACCTTTGCCGAGAAACTGCGCAACAAAATGCAAGCACTGCGCGTGAAAGTCCGCCGCACAGATCAAGTGCTCGACACGATCACCGCCAGCTTCGGCCTGGCCCTGGCGGAACCCGGCGACACCCTGGAAAGCCTTATCACCCGGGCCGACGACGCCCTCTATCAGGCCAAGCGCAATGGCCGCAACCAGGTGCATCCGCCAGCCACGGAAGAAGCGCTAACCGCTTGATTTGAGTAGCCCTCTCCTTTCCTGTTAAATACAGCCGGTGCCGCAGGTCGATCCAGCGACCTGCGGCATAGGCCGATGGCATGCCCTCTTCATCTCGCGTGGCCCGGCTCTTCCGTTAGAGATTCCGTTTCCAAGGTGAATCCATTGAACATACTGAAAATCGTCCATCTGTTGACGGGCGCTGCCGCTTTGCTGCTGTCCTTCATTCCTAGCCTGCGCGCTGACGCCCTCCCCTACCTGCAACAACCCGATGCGCTTTACCTGGCCTTCTGCGGCCTGCTTAACCTGCTGCTGGCGCCGGTGGTTCCTGCCTGGGCCAAGGGCCTTCACAACCAGCTGCAGAACCTGGTTTCCGCCCTGCTGGTGCTGGCAGTGATCCTGCAGACCCTGATTCTTCTGGCCCCTCTGCCGACAATCGGCGAGCAGCCGGCCGTCCTCGTCAGCCTCCTTGCGGTGATTCTCGGCGTCGCACTTCATCTGGCCATCAACCTGCGCAAGGTAACCCAGGCACCGCTACTGCCCCAGGACATGTCCAACCGCGAAACCGGCACCGTGAAGTGGTTCAACACCTCAAAGGGCTTCGGTTTCATCTCCCGTGACTCCGGGGATGACATCTTCGTGCACTTCCGCGCCATTCGCGGCGAAGGCCACCGCGTGCTGATCGAAGGCCAGCGCGTGGAGTTCTCGGTGATCCAGCGGGACAAAGGCCTGCAGGCCGAAGACGTGATTGCCGCACTGCCCAGCCGACGCTGATAGCAACAACGAAACAGGCCGCCAATTGGCGGCCTGTTTCATGGGCGATCAGTAATGGGGCGGGGGCGCCTCGTCCTCGCTAGGGCCGAACTGGCCAAGCAGCTCCTCCTGGCGCTTGGCCAGTGCCGCCACCTGAAGCTGCAGGCGATCTACCGCTTTCTGCTGCTCAACCAGTACATCGTTCAGGGTCTGGATGGTGTCATCCTGAAAAGCCAGTCGGCTCTCCAGGTCAGCAATGCGTAGCTCCAAACTCATGGTTCACTCCTCCACGAAGCGGAAATCATCGGCCAGTACCAGGCGCAGCTTGGCGCGAATGGCAGCCACATCCTCAGCTGAATAGGCCACAGCCGGATGGCGCCCCCAGACCGGGGCAGGCCAGGCCACATCCTCACGGCGCCGCACGATTACATGCATGTGCAACTGACTGACCACATTACCCAGCGTGGCGACGTTCATCTTGTCGGCCCCGAAGGTGTCCTTGAGGGTTTCCGCCAGGAAAGCGGTCTCTTGCCAGAGTTGACGCTGCTCGTCAGCGCCGAGCTGGAACAGCTCACTGACTTCCTCGCGACGCGGCACCAGAATGAACCACGGGTACTGGGCATCGTTCATCAATAGCAGGCGGCACAGGGGAAAATCACCGATGGGCAGGGCGTCCTGCTGAAGTCTTGGGTCCAGGGCGAACATACTGGCCTCTCCTGTTCGACGGTAGGGAATTCGAGATTAGCACCCTGCCGCAGCCATACCACCAGCGCAGGGGCGCGCAGCATAGCCAAGGCGCGCGGTGAGCGGAACTCGGAGCGTCCCGCCACCTATATATAAGGAAGCGAAGCGATACAGCGCACCAGAATCGCGCACATCCCGCGTTTCGTTACCTCTCGCCACACTCGGGTTACTCTCCACAAGCGAAGCCGCAACCCTTGGCCATCCGAGGCTTTGGCGCGATTGCCTGTCAATAGCCTCCCAGCGTACAAAGCGCCTCATTTCGGGGCAGAGACTTTCCGCTCCAAGCATGCAGGGATCAGGCATTGGCCAAGCTGGAACGACCGCACCACGTGGGTAAGGGAGGTTTTCTTTCCGCCCGCCCCAGTTTGTGCACGGTTGTTGCTTAACAGGTGCCAGGCCACACGCGGGAACGGCAACAACTCCAATGGACGCGCACCCGCATAGTGCCTCGGATACATAGGGGATGAAGGGATGCAAGGCTGAACCTATAGATATGCGACACAGGTCTTTTCGATTTGCGACAGCACTGTGAAGAAATCGTAAGGACTAGGTTTCAACTATCGCCATAATTGTCGCCGTGCTATAAGTTAGCGCCGACACAAAAAGAAAGAACCGCCTTCCATAAATTAAGAAAGCGGCGAGAATCTTCAAAACCAAAGGAGCAATCACAATGCAAGTGATGAAGTGGAGCGCACTGGCTCTGGCCGTGACCGCCGGTAGCATGCAGTTGGCTTTTGCCAGCGCCCAGGAAGAGTCCAAGGGCTTCGTAGAAGACAGCAATCTGACTCTTCTGAACAAGAACTTCTTCTTCTACCGCGACTTCCGTAACAACCCTTCCACCAGCCAGAACTACCGTAAAGAATGGGCCCATGGCATCAGCGCCATGTATGAGTCCGGCTTTACTCAAGGCGTTGTTGGCTTCGGCGTTGATGCCCACGGCATGCTGGGCCTGAAGCTGGACAGCGGCAACGGCACCAACGGTACCGGCCTGCTCCCCACCGGCTCTGACGGTCGCTCCCAGGACGATTACTCCTATGCGGGTGGTTCCGTTAAAATGCAGGTGTCCAACACCCAGCTGAAATACGGCAACCTGTTCCCGACCGCTCCGGTATTCGCTACCGGTACCGCTCGTATGTTCCCGGGCTCTGCTGAAGGCTTCCAGCTGCTGAGCAGCGAGATCGAAGGCCTGAACATCGACGCCGGCCACTTCACCTCCATCCGTGACGGCAGCTCCTCCACCAACAGCCACGGCGAAATCACCACCACCTACACTGGCATCGCCAGTGATAGCGCCGACTACGTGGGCGGTTCCTACTCCTTCACCGACAACGTCAGCGCTAGCCTGTATGGTTCCGAGCTGGAAGACATCTGGCGCCAGTACTACGGCAACCTGAACTGGAACATTCCGTTCAGCGACAGCCAAGCGCTGAACCTGGACTTCAACGTCTACCGCACCCTGGACGAAGGTCAGGCCCTGGCTGGCGATCTCGACAGCACCGCCTGGTCTGCCGCCGCCGCCTACTCCATCGGCGCCCACAAGTTCACCCTGGCCTACCAGAAGAACAATGGCGACGAGCCCTTTGACTACATCGCGATGGACGGCCAGAACTCCGGCGACTCCATCTACCTGGCCAACTCCGTTCAGTACTCCGACTTCAACGGCCCGAACGAGAAGTCCATCCAGGTTCGCTACGACCTGAACATGGCTGAGTACGGCGTACCTGGCCTGAGCTTCATGGCTCGCTACATCACCGGTGAAGACGTTGACGGCACCAAGGCC
Organism: Pseudomonas sp. D(2018); assembly: GCF_005502555.1. Lineage (NCBI taxonomy): Bacteria > Pseudomonadati > Pseudomonadota > Gammaproteobacteria > Pseudomonadales > Pseudomonadaceae > Pseudomonas > Pseudomonas sp. D(2018). The sequence goes on from NZ_SCOK01000024.1 coordinate 43,447, forward strand.
GACCCGAATGGCGCCTTCGCTGGTGCAATCGGCGAAGATGGCAAGGAATGGGAACGCGACATCGAAGCCAAATACGTGGTTCAGGAAGGTGCTGCTAAAGACCTGTCCATCCGTATTCGTCACGCCAGCTGGCGCGCTAACAACGACATGGCCTTCTTCGGCTCCGCTGGCGGCACCGCCAACGACGAAATCCGTGTGATCACCGAGTACCCGCTGGATATCCTGTAATATCCCTCGCGTACACGTAAGTGATAAAAGAAACCCGGCCTAGGCCGGGTTTCTTTTTGCTCAAACTTTAATCACCCAAGGGCAACGCATAAGTACCCGTTACATGTGCGACGAGATCCTCTTCCTCACCTTGCGAATAGAGGGACACTTCACAAACTGCTTGACGGCGACCAAGTTTAAGTATCTGCGCCTCAGCAACTAGATCCACTGGTTTGGGTTTCGCGAGGAAGTTGATATTCAAGTTGGACGTCACTGCCATCTCGACTTTACCGAGCCGCCCCAGCACGACTGCATACATGGCTGCATCGGCCAGCGCCATGATGGTCGGACCGGACAAGGTTCCCCCTGGACGCACCAATCTGGACTGGAAAGGCACCCTCGCCAACGCGCCTTGATTGTCGATCCGCTCGATACGGAGGTCGATATCCTCTGCCATGGGCACCCCAGCGCGAATCAATGCTTCAACCTGCTCCGCTGTCAGACTCACTACGTCGCCCTCCTCCCTCTACGGGACTGCAATCCTGTACGCCACTTGATCAGGGCCGTACAATGCCGAGCCATTCAAACCCATCGCAACCGACAGAACGGCCAAACATGCGTACCAGTCAGTACCTGCTGTCTACCCTCAAGGAAACCCCCGCCGACGCCGTGGTGATCAGCCACCAGTTGCTGCTGCGTGCCGGTATGATCCGCAAGCTTGCCTCCGGCCTCTACACCTGGCTGCCAATGGGCCTGCGAGTACTGCGCAAGGTCGAGACGGTGGTCCGCGAAGAAATGAATGCCGCCGGCGCGCTCGAGGTGCTGATGCCCGCCGTGCAGCCCGCCGAGCTGTGGCAGGAGTCCGGCCGCTGGCAGCAGTATGGCCCCGAACTACTGCGCCTGAAGGACCGCCATGAGCGCGAGTTCTGCGTTGGGCCAACCCATGAAGAAGTTATCACCGACATGGCGCGCAATGAGCTGAACAGCTACAAGCAGCTGCCGCTCAACTTCTATCAGATCCAGACCAAGTTCCGTGACGAGATCCGCCCGCGCTTCGGCTTGATGCGTGGCCGCGAGTTCGTGATGAAGGACGCCTACTCCTTCCACATGAACCAGGAATCGCTGCAGGAAACCTACGACCGCATGCACCAGGCCTACTGCAACGTGTTCAGCCGCCTGGGCCTGGACTTCCGTCCCGTGCTGGCCGACACCGGTTCCATCGGCGGCACGGGCTCCCACGAGTTCCATGTGCTGGCAGACTCCGGTGAAGACGATATCGCCTTCAGCGACAGCTCCGACTACGCCGCCAACGTCGAGAAGGCGGAAGCCCTGCCCCGCGAGACCGAGCGTCCCGCCGCGAGCCAGGAACTCAAGCTGGTCGACACGCCGAATACCAAGACCATCGCCGACCTGGTGGAAAACTTCGACCTGCCGATCGAGAAGACCATCAAGACCCTGGTGGTGCATGCCGCCGAGGAAGGCAAGCTGGTCGCCTTGATTGTCCGCGGCGACCACGAGCTGAACGAAATCAAGGCCGCCAACCTGCCCCAGGTCGCCAGCCCGCTGGTATTCGCCAGCGAAGCTGAGCTGCGCCAAGCCATTGGTGCCGGCGCGGGCTCCCTCGGCCCGCTGAACCTGCCGCTGCCCTGCGTGGTGGACCGCTCCGTCGCCCTGATGAGCGACTTCGCCATCGGCGCCAACATCGACGACAAGCACTACTTCGGCGTGAACTGGGAGCGCGACCTGCCCCTGCCGGAAATCGCCGACCTGCGTAACGTGGTCGCTGGCGACCCGAGCCCAGACGGCAAAGGCACCCTGGTGATCAAGCGCGGCATCGAAGTCGGTCACATCTTCCAGTTGGGCACCAAGTACAGCGAAGCCATGAAGCTGAACGTGCTCAGCGAACAAGGCAAGCCGGTCACGCTGATCATGGGTTGCTACGGGATTGGTGTCTCTCGCGTGGTCGCGGCTGCCATCGAGCAGAATTACGACGACCGCGGCATCCTGTGGCCTGAAGCCCTGGCACCGTTCCAGGTCGCCCTGGTACCGCTCAAGTACGAGACCCCAGCCGTCAAGGAAGCTACAGACAAGCTCTATGCCGAGCTGCGCGCAGCTGGCGTCGACGTGTTGCTGGATGACCGTGACAAGAAAACCAGCCCCGGCGTCAAATTCGCCGACATGGAGCTGATCGGCATTCCGCACCGCATCGTGGTAAGCGAGCGCGGCCTGGCCGAAGGCAACCTAGAATACAAGAACCGCCGCGAAACCGACAGCCAGGCTGTACCGGTGGCTGAGGTTCTGTCCTTCATCACCGCCCGCGTGAATCGCTGATCGAAAGAATGTCCATGCGTAGTTCCCATTACCTCGTCGGCGCCGCCTTGTGCGGCACCCTCTTCGTCAGCGGCTGTGCCAACCATTTGCCACAGCGCAGTGAGCACGAAGAGCGTGTCGAGCGCAAACTGCTGAACCATAGCCTGCAGATCGACGTGGGCGACCCACAGGTACTGGAACTGCCGCAACGACGCATCCGCATCAACGAGCAGAAGACCTTCGAAGTCACTGAGTTCGAGGTTAGCCGTCACTATGATCGCTACACGCCCTACCAGCCCTGGCGGGAGCTCTACGAGGTTCCGTTGGGCGCGGTGGCGGTAGTAGCCGGTGTTGGCGCCAACGTACTCAACGTGGTGTTGCTCGGCAGCCTGCCGGACACGGCAACCAAGGACTGGATCAGCTACGGCTTTGCCGGCCTCAACCCGGCAATGAACGTCGAATCCAACGGCCGCTCCGAGCAAAACCTGGCCAGCATTGACGAGAAGCAGCAGGACAAGCGCATGGAGTACTCCAGCCTGCCCTGGGCCGAACGTCCGGTACTGGTGAAGTTGGGCGGCCACACCCATGAGCTACTGACCGATCGCAACGGCATCCTGCGCCTGAACCTGCTGGACGGCCCCTTCGCCGACCAGGACATCAGTCGCATCGGCCAGCTCCTGCTGAGTGCCGAAGACCCCATGGACAGCGCCCGAGCCGATGCCACCCTAGGCATCAGCCATACCTTGCGTGGCAAGCTCGCGGAAGCCCATGCGCTGATCTTCGAAGACCTCGAAGACGACGAAGTCCCGCAGTGGGTCCATCGGGTCAAGCGCCTGTCGGAGCTGGGTCTGGAAGAGGAAGCCAGCGAACTGGAGCAGAGCCTGATCGAGCTGACTCGCAACGATCCGGAGCTGCAGCAGGAGTTTCTCCAATCACTGATGAAAGATGCCGGGCGACTGGCTGCCGACCCCGGCGATTCGGATTGAGCCTTTCCAGGAGCGAGCCTGGCTCGCTCTTGCCTTGCGGCCTCAGCGCCGCACGATAAAGCCGGTGATGCCCTGCAGCGGCTGCTCTTGAAGCTCCACGCCCGTCACCTGTGCCTCGGCCGGCCCCTGCTCCAGCCAGGCAGCCAACTCGCGCACCGCACCATCCTCCCCCTCCACCAGCACCTCGACCCGGCCGTCAGCCAGGTTGCGTATCCAACCGTCCAGCTCCAGGCGGTCGGCCTGTTCCTGCGTCGACTGGCGGTAATAGACACCCTGCACCTTGCCGCTCACGTAGCCATGCAGACAGATTCGCGCCATCGTCCTACCCCCCTTTGCGCAGCTCTTCGAGGCGCGCGGTCAGGCCCGCCGCACTCTGCTCGCCCAGCAGGCGCTCCCGCAATTTGCCCTGAGCATCGATGATGTAGGTGACAGGCAACGCTTCACTGCGCGGCAGGTCGTAACGCGTGGACGGGTCCTCTGCCAGCACCGTGAACTGGATGCCCATTTTCTGCGCGGCCTGGCCGAGCTCATCGCCCTTCAGCCCGTCGAAATTGACCCCCAACACCTTTACGCCCTTGTCACGTTGCTGCGTGGCCAAAGCGTTGAGTTCGGGGATCTCCGTACGGCAGGGCGCACACCATTCGGCCCAGTAATTGATGACCAGCCACTGGCCTTCGAGGCGCTCAACCGCTACCTTCTGTCCATGCTGATCGACGCCAACGTCGTCCGAGCAGCTGGCCAGGAGCAGGCCGGCGCCCATCAGTGCGAACACCCCTATTACAGCCTGGAGTCGCGATCCCATGCATTCGGTCCTCGTGTACGCGGGGTTGGTATGACGCTCGATGCCCTGCGCCTGGAAGTGCCGGACATCCTGGAAGAAAACAGCACTCCACTGGCAAGCGTTCCGGCGCTCCTCGCGCAAGCGCGTCAACTCCCTCAGGATAGTGCCCTGCAGCAGGTCCTGGGGCTTTTGTTCAGGCTCAACCGCAGCGCCCTGACCTTACTCGAAAGGCAGCGCGTGCTGCAAAGCTTCAGCGAGGAGTTTCGCCACTACGCCCAGTCCTACCAGGACCGGACGGTGCCGCCCACCCTCTTCGTCAAGTTCTGTGACGAACTGGCCTGCGGATTCAAGCGCCTATTGCTGCAGATTCTCCAGGGGCACCAGCCTTCGCGCCCGCACCTGGCGTGGTGTTTGTACATGGCCCAGCACTTCCTCGCCCAGACTCAGCTGCGCCACTACCAGCTCTATCAGGAACCCAGCCCGCGCCTGTGGCGCGACAGCCACTTGCTGTACTGGATCGGCGAGCACCAGAGTTGCCTGGACGAGCCGGTTGCAGCTGCCTTCCGCCCCACGCCAGCGAACACCCTGCGCGGCCTCTACCAGCAGATGCTGCTGCTGGCCCTGAGCAACCCCTTCCATCTGAGCGAAGGCGAATGCCCGCTGCTGTTCGGCGCCCTGGCGCCGCTCGCCGGCCTGGCGCGGCTTCTCCCCTGGGACGAGGAAGACGAGAATGGCAGCCCGACCGTCGACCTGACCGAATCCCAGCCCTGCTTGCCACTGGATCAGCGCCCGGACGGTGCCAGCACGTATTTGCGCCGTTTCGAGTTGGGTGCGCTGCTGATCGCCGTGCATGAACCCGCTCCCCTGCGCAGCGAAAGTGAAAACCAGCTCCTTGAAAAGGTTCGCCAGCACTGGCTGGGACGCCAGCAGCGCCGCCATCCGCGCACCGAACAATCGGGGCAGTGCCAGTTGGTGGTGGGCCTGGCGGCCATCCATGCCGAATTGCTCGCCCAGCATCCTGGCCGCTGCGACGCGCAGTTGCTCGATGCCAGCCCTGGCGGCGCTCGCCTGCTTTGCCATGGCGATCTGGGCAACCCGTTGCCGGTGGGGCAGCTAGTGTTGGTCCAGACCCAGGGCACGCCGGTCCTCGCCCTGGTGCGCTGGCGTTATCAGAACACTGAGGGGCTTCACCTCGGCTTGCGTTACCTGAAGGGCCTGCCACGTCCGGTCTGGTTGCGCCGTGCGCCCAACGCTCAGACACATCCCGGTGTACTGCAGAGCACGCCAGAACCCGGCAATGGCTGGCACCACGGCCTGTGGCTGCCGTGCAAACAGTTCGGCGAAGAAGAGAACCTCTGGCTGCAGCTGGCCAGCGTGCACAACCAGGCCATCGTGCGACTACCAGAGCCCAATCTCTGCACCGCGCTGGTGGCGCGCTATCGCCTGCAACTTGCCTGAGTGGTCAAACTGCGAGGCGGGTCACGTCATCCGGTAGCCAAGGCGCACAGTTCGCGTGGGAATGGCTGCTTATAATCCCGGCCCATCGGTACGAGCGTACCTTTTCCAGCCTGGATGCCCCATGCAACAGCAAGACAGCCTGATCGGCCCAGTCCCTGCCCGCGTCGTCGAAGTCGCCCGCTCTACCGTCACGCCCTTCGAAGGCCGGGTGGCAGATTTCAATGTGGCGGCCTGGCTGCATCTACCGGGCATGACGGATCTGCCGGTCTCGCTGCAGGTGAGCTACATGGACGGCGAACAACGACGCGAAGTCGCGGTGGATCACGGCAGGCTCAATGCCAAGGGCAAGATCCTGCTGGCCGGTATCGCTCGCTTGCCTTTCAAGCAGAAGATCGACCAGATGCAGGTGCGCCTTCGCGCCGTCGTCCCGATCAAGGGATTGCTGGTGGAAGAACTCTTCGTGCAGCCCGTGGAACTGGCCGAGCCAGCCAACCGCCAGGTACGTGCCTGACGGGCTTCAGCCGGGCAGCGCCCGATTGTTTTCCTGGGACGGTAACTCTGCCCCGTCCTGCTCCGCTTGCACGACCACTGGCGCCAGGGATTCCGGCCAGTGGCGGAACTTCAGCCCGGTCACCCGGTTCAGCCCCTCCAGCGCCCGTTGCGGTGCGCGCTCGTGCAGGTGGATCAGTTTGTCTTTCGCGGTACCCATTGCCTTCATCCCCTGGCCATCGGTTCGATGGCCCCTTCCCTGTCAGTGCCATAAACATGCCAACCGCAACGGCCCGCAACTTCACGGCCCGCTGCTGGATCGAGCCGGCGCCGTCTACCGTCCACTGACAAATTTCGTCAGTCGTGCCCCGGCTTGAGCCATTGAGCCAGGCTGCCACCAAACAAGGCCTGCTGCTCTTCCTCAAGCAGCTCCAAAGCCTTGCGCAGCGGCGGATACCACGCCTCATCCAGATGTTCGGGCAACTGGCCAAGCCGTGGCAGCGGCCAGGGCATGTGGACGAGTAGCTGATAAAAACCGTAGCCGCTCAAATCACGACAGAGCACCCACGAACCGCCACTGGCGCGGCAGACCAGGTGCTGACTTTCCAGCAACTCCAGCATCTCCAGCCACTCATCCTCCGGCAGGTGCCAGCCGGCCCGCTGTACATCCAGGTGACGCACCGGCATGCCGCGCAACTGCCGATCATGGAACACCCGCAGGATCCCGAGCAGCACCAGCAAGCGCGGCAGCGCGCGGCGACGCCAGTGCCAGGGCGTGGAAAGGTTGCACACCAGTTCGGCACCAAACAGCACGATGACCCAGGACAAGTAGATCCACAGCAGGAACAACGGCACCGTGGCGAACGCACCATAGATCAGTTGGTAGCCAGGAAAGAAGCTGACGTAGAGGCCGAACAGGGCCTTGGCGGCCTCGAACAGCAGCGCGGTGAAGACGCCGCCCGCCAAAGCGTGGCGCACCGGCACCCGGGCGTTGGGTACCGCGGCATAGATCAGCGTGAAAGCGGCAATGCTGGATAGCAACGGCATGAACCCGAGCAGGGTCTTGGCGCCAATCAGGGCATCCGGACCGGAAAGCAGCGACAACGAGGTGATATAGGTACTGACGGCGAATCCCGCCCCCAGCAGCAAGGGGCCAAGGCTGAGAATCGCCCAGTAAAGCAGAAAGCTGGAAACGCCCCGCCGCGGTTGGCGCACTCGCCAAATGGTGTTGAAAGCTTTCTCGATGGTCACCAGCATCATGAACGCGGTCACGACCAGCAGGCCGACGCCGACCCAGGTCAGGTGCCGCGCCTGCACCGTGAAACCACGCAGGTATTCCTGCAGGGTTTCCCCCGTGGAGGGCACGAAGTTACGGAAGATGAAGCTCTGGATCTGCTCGCCCGTGCCCTGGAAAGCCGGAATGGCCGAGAGCATGGTGAACGTCACCGTCATCATCGGCACCACGGCGAACAGGCTGGTATAGGTGAGGGCTGCGGCGCTGTTGGTGCCACGATCGGCAATGAAGCGTTGCAGCAGAAAGCGCCAGAATTCGACGACGTCGGTGAGGCGTTGGCGCATTCCATCTCCTTGATTCATATCGGCCCGGCCCGGCTCAGCAGACCGCAACCACGGTGCACGGTTCAGGCCGACACCGCGACACGGTTAGAATAGCCGTCTCGACCAAGCCCATGCGACCCCCGACATGACTGAACTGACCCTCTACCACAACCCTCGCTGCTCCAAATCCCGCGGCGCCCTGGAGCTGCTGGAAGCCCGGGGCCTGGCCCCTTCCATCGTGCGCTACCTGGAAACGCCGCCCAGTGCCACCGAATTGCGAGACCTGCTGGCCAAGCTGGGGCTGACCGCCCGTCAGCTATTGCGCACCGGTGAAGATGAGTACAAAGCCCTCAGTCTGGACGACACCAGCCTCTCCGAAGAGCAACTGATCGCCGCCATGGCCGCCCATCCGAAGCTGATCGAACGCCCCATCCTGGTCGCCGGCGACAAGGCCGTGGTCGGCCGTCCGCCAGAGAAGGTACTGGAGATCCTTCCTTGAGCGCGCCCTACATCCTGGTTCTCTACTACAGCCGTCACGGCGCCACCGCCGAGATGGCCCGACAGATCGCCCGTGGCGTCGAGCTGACCGGCCTGGAGGCGCGCCTGCGCACCGTACCCGCGGTGTCCACCGAGTGCGAAGCCGTGGCTCCGGACATCCCCGCCGACGGCGCGCTCTACGCCACCCTCGACGACTTGCGCCACTGCGCTGGTCTGGTGCTGGGCAGCCCCACCCGCTTCGGCAACATGGCAGCGCCGCTGAAATACTTTATCGACGGCACCAGTAGCCTTTGGCTGACCGGCGAACTGGTGGGCAAACCGGCGGCAGTGTTCACCTCCACCGCCAGCCTGCACGGCGGCCAGGAGACGACCTTGCTGTCGATGCTGCTGCCACTGATGCACCACGGCATGCTGGTCACCGGCCTGCCCTACAGTGAACCCGCGTTGCTGGAAACCCGTGGCGGCGGCACCCCCTATGGGGCCAGCCATCATGCCGGGGCCGACGGCAAGCGGCCGCTGGACGAGCACGAAATCGCACTCTGCCGCGCCCTGGGCCAGCGCCTGGCGCAAACAGCGCAACGCCTGGAGACCCCGCGTGGCTAGAAAACCCAAGAAACTGCCGGAACTCGCCTGGCTGGCTCCGCGCATGTCTTCCAGCCGAGTAGTCAGCCTGGCGAGCTTCATCGCCCTGGCCCTGCTACTGACTGTGAACACTCTATTCTTCGCTGACCTGCACGGCGCCAGGACCTGGGTAGTCCTGGCTATCCAACTGGTCCCCCTGGCCCTGCTCGCCCCCGGCATGATTCTCGGCAACGCCCGCGCCCATGCCTGGACCTCCTTCGTAGTGAATATCTATTTCATCCAGGGCGTACTCGCCGCCATCGACCCGGCACGCAGCCTGTTCGGCTGGCTGGAAGCCGGCCTTAGCCTGCTGTTGTTCTGCGCGGCGCTGCTCTATACCCGGTGGCGTTTCCAGTACAACCGCAAGCTCGCCGGGGAGTGATTCCCGACCAGAAACAAAAAAGCCCGGACTTCGCTCCGGGCTTTTTCTTCTGGCAGCTTGCAAGCGCTCGTGACTACCAGCCAAAGATTTCCTTGAGGAACGGAATGGTCAGCTTGCGCTGGGCCTGAAGCGATGCCTGATCAAGGATATCCAGCAGGTCGAACAACAAGTTCATGCTGCGCGGGCCACGGGTCAGGATGAAGCGCCCGACTTCGTCGGTCAGGTGCAGGCCACGGCGGGAGGCACGTAATTGCAATGCCCGCAGCTTGTCTTCATCGGACAGCGCATGCAGCTGGAACACGAGCGCCAGGGTCAGGCGTGACTTCAGGTCCGGCAGCTTGATACCCAATTCGCGAGGTGACTTGCTGGCCGACAGGAGCAGCTTGCGGCCGGCGTCGCGAAGACGGTTGAACAGGTGGAACAAACCCTCCTCCCATTCCGGCCGCCCCGCCAGGGCATGCAAGTCGTCCAGGCAGACCAGCTCGCACTGTTCCAGGTTGTCGAAGACTTCCGGGCCGTAGTGCACCAGTTCGTCCATGGGCAGGTAGATCGCCTGCTCATCGCGCTGCTCGAAGCGCAGACAGGCGGCCTGCAGCAGATGACTGCGCCCTGCGCCTTCACCTCCCCACAGATAGATCAGGCTCTCGGTCCAGCCGGCATCGGGTTCGCACAGGCGTTCGACATAGCCGAGTGCCGCAGCGTTGGCGCCGGGATAGAAGTTGGCGAAGGTGGCGTCGTCACGCAGACGCACACTCAGGGGAAGCTGGATCGGTGTCATGCCGTACTGGGAGGGTCGTCGGGACCACTACTCGACTGTCCGTAAAGGTCGGAAAGTTTATAGAAATCATGCGCATGGCGCAGCAAAACCATGATGATTGCCGCCACGGGTAGTGCCAGCAGCACGCCGGTGAAGCCAAACAACTGGCCGCCAGCAAGTATCGCAAAGATTACCGCCACCGGGTGCAGGCCAATGCGATCGCCCACCAGCAGCGGGGTCAGCAGCATACCCTCAAGTAACTGCCCAATGGTGAAAACCGCCACCACACCTATCAATGGATAGAGTTCGAAGCCCCCGTACTGGAACATTGCCGCCAACACCGCAGCGCCGAAACCCACCACGAATCCCATGTAGGGCACGATGCTGGCCAGCCCGGCTACCAGGCCGATCAGCAATCCCAGGTCCAGCCCCACCAGCATCAGCCCGGCGGCGTAGATCAGGCCCAGCGCCAGCATCACCAGCAACTGGCCCCGCACGAAAGCACCCAGCACTTCATGGCACTCGCCTACCAGCAGGACGACATAGGACTCGCGGCTGCGGGGCAACAAACCACGGAGCTTGGCCACCATCAAGTCCCAGTCCCGCAGCAGGTAGAACGCCACGACCGGAATCAACAGCAGGTTGCCCAGCCAACCCAACAGTGCCAGGCCCGAGGCCGTGACTCTTGCCAGCAAGGTACTGGCAATGTCGGTGGTCTGGCCCAGGTGGCCACTGATCACCGCCTTGAGTCTATCGAAGCCCCAGAAGTCCCCAGGCAGACCAAGCTGGGCCTGAACCCGGGGCAGCGCACTCTGCTGCAACCAGTCGAGCATCTGGGGCGCCACCTCGTAGAGGCGGAAAAGCTGACGGCCGAGCATGGGCAACAGCACCAGCAGCAGCGCCAGCAGGATCAGTCCGAACAGGCCGAATACCAACGCAACTCCCCAGGTGCGGGACAGGCCCAGCCGCTCCACGCGATCAACCAGCGGGTCGCCGAGATAGGCCAGCAGCATGCCCACGAGGAAGGGCGAGAGAACGGGGTGCAACTCGTAGAGCAACCACCCCAGAAACAGAAAGCCACCCAGCCAAAGCCAGCGGCGCGAATCGGTCATGTCAGGCCCTCATCCTTGCGTAACGAAATTTCCGCCCCCAATCCCAGACGTAGTGGGCTCCGCTTCCCAATGTCACCACCAGCACCATCCAGCTCAGCGGCCCGCGCAACGAAGCCAGTGCCGGCGCCAGGCTGAGTTCCAGCAGTACGTAGAGCACCAGGAGCATCTGCAGCAAAGTACTGAGCTTGCCCAACCAGCTCGGCGAAAACTCCGCCGGCCCTGCCAACACGCGGAACAACCCGGCCCCCAGCACTATCAGCAGGTCACGCAGGAACACCACCAGTGCCAGCCAGAGCGGCAGCACCTGGGTAATGGTCAGGCAGATGAAGCAGGTCACCAGCAGGAGCTTGTCGGCCAAAGGGTCGAACAGCGAGCCGAAGCGGCTGGTCCAGTGGTAACGCCGGGCGAGAAAACCGTCCAAGGCATCGGAGCTGGCCGCCAGGACGAACAGCACCAGGGCCTGGTCATGTCGATCGGACAGCAGCAACCCGGCAATGGGCAGAACCAGTGCCAGGCGCAGCAAGGTCAGCAGATTGGGCAACTGGTGCATGGCATCCCCGTCACGGGTAGGCCAGCAGTGTACGCCCGCTACCAGTGGAAGCGCAGCAGGTTGTTGCGCGGCACCACCTGAGGTGCTGGCGCAGCCTGAGGATCAGCGGACGGGGCGGGTGCGGCAGGCGCCTCGGGCGGCGACTCCTGGAGTCCAGCCAGGGCCAACTGGGCACGCAGCTGTTCGGGAGTGGCGGTCACCTGGAATTCCAGGCGGTCACCCTCGACCTTGAGCAGGCGTGCGCCGAACGGCTCCAGCAGGCGCGACAACTCGGCATAACGCTCCAGGTTGGCACCTTGAACCTCCAGCTCCAGACTCTGCCCAGCACCACGTGCCACCACGAAGCGCGGCGCCAGACGCTGGCTCACCGCCGACATCACGGCATCGGCCACTGCAGTGCTGTCGGCCCCTTCAGCAGTACCCTGCTCGCGGCTGTCCCCCAGCCACAAGCGCCATTGGGCCTGCCACTTGCCGTCGGTCTCGCTGGCATCCACTGCCAGCAGGGCATCCGCACCATAACGCTCGGACGCCTGGGTCAGTGCGCCGGGCGCGGCGGAAGTGAGTTGTTCGGGAGTCGCCAACAACTGCTCGTTGAGGTCGGCGAGCGGAAGGCGCAGCGGCAAACCACGGTTCTGCGCTGCCTGGCGCAGTGGCGCTGCGGTTTCCTGGCCGTCACCGACCAGGCTGTTGCTACCCTCACCGGAACGGTTCAACCACCAGGCGAGAATGGCCGGGCGGTTCGCGCTCCACAGCGGAATACCGGCCTGGCGCAGCGTGCGTTCGGCGGTGATCGGGTCGAAATCCACCACCAGGGTCTGGCCTTCATAGCCGTACTGGCTGATGAGTTGCTGCGGGTCCTTGCGCACGGCATCCAGGGCCGGGCTCTGGGCGGCCTTGGGGTCACCGGACAGGCGTAGAACCAGCGTGTCCAGGGCGCGTACCAAGGCCTGATTGCGCTCCTCCGGCTGCTGCGACGTAACGGGTTCACGAACCTGGTAGAGGTCGTTGACCGTTTCGGCATGGGCCGACGGGCCGAGAAGCGTGAGACAGAGCAGGAAAACTGAAGCGATCAGGCGCATGGTGGACTCTCTGTAGGCGGACAGATGCAGCATAGGCCGCAATCGAAGGGCTATACCTTAATCAGCCCTCTGGCGCGCGGCAATGCGGCGTTTTTCCGTTCTTTTCTCCCGGGGCGACCGCTGCCGATGGCCGCTACCGGGCAAGCCTGATAAAATCGCGCGCCTTCGCAAACCGGCAGCCAGACTTGCCGGTCGATCCTCGAATTTCCCCTATAGGCCTGGATTTATGAGCAAGCAACCCTCCCTGAGCTACAAGGACGCCGGTGTAGACATCGACGCTGGTGAAGCCCTGGTCGAACGCATCAAAGGCGTGGCCAAGCGCACCGCACGCCCGGAAGTGATGGGCGGCCTGGGTGGCTTCGGCGCCCTTTGCGAGATCCCGGCCGGCTACAAGCAGCCGGTGCTGGTATCCGGCACCGACGGCGTCGGCACCAAGCTGCGCCTTGCACTGAACCTGAACAAGCACGACAGCATCGGCCAGGACCTGGTCGCCATGTGCGTGAACGACCTGGTGGTCTGCGGCGCCGAGCCGCTGTTCTTCCTTGACTACTACGCCACCGGCAAGCTCAACGTTGACGTCGCCGCCACCGTGGTCACCGGTATCGGTGCCGGTTGCGAACTGGCAGGCTGCTCCCTGGTAGGCGGCGAGACCGCCGAGATGCCTGGCATGTACGAAGGCGAAGACTACGACCTGGCAGGTTTCTGCGTCGGTGTGGTGGAAAAAGCCGACATCATCGACGGCTCCAAGGTCCGTACCGGCGACACCCTGATCGCCCTGCCCTCCTCCGGCCCGCACTCCAACGGCTATTCGCTGATCCGCAAGATCATCGAAGTCAGCGGCGCCGACATCGAGCAGATCCAGCTCGACGGCAAGCCCCTGACCGACCTGCTGATGGCCCCGACCCGCATCTACGTCAAGCCGCTGCTGCAGCTGATCAAGGAAACCGGCGCTGTGAAGGCCATGGCCCACATCACTGGCGGCGGCCTGCTGGACAACATCCCGCGCGTCCTGCCGGACAACGCCCAAGCCGTGATCGACGTGGCCAGCTGGCAGCGTCCGGCGGTCTTCGACTGGCTGCAGGAAAAAGGCAACGTCGACGAGACTGAAATGCACCGCGTGCTGAACTGTGGCGTGGGCATGGTCATTTGCGTTGCGCCGGAGCAGGCTGAAGCCGCGCTCAAGGTCCTGCGTGCCGCTGGCGAACAGCCCTGGGTCATCGGTGAAATCGCCGCGGCCGACGAAGGTGCCCAACGCGTCGTACTGAACAACCTGAAGAGCCACTGATGGTTGCACGCTGTGATGTGGTGGTGCTGATCTCTGGTTCCGGCAGCAACCTGCAGGCGCTGATCGACAGCATCACCGGCGACGACCATCCAGCCCGCATTCGCGCGGTGATATCCAACCGCGCCGATGCCTATGGCCTGGAACGCGCCAGAAATGCCGGTATCGACACCCTGGTTCTCGACCACAAGGCCTACGCCGACCGCGAAGCCTTCGATGGTGCGCTGATCGAGGCCATCGATGCCTTCTCACCGCAGCTGGTGGTGCTGGCCGGCTTCATGCGCATCCTCACACCCGGTTTCGTGCGCCACTATCAGGGCCGCCTGCTGAACATTCATCCCTCGCTGTTGCCCAAGTACAAGGGATTGCACACCCATCAGCGCGCGCTGGAAGCCGGGGACACCGAGCATGGCTGCAGCGTGCACTTCGTGACCGAAGAACTTGATGGCGGCCCTCTGGTCGTGCAGGCCCTGATCCCGGTAGAGTCGAACGACACGCCGGAAAGCCTGGCCCAGCGGGTTCATGCACAGGAACACCACATCTATCCGCTGGCCATGCGCTGGTTTGCCGAAGGCAGGCTGCGCCTGGGCCAGAACGGCGCCGAACTGGATGGACAAGCGTTGCCCGCTTCAGGGCAACAACTGCGTAACTAGGAGATTCGCCAATGCGTCGTGCCTTGCTGTTGCTCCTCGCCCTCGTCACTCTGCCCGTCATGGCGGCCGAGTTGAAACCCTTCGAGGCCAGCTACACCGCCGACTGGAAACAGCTTCCCATCAGCGGCACTGCCGGCCGCAGCCTGAAGCAGCTCGAAAACGGTCGCTGGGAACTGGACTTCGAAGCCGCCATGCTGGTCGCCAGCCTGAGCGAAGTGAGCACCTTCCGCGTCGAAAACAATGCCTTTCTGCCTCTGACCTACCGTTTCAACCGCAGCGGCCTGGGCAAGAGCAAGCAGGTGGAATTCGATTTCGACTGGGCCCAGAAGCAGATCATCGGTAATGACCGCGGCAATCAGGTGCGCCTGCCCCTGAACCGTGGCCTGCAAGACAAATCCACCTACCAGCTGGTGCTGCAGCATGACGTCGCTGACGGCAAGAAGAGCATGAGCTACCAGGTGATCGACGGCGACGAGATCGAGACCTACGATTTCCGCGTACTGGGCGAGGAGCGCGTGCGCACCAAAGCCGGCCTGGTGGACGCCATCAAGGTCGAGCGTGTACGTGACCCTACCCAGAGCAGCCGCAAGACCGTGCTCTGGTTCGCCAAGGACTGGGACTACCTGCTGGTGCGCCTGCACCAGGTCGAGAAGGACGGCAAGGAATACCAGATCATGCTCAAGGAGGGCACGGTGAACGGCAAGTCGGTACAAGGCCTGCCGGAGTAACACCTCCCCTCACGAAGAACCGGGCGCAGTGCCCGGTTTTTTGTGCCCGCAGGAATGCACGCCGTACCTTGGTCGTGCCCTGGATGGACGAAACAGGCCGATACTTGAAGGAAAGCCGGGGCGCGCCGACAGCGCCTATGCTGATTTACCGGCACGCTGCAGAGGAAACCGCCATGACCGACGAATACCTGCCGCTCTCCTGCGACCTTTACGACTACATCGAGATCGCCTGCCTGCACCGCTACCAGCTGCACATCGAACTGGCCGGCGGCGCCCGCCTGGATGCCCGCGCCATGACCACCCTGACGACGCCGAACAAGGAAGAGTTCCTGATCGTGCAAAACGAGGGGGGCCAGGAACGCTTGCGCCTGGACCAGATCACGGCGATCACGCCACTGACGGAGGGGGCGAGTTTCGGGCGGGTGTTGCTGGGAAATCAGATCTGCTGAGCCACCCCGACTGCATCCGGGCTGCAGGGGCGAATTCATTGGCTATGTTTGCGCTAGCAGCTGCATTGCCCGTAGGAGCTGGCTTGCCAGCGAATGGCCCCGTTTCGCTGGCAAGCCAGCTCCTACAAGACTCCTGGCCCGCTGGTAAACCTCTCGCAACAGCTAACGCAGTCCTGCTCCAGGTAGGTGCGGCCCCCACAGGTTCGAGGACCGACCCCGGATTGGCAGTCCCGATCGCTGGTTTTCCACAATCCTCGACACCCCGTAGCTGGCCAGACGCCACTCCAAAAGCAAACCGGGCACAAGGCCCGGTCTCTTCACCGCATCACCACATCAGATCGTCCGGCACCTTGTAGGCGGCGTACGGATCGTCAGCATCCGGCTCTTCGGTCTGGGTGTTGAGCAGCACCACCCGACGCGGGTCGCGCTCCTGGATGCGCAGGGCGGCATCACGCGGGATCACTTCGTAGCCGCCGCCATGGCGGACGACGGCCAGGGAGCCACGGCTCAGCTTGTCGCGCATCAAGGCGTTGACGGCGATACGCTTGACCTTCTTCTCGTCGACGAAGTTGTAGTAGTCGTCGCTGGTCAGCTTGGGCAGGCGGGAGCTTTCGATCAGTTGCTTGATCTGCGCTGCCCTGGCCTTCTGCTCGGCTTTCTCCTGCTGCTGGCGATTCAGTTCCTGGTCGCGTGCGGCTTTCTCGGCCTGGGCCTGAATGGCTGCCTGACGCAGGCTGTCATCCTTTTCGACCTGGTTCTTCTTCTCCAGGCGCTGTTGTTTCTGTTGCTGCTTGCCGGCCTGCTTGACCTGCTTTTCATTCACCAGCCCGGCTTTAAGCAGCTGGTCGCGGAGGGAAAGGCTCATGTCGGGGTTCAGTCTCTCGAGTTAACAGCCAAGGCTGAGTTTTTCCTGTTTCTTGGCTTCGCCCCAGAGGGCATCCAGTTCTTCCAGGGTGCAATCTTCAATGGGACGGCCCGCATCGCGCAATGCCTGTTCGATAAAACGGAAGCGTCGCTCGAACTTGCCATTGGCGCCGCGCAGTGCGGTTTCCGGGTCGACCTTGAGGTGACGCGCCAGGTTGACCACGACGAACAGCAGGTCGCCCACCTCATCGGCGATGGCCTGCGGATCGTTCTCGGACATGGCCTCCAGCACCTCATCCAGCTCTTCGCGCAGCTTGTCGATCACCGGCAGCGCCTCGGGCCAGTCGAAGCCCACCTGGGCAGCCCGTTTCTGCAGCTTGGCGGCGCGACTCAGGGCAGGCAACGCGGTGGGCACGTCGTCCAGCAGCGATAACTGCTCAGGCGCGACGGCCTTTTCAGCACGTTCCTCCGCCTTGATCTCTTCCCAGCGCTGCTTGATCGCCGCCTCTTCCAGGCGCGCCATGTCGGGTGCGCCGTAGAGGTCACCGTCGGGGAACACGTGAGGATGGCGACGAACCAGCTTGCGGGTAATGGCATCCACCACGCCGGCAAACTCGAATCGCCCGTCCTCCTTCGCCAGTTGGCTGTAATACACCACCTGGAACAGCAGGTCACCGAGCTCTCCTGGCAGGTGGTCGAAGTCACCGCGCTCGATGGCATCGGCCACTTCGTAGGCTTCTTCGATGGTGTGCGGAACGATGCTCGCGTAGTCCTGCTTCAGGTCCCAGGGGCAGCCGTACTGAGGGTCGCGCAGCCTGGCCATCAGGTGCAGCAGGTCGTTGAGTTGATACATGACGGGGTCCTGTGGCGAATCCTGGCATCTTGCCGGGCGGGATAAGCCCCCACCCGGCAAGAGGATCAGGCGGCTCTGTTACGCCGCGCTTCGATGATGTTCGGCAACTGGGCGATCCGCGCCAGCAGCCGGCCCAGCGCATCCAGACCAGGAATCTCGATGGTCAGCATCATGGCGGCGGTGTTGTCTTCCTTGTTGGAGCGGGTGTTGACCGCGAGCACGTTGATGCGTTCGTTGAGCAGAACCTGGGACACGTCGCGCAACAGGCCGGAGCGGTCGTAGGCGCGAATGACGATATCCACCGGGTAGGTCTGCACCGGCGCCGGCCCCCAGCTCACCTGGATCATCCGCTCGGGCTCGCGGCCGGCCAGTTGCAGGGCCGAGGCACAGTCTTGACGGTGGATGCTGACACCACGGCCGAGGGTGATGTAGCCCACGATCGGATCGCCCGGCAGAGGCTGGCAGCAGCCCGCCATCTGAGTCAGCAGGTTGCCAACGCCCTGGATCTGCACGTCGCCGCGCCTGCCCGGCTTGTGATGGGAGATCTTGCGCGGTATCAGCTCCAACTGCTCGCTGGCACCACGCTCGGGTTCCACCAGGGCCTGGGCGGCATTGACCACGTGGGCCAGGCGCAAGTCACCGGCACCCAGGGCCGCATGCATGTCTTCGGCCGTGCGCAGATTGCACTTCTCGGCCAGCTTCTCGAAGTCCACCGGCGGCAGCGCCAGGCGCGACAGCTCGCGCTCGAGCATGGCCTTGCCGGCCGCGACGTTCTGGTCGCGGGCCTGCAACTTGAACCAGTGGACGATCTTCGCCCGCGCCCTGGAGGTGGTGATGTAGCCCAGGTTCGGGTTGAGCCAGTCGCGGCTGGGAGAGCCCTGCTTGCCGGTGATGATCTCCACCTGCTCGCCGGTTTGCAGGCTGTAGTTCAGGGGCACGATGCGCCCGTTGATCTTGGCGCCACGGCAGTTGTGGCCGATCTCGGTATGGACCCGATAGGCGAAGTCCAGCGGCGTGGCACCCTTGGGCAGATCGATGGCATGTCCATCGGGGGTGAAGACATAGACGCGGTCGGGCTCGATATCCACCCGCAGCTGCTCGGCCAGGCCACCGATGTCGCCCAGTTCCTCGTGCCATTCGAGCACCTGGCGCAGCCAGGCGATCTTCTCTTCGTAGTGGTCGGAGCTCGACTTGACGTCAGTGCCCTTGTAGCGCCAGTGGGCGCAGACCCCCAGTTCGGCCTCCTCGTGCATGGCGTGGGTGCGGATCTGCACCTCCAGCACCTTGCCGTCCGGACCGATCACGGCGGTGTGCAAGGATCGATAGCCGTTTTCCTTGGGGTTGGCGATGTAGTCGTCGAACTCCTTGGGTATGTGTCGCCAGAGGGTGTGGACGATGCCGAGTGCGGTATAGCAATCGCGCAACTCGGGCACCAGGACCCGAACGGCGCGCACGTCGTAGATCTGGCTGAACTGCAGCCCTTTGCGCTGCATCTTCCGCCAGATGGAATAGATGTGCTTGGCGCGGCCGCTGATATCGGCCTTGATGCCGGTGGCGGCCAGCTCCTCGCGCAGCTGTTTCATCACGTCGGCGATGTACTGTTCGCGGTCCAGGCGGCGCTCGTGGAGCAGCTTGGCGATCTGTTTGTACTGGTCCGGCTCCAGATAGCGGAAGGACAGGTCCTCCAGCTCCCACTTGATGTGGCCGATACCGAGACGGTGGGCAAGCGGCGCGTAGATGTCGAACACCTCGCGAGCAACGCGGTGACGCTTCTCTTCGTCGGTGTTCTTCACTTCACGAATGGCACAGGTACGCTCGGCCAGCTTGATCAGCGCCACGCGCACATCGTCGACCATCGCCACCAGCATCTTGCGCAGATTCTCCACCTGCGCCTGAGTGCCGAGCACCATGGATTGCCGGGGATTGAGACTGGCACTGATGGCGGCCATGCGCAGCACGCCTTCGATCAGCCTGGCCACCACCGCACCGAAACGCTGCTGCACGGCCGGGAGCTGGATTTTGCCTTCACGCACGCCACGGTAGATCACCGCAGCCACCAGGGACTCCTGGTCCAGCTTCAGGTCAGCGAGGATCTCGGCGATCTCGAGACCCGTCTGGAAACTGGAGTTGCCTTCCGCCCAGCGATTCTGGGCGGCGATGGCCTGTTGTTCGGCGTCACGGGCGAACTCACACGCCTCTTTGAGTACCGCGCGGTCGAGCACCGGGTCGAGGCTGATGACATGGTCCAGCCACGCCTCGAGGTTGATGCTGCCGTCCGTATTGACCGGCTGTTGCGCTCTCACCTGTACCATCTTGCCTACCTTCCCTACGACGTGAACCCCTCACGTCGAATTGTCGCCAGCCTCTGTCGTGCCGGTCGGATTACGCGGGCTTCCTAGCCCACCTCGAATAACGCCATGGCTTCGACATGGGCCGTATGAGGAAACATGTCGAGAATCCCGGCCTTCTTCAGCTGGTATCCCTGCTTGACCAGTTCGGCGCTGTCACGCGCCAGGGTCGCCGGGTTGCAGGATACATAGACCACTCGTTGCGCACCGGTTGCGGCCATCTGCCGAACGGCTTCGAACGCGCCGTCACGCGGCGGATCGAGCAACACGGCATCAAAACCCTGTCGGGCCCAGGGCGCATTGGCCAGGGGGTTCGACAGGTCGGCCTGGAAGAAGTGCACATTCTCCAGGCCATTGGCGGCGGCATTGCCACGCGCCCTTTCCACCATCGCCTCGACACCTTCCACCGCCACCACTTCACGCACCTGGCGCGCCAGGGGCAGGGCGAAGTTGCCAAGCCCGCAGAACAGGTCCAGCACCCGGTCGCCCGGCTGCGGGTTCATCCAGTCTAGCGCCTGCGCCACCATTGCCTCGTTGACTGCCGCATTCACCTGGACGAAATCGCCGGGGCGATATTCAAGTTCCAGGTTCCAGCGCTCCAGGCGATAGCCCAGGCGTGCTTCCGGCTGGACGGGGTGAGGCTCACCTTCTCCGTGCAGCCAGAACTGCACCTGATGCTCCGCACAGAACTCGCGCAGGCGCTGGAGGTCGGCCTCGCCCAGGGACTGAGTGTGGCGCAACAGCAACGCCGACGCGGTGCCGTGGAACAGCTCCACATGACCGACTGTCTGGGGTTTATCCAAAGCCCTGAGTAGATCGGGCAACGCGCGCATCACGGGCTGCAAGGGCTGTACCAGTACCTGGCAATCCTTGATCCCGACTATCGCCTGGCTGGAAGCCGCACGGAATCCGACTTCCAGCTGGCGGGTCCTGGCATCCCAACGCACGGCGATGCGGGCACGGCGCCGATAACCGAATTCGGTCCCCACAAGTGGGGCCACCCACTCCTGCGGTTGGAGGTCGGCGAAACGCATGAGCTGCTCAGCCAGGGTGCGCTGTTTCAGGGCGACCTGCTCGGCATGGGGCAGGTGTTGCAAGGTGCAGCCGCCGCACTGACCCGCATGAGCGCACGGCGGCACGAGACGCATTGGACTGGGGCTCAGCACGCGTTCGGTACGGGCTTCCACCACCTGGCTGCGGGCGGCGACTACACGGACTTCCACCTCCTCCTCCGGAAGGGCGCCGGCGACGAACCAGGTGCGTCCTTCGAAGAAGGCAATGCCGCGTCCGTCGTGAGCCAGCCGCTCGATGGCGAGCCGCTGCTTCTTGCCCACGGGGACTTGCTGGGTCCGCGTTCCGCCGCTGGGCTGGAAGCGCAGACCGGTGTTACGCCGGGACATTGGGGTCTTCGTAGATGCCGGTGGAGAGATAACGATCGCCACGGTCGCAGATGATCGCCACCATCACAGCATTCTCTACTTCGCGGGACAGGCGCAGCATGGCTGCCACGGCGCCGCCGGAGGAAACACCGCAGAAGATGCCTTCTTCGCGGGCCAGGCGACGCATGGTTTCTTCGGCTTCGATCTGGGCCATGTCGACCACGCGATCGACACGGTCGGACTGGTAGATCTTCGGCAGGTATTCCTGAGGCCAGCGGCGGATGCCAGGGATGGCCGAGCCTTCCTGGGGTTGCAGGCCGACGATCTGGATATTTTCGTTCTGCTCCTTGAGGTAGCGCGACACACCCATGATGGTGCCGGTGGTGCCCATGGAGCTGATGAAATGGGTGATGGTGCCCTGGGTCTGCTGCCAGATTTCCGGGCCAGTACCCACGTAATGGGCTTCCGGATTGTCACCGTTGGCGAACTGGTCCAGCACCTTGCCGCGACCACCGCGCTGCAGGCTTTCGGCCAGGTCACGAGCGCCCTCCATGCCTTCTTCGCGACTCACCAGAATCAGCTCGGCACCGTAGGCGGTCATGGCAGCCTTGCGTTCGGCGCTCATGTTGTCCGGCATGATCAGCATCATCTTGTAGCCCTTGATGGCCGCAGCCATCGCCAGGGCGATGCCGGTGTTGCCGGACGTGGCCTCGATGAGCGTGTCGCCGGGCTTGATGTCACCGCGCAGTTCGGCGCGAGTGATCATCGACAGGGCCGGGCGATCCTTGACCGAGCCGGCGGGGTTGTTGCCTTCGAGCTTGACCAGGAGGGTGTTGCTGGTGTCGCCGGCCAGCCGCTGCAAACGCACCAGCGGGGTGTGGCCGATGCAATCGGCGATTGTGGGGTACTGCAGGGTCATGGCGGGCTTCGCAATCCAGACGCAGGGGGTGCATATGATAGCGGCAAACCGCGCAACGCCATATGGCGCAAGCGTTTCGGCTTATGGCGTGCAGCTATATATATGTACCGAAACCAGCGTTTCCCTGAAGCCTCGCCGAATGCTTCATTGCTCCGGAAGGCACCGCTGACAGGCAGCCTGGTCGGCAACTGTGGACACCGGGCTTGCCGGCGCTCCCTTGGCTTTCGCACCTGCCATGTCTGCGTTAGCTGTTGCGAGAGATTTCCCGGCGGGCAAGAGCCTTGTAGGAGCTGGCTTGCCAGCGAAACGGGGCCATTCGCTGGCAAGCCAGCTCCTACGGGCAATGCAGTTGCTTGCAACACGCCATGCAGACATAGCCTTCGCACCCGGCCTGAATTCGGAAATTACCGGAGGAGCTGCGGTTTTACAGTCTTAATGAAAATAAATACTATTCGCCTCCTCTCCATTTCTCCCCGGTGATCCGCCATGCTCCTGCACATTCCCGGTATCTTCACGACCGACGAAGCAGCGCGTATCCGCGAGGCCCTGGAACAGGCCGAATGGGCCGACGGCAAGACAACCGCGGGCTACCAGTCGGCAAAGGCCAAGCACAACGAGCAACTGCCCGAAGGCGACCCACTGGCGCGCGAGATCAGTACCGCCATGCTGCAGCGCCTGTGGAACAACCCCCAATTCATGTCCGCAGTACTGCCGAACAAGGTGTACCCGCCCCTGTTCAACCGCTACCGCGGCGGCGGCACCTTCGGCTACCACATCGACAATGCCGTACGTGCCATCAAGGGCAGTCCCGAACAGGTGCGCACCGATGTGTCCGCCACGTTGTTCTTCAGCGAACCGGCGTCCTACGAGGGCGGCGACCTGGTGATCCAGGACACCTATGGCGCTCATCGCGTCAAGTTGGCCGCTGGCGACCTGGTGATCTACCCCGCCAGTAGTCTGCATAAAGTGGAGCCGGTCACCCGTGGCGAACGACTGGCCTCCTTCTTCTGGGTGCAGAGCATGGTCCGCGAGGACAGCCAGCGTGCCCTGCTGTTCGAGATGGACCAGGCGATCCAGAGCCTCGCCCGCGACGTGCCTGACCACCCAGCCCTGCTCCAGCTCACAGGCAACTACCACAACCTGTTGCGCCGCTGGGCCGAGGTCTAGATGAACTTCACCCTGAGTCGCACCGAAACCCTGGGTGTCGATGAACTGCCCGAACGCCTCGCTGCCGATCCGCGCCAAGCCGCACGAACCATTCTGGCTGCAGCGCGCGAGGGTGTGACCGAGGCGCAGACGCTACTGGGCCAGATTCTCCTCGACGGCCAAGGCATCGAACAGGACGCCACGCTGGCGCGAACCTGGTTCGGTATTGCTGCCGAGGGCGGCGACGCCATGGCCCGCAACATGCTGGGCCGCTGCCTGGAGCAGGGCTGGGGCGGCGCAGTCGACCTGTCCGGAGCTGCTCGTGAGTACTGCCGTGCCCTGGAGTCCGGGCTGGATTGGGCGATGTACAACTATGCGGGCCTGCTGGCATCCGGACGCGGGGTGGAAAAGAACCAGAGCCAGGCATTCGCCCTCTACCTGCGGGCTGCCGAGATGGGTCATGCCAAGTCGATGAACCTGACAGGCCGTTATTACGAAGAAGGCATCAGCGTCGAGCCGTCGATGGAGCGAGCCCGGGACTGGTATCGCCGCTCAGCCGAAGGCGGTGACTTCCGCGGTCAGTTCAGTCACGCCGCCGTACTGGCGGATGACGGTCAACTGGACGAAGCCTTGCACTGGCTGCACAAGGCCCTGGCGGGCGGTAACCTGAACTTCCTCCGGGTCAGTCGCGCCAGCCTCGCCCGAGCGCCGCAGGCAGAACTGCGTGCGCTCGCCCTTGCTTACCACCAGCGCGCCGCCGAGCTTGGCGACGAAAGCGATCGCCAGGCACTGGCGGCCTATACATGCGCCTGACCCCGCCTTACCGCGCGGTTTCCGGCAGGCGTTGGCCGGGCAGATTAGTCCACGTACAGCGCGCGATGCCCTGTGTTCTCCAGGGCTTCACAGCCCCATCAGCCAGACCAACGCCACTATCGGCGCCACGCCCAGGGGCAGCCAAACCGCAAGGCGCGGCCGGTAGGGCAGCAACAGGACCAGCGCAAAACCCGCCAGGGAAATCAGGCCGAACCAGCCCACCGGCCCCATGGCCCAGCCCCAGGCACCAACGCTGGCAACCAGACTCAGACCCAGGCCAAACCAACCGCCCGCTCGCAGACCCCGGCGCAGCAGAGGCGTTGGCAAGCACTGCCAGACCTGTTTGAAATGACGCTCCAGTCCTATGCACAGCGCCAGCATCCCGCCATAGGCGAGCCACAGGCCTGACAGAAATCCTGCAATCATTTCAGTTCACCTCCGCCAGCGTGCGGGATGGGCGACGCGCAGTCGATCGATCGGCAGCGGGCCGAACCCTATGCGCCGTCCAGGCCAGCAGCAAGCCACACGCCATGGCAGTGAGTTCCAGCAACAGCCGGCTTCGCTCGGTCCAGGGCGCCTCCAGGCCCAGGAAGCTGGCCAGCGGCAAGGCCAGGCAAAGCAACGCCGCCAGCCCCAATTGTTCGCGCCAGGCAGCAAGGTACGGGCGCAGCCAGGCATGCCCCAGACTAAGGACCCAGAGGGCGAAGAACACCCGCACTTCCCAGGTACCCCGCTGCGTCAACTCCACCGGTAACAGACGGTTGGCCCAGAGCAGGCCCACGCAGGCCAGGGTCAGGCCAGCCACCACCGCCACATTCAGCCGCTCGGCAGCCCGGTAGAGAGCGGCGGCTACGGCGCCCTCTGCATCGGGCCGACGGCGGCGCTTGACGGTGAAGAGGACCAGACCGGTTGCGATCATCGCGCTGCTCACCAGGCCACAGAAGAAGTAGAGCCAGCGCATGGGATAACCGCCGAACTGAGCGAAATGCAGGCCGGCCATCACCCGCTGGGTGAGCTGGGCCGCCCGCATCTCTGGCGGCCCTTCCAGCAACTCACCGGTCACCCCGTCGAAGACCATGTTCTGCCCTTTGGTCAGTGCGATGCGGTTGCCCAGCACACGCCGAACCTCGATACGCGCATCGGCACGTCCAGGGTTCTGGATCACCACACCGCCCACGGGTCCCATCCTCCGCTCCGCCTCGGCCAGCACCGCCCCCAGGTCGGTCAGCGGCGCGGCCGCTACCGGCCCACGCGGGCTCGGCGCGTGATGATGGCCGTGCTGGGCCTCGGCGTAGGCACGGAAGTCACCCTCGAACAGGGCGTCCACCGCCGCGGGCATATAGATGAGAAAGAAGATGACCAAGCCGGTGTAGCTGATCATCAGGTGGAACGGCAGCAACAGCACTGCGCTGGCGTTGTGGCCATCGAGCCAGGAACGCTGGCCCTTGCCGGGCCTGAAAATGAAGAACTCCTTGAAGATCTTCTTGTGGATCACGATGCCGGAAACCAGAGCCGCGAGCATCGCCATAGCCGCCAGCCCGACCACCCAGATGCCAATGTTTCGCGGCAGGTCGAGGGTGAAGTGGAAACGGAAGAAGAACAGACCGCCAGCGGTCTCACGTACGGCGATCGGCTCGCCCGTGGCTGGATCAAGGTGTTGGCCGCCGCCGTGGCGCCGGCCACCGGTGGAAACCACCAGGTCCGGTGTCCGTTCGCTGGGCAGGCTGATACTCCAGATCCTCTCGTCGGCCTTGTGCTCGCCGAGCCAGGTCAACGCGCGCTCGGCCGACTCAACCTGGGAGACCGCTCGCTCCGGTACTTCCGGACGCATCCAGTTGTCGATCTCCTGATCGAACACTGCGAGGGTGCCGGTAAGGAAAATGGCGAACAGCAACCAGCCGAACAGCAGGCCACCCCAGGTGTGCAGCCAGGCCATGGATTGGGTGAAGGTGTTCTTCACGGCTGAACCTCCAGGTGCTCAAGGGAAACCCCAGCGGCCATTCGCAACGCGGGCAGCAATGAGGCGGCCAGGGCCGGGCCATGCCCAAGCCCCGGAAATTCGATATAGCGAGTGACAAGGCCGGGCCATTGGCCGAGGCGTCGCGCCAGCTCGCGCGCCGCTTCGGGGGGAACGGATTCACGCTGGAGCCGCCGCGCCCGCTCCGCAGCATTGGCCGGTACCCGCGACGACTGTTCCGCATCACCCTTGGTCATCAGCAAGCGCGCGCGCTGGCCGGCGGCGAGGCCACCGAAGCGTTTCTCCAGTTGCAGCAGGTAACCGTCCCGCCACCACAGCGATGGACTCGCCGCTGCGTAGGATTGAAAGGCATCGGGCCGGCTGAACAGGCTGTAGAGCACGAACAATCCGCCGTAGGAGTGCCCCCAAAGGGCCTGACGTCCGGGATCGATGGACGCCAGTTCCGCCACCTGCGGCTTGAGCCTGGTCTCGATCAGCCCGAGGAACTGCTCTGCCCCGCCGGCGCGGCGGGTCTGTTCGAGGTCATCCCAGATCGGCTCGACGCCCATCGGTGGCGTGTAGTCGTAGGTCCGCATCGCCACGTCGAAGCGACGGTTCCCAGCATGACCAATGGCAACCAGCACGGGCGGATCGGCGCGGTCCAGTTCGGCCAGCCACTCCTCGCGTAGTGCCTCGATTGCGGCGTTGCCATCGAGCAGGTAGATCACCGGATAGCCGGCCGCCGACGGCAATCGCCGAGGAATGCCTATTCGCACCTGGTAACCGCGCAAGCCGTCGGCGGACGTCACCACCAGCGACTGGAACCGGTAATACGCAGAGCCCTGCTCAGCGACACCGGGCGCAACAGCCTTGTCCAGGTCGGGCCTGGCCTGGACTTCCGAAAGCCAGGGCCAGCAGCACAGCAGGACGAGCAGCAGCTGCCTCATGCCACCCACTCCAACAGTTGCGGCCAGAAGCCCACTGCCGCCAGCGGCAACGCCCAGGCGGCGAGCAACCAGGCCTTCCACGCACTGCGCGCGGAGAAGGCCCAGAGGATGGCGAAGGTGAAGACGGCAAAGGACGGCAGCGTGGCGACTATCACCGCGTCCGCCCCGTCCAGGGGCGACAGCCGGGCCAGGGCGGCGGTGAAGGCGTAACTGAACAGGTAGCCACCAAGCAAGGCGGCGGTGCTGCGTGACAGCACCGCCAGCCAGGCTGGCGCAACCCAGGCGAACCACCTGGCGATCATCGACTTGCCAACCCTCAGAAGGCGGTAGTGAAGGAGGCGAAGTAAGCGCGCCCCGGCTCGTTGTAGGTGTTGGCGCCCGCGTCGCCGGCGTTGCCCTCACGATAAATGCGCTTGTCGAACAGGTTGTTCACCCCCAGGCGCACGCTGAAGTTCTTGTTGAACTCGTAGCCAGTGCTGATGCCCACCAGGGAGTACGGGTCGACATCTTGCTGCGCGCTGCTGTCGTAGGCCTGGTCGGTGCGCGGGTTGAGCGATGGCGCTTCCTGCTTGCCGTAATGGGTGGCATTGACCTGGAAGGAGAGCTGCTCGGTCGCGCGCCAGTCCAGCGACGTATTGATGGTGTATTCGGGGATGATGCTCAGCGGCTCGCCGGTGTCGCGGTTCTCTGACTCGATCATGTAGGTGACGTTGGTGTTCCAGTCGAGATTCGGTGCCAGGGCGACGAAGAGGTTGCCCTCGACCCCCTCGACCACCGCCTTGCCGGCGTTCTCCCACTGCTGCACACGACGACCGTTGGCCAGGCGGAAGGCGAAATCGTTGCTGCCGACGATCTTGTTCTTGTAATCGTTGCGGAAGTAGGTCGCGCTGGTCCGCCAGGTCCCTTTATCCAGCGCCAGGCCGATTTCCTTGTTCACGCTGATTTCCGGTTCCAGGTCCGGGTTGCCAACCAGGTAGCAGCCGCCGCTGTTGGTTTCGTTCGCGTTGCAGCCGTTGCCGCGACTGTATAGCAGATAGTTGGGATTGGACTGGTAGAGGTTCGGCGTCTTGTAGGCGCGGGCGATGCCGCCTTTCAGGGTCAGTTCGTCGGTCAGTTGGTGCGACGCGTTCAGGCTGGGGCTCCAGTTGGGGCCGAAGTCCTGGTGATTGTCGTAGCGCAGGCCCGGCGTGACGATGGTGTCCGCCCCCAGCTCGATATTGTCCTCGGCATAGAAGGCGTAGCTGTAGGCCGAGGTCTTGGTGCTGTTGCGGTCGAAGCCTGCCAGGCTCGGCACGGCGCCGGTGCCGGGATCGAAGCTCTGCGCGCGCATGGAGCCCGGGTCATTGAGGGTCTCGTAGAGGTACTCGGTGCCCAGTGTCAGCACCTGCTCCAGACCGAAGCTCAGTGGCAGGTTCACTTCGGCGTTGGCGCGGGTGTTGCGCAGGCGCGAGGTGAAATCGCCGGAGCCTTCGCTGGGCGCGCCCTCAGGTCCGCCGGCCAGGCCCTCGTTGAGGCGCCAGTTGCGGGTGTAGTCATAGCCGAGGGACGCCGTCGAAGAGCCCCAATCGAAGTCGCCGGAATGGGTCAGCGCATAGCTGGTGCGCTGCAGGACGTTGGTTTCCTTGCCGATCAGGCTGCTGATGAAGTCCGGGTTGCCGCCTGCGTTGTTGTTCATGGTGTCGCCGGTATAGATGTTGCCCTGGCGGCTGTAGCTGGCTTCCAGGTCAAGGGTCTGTTCCGGCGTCAGCTGCCAACTGAGCAGGCCGTTGACGTCCTTGTTTCGAACACCTTCACGACCGGCGACTACCGAATCATCGCTTGCCTGGTGAGCGGCGTTGATGTCGGCATCGTCGGCGTCGGTCTTGCTCACGCCGCCGTAGACTCGGAAAGACAGGGCATCGGCGAGCGGGCCGCTGAGGCTGAAGTTGGTGCGCTTGCTCATGCCTTCGGCGTCGTCTTCAGGCAGCGAGGTGAAGGCGGTGACCGAGCCGCTCAGCTTGTCCGTCGGACGTTTGGTGATGATGTTGATCACGCCCCCCATGGCACCCGAGCCATAACGGGCCGCCGCCGGGCCACGGAGAATCTCGATGCGTTCGACCTGCTCGGCCGGTACCCAGTTGGTTTCGCCGCGCGTGTCGCGGTCACCGTTCCAGCCATAGCGCACGGCGTTGCGCGAGGTGGAGGGTTTACCGTCGATGAGGATCAGGGTGTTCTCCGGCCCCATGCCGCGCAGGTCGATCTGACGATTGTTACCACGGCTGCCGCTGGTGCTGTTTCCCGTGAGGTTGACGCCCGGCTCGCGGCGGATGATCTCGGACAGGTCGTTCACCGGCGGACGCTTCTGGATGTCCTCGGCGGTGATGATGGACACACCCGGCGCCTGCTTCAGCTCCTCTTCGGCAGTGCCCAGCACGCGGGTTTCTTCCAGCTCCATGGCCTGGCGGGTACCGGGAACCGGCAGGTCAGTGGACTCCACCGGCACTTCGTCACCCTCGAGTTCCAGGGTGGCGGAGAAGCCGAGGCCAGGCGCGGACATCGCCAGCAGGGCCAGGGTCAGGTGGCTGAGTTTGAAACGCGGTTGCATGCTCCATCTCCTTGACGCGGGTGAACCCGGGCCGAAGGAAACGGCGCCCTGTGAAGGGCGACACGTCGAGCTAAAGGATCAGATGGCGAATGCGCCCTGCCTGGCCGGAACTATCCGGCCTGCCCCGCTGTCGGCTCGGGAATTGGCGCAAATGCTATTTATTCCTATTTGATAGTAAATCTAATTTACAAAGTATACGTTTGCAGCCGCAGGTTCATGCGCAGACCGGTGCCTGTGTTTTCCGCCCAGAGTTCGCCGCCCTGAAGGCGCACCATGCTTCTGGCGATGGACAGCCCCAGGCCGAAGCCATCGCCGCCTGGCCTTTCAGCCGCCAGCCGGGTGAAGGGCATGAAGATGGTTTCCAGCTGACTGTCGGCGACTCCGGGGCCTTCATCATCGACCCAGAGATGCCAGTGCCCCCCGTCCTGACGGCCTCCCAGGCGCACATGGCCAGCCTCCGGCGAATGACGGATGGCGTTGCGCAGAATGTTCTCCAAGGCCTGGGCCAGGCCGTTGAGATGGCCACGTACCCGGCACTCCGGCCCCAGTTCGCAAGGCATGCGAGCCACATCCCAACCCGCTTCGAAGGACGCGTTTTCCCGCAGCACCTCCCAGAGGGAGGCCACCTCCACCTCCTCCAGAGGCAACTCGGGACGATCCGTGTCCAGCCAGACCAGTTCGAGGGTGTCGTTGACCAGGCTCTCCATGCTGCGCACCTCGCGTTCCAGGCGCTGGCGCAGTGCTTCGATGTCGTCGGCACCTTCGCTGGCGACACGCAGGCGACTGAGGGGGGTGCGCAGTTCATGGGACAGGTCCCGTAGCAACTGGCGCTGGAAGGCGACCGTGTTTTCCAGGCGTCCGGCCATATGGTCAAACGCGCGCCCCAACTCGCCCAACTCGTCCTGCCGGGTACTGACCGCCCGGGCGACACGCGTGCCCAGGCGGTCTCCGCGCAGGGCGTTGGCCTGCTCGCGCAGATGAGTCAGGGGTGAAATCAGCACGCGATAGAGCAGCACGCAGAGCAACAACGCCAGCGCCCCAGGTACCAGACCGTGGATTACCAGTTGCCAGGCCATGCCGAAGCCACTGGGCAGGAAGCGCTCGGGCAGCTGAATCACCAACTGGCCGGCGTGCGGATTGCCCGGAAAAGGCAAGCTTACGGTCGGCAATCCGACTGCACGCTTGCTCATGGGCCAGTCGATCCGCCGCATGAAGGTCAGGTGGCTGCGTTCCTCCACGCTCAAGGGGCGGCTGCCAAGGGACTGCAGGTCGCTGCCGATCACCGCGACCCAACTCGACTCGCGGGTCGCCATGTCCGCGACCCAGGCATCGACGCCCCTGGCGCCTCCAAGCATCCAGGCCGTTTCCGCCTCATGGGCATAGGCCGTGAGCTGCTCGCGGGCCGCTTGCGTCAGGCGGTAGCTACGTAGCTCCACATAGGCACTCCAGGACCGGCTGAGCCAAAGCACCAGCAAGCAGAAAGCCACCAGCAGAACCGCCAGTTTCCAGAACAGCGAATGGCGCCCGGGCAGCCTCATGATGGCTGGCGCGTCAACAGGTAACCCTTGCCCCAGACCGTTTCCAACCGCCCGGCGCTGTACCCGACGGCGTGCAGCTTGCGGCGAATGTGGCTGACGTGCATGTCCAGCACACGGTCATGCTGGGAGAAGGCGCGGTGCAGCACCTGCTGATAGAGGAAGGGTTTGCTCAGCACCTCCTCGGCGTTGCGCGAGAGTAGATCGAGCAGCCGGTACTCGGTGGGGGTCAACCCCGCCCACTGCTCGCCCAGGCGAACGTCATTGCGGTTATCGACGAAATCCAGTTGCGGGTCCTGGTTGGGTTCCACCGACGCTTCCACCCGCTCGTAGGCAACGCGGCGCAGCACGGCTTCAATGCGCACCTCCATCTCGCCCATGCTGAAGGGCTTGGGCAGGTAGTCGTCGGCGCCCTGGCTGAAACCAGCGATGCGATCCTGCTCCGCACCCAGGGCGGACATCAGGATCACCGGCACCTTGCGTTCGCGGCGCAAGTGGGCGAGCGCATCCAGGCCGTTGCAGCCTGGCAGCAGGATGTCCATGAGGATCAGATCGAAGTCTTCCTCGCGGGCCAGCCCCAGGCCCTCCTTGCCGTCGTGGCGGAGCGTGACATCGAAGCCACGACCACGCAGGTGATCGTGCAAATGGGCTGCCAGCAGGGGATCGTCCTCGATGGCAAGGATGCGAGCGGGGGCACGGGGTGTGACCTGCATGAAAATAACCTGCAAATGCGAAAAATTACCGTATGCGAATTGTGGCAAAACTGCCGGAAGATTCCCATCCAATGAGTCGCTACACTGCGCGGAAAGCGCATTGGGAGGAGTGGCGTGTACAAGGATCTGGGCATCAAGGGCCGTGTGCTCATGCTGACGCTGCTGCCAACCAGCCTGCTGGCGCTGGTGCTGGGCGGCTATTTCACCTGGGTGCAGCAGGCCGACATGCAAGCCCAACTACTTCAACGCGGCCAGATGATCGCCGAACACCTGGCGCCACTCGCCGCGCCCGCCCTGATCCGCGGCGATGCCGTGCTGCTGGAGCGGATTGCCGACCACGCACTGGACCAGGCTGATGTGCGCTCGGTGAGCTTCATTGGCGCCGACCACAAGCGCCTCGCCCACGCCGGGCCGCGCATGCTCAATGAGAGCCCTGACGGCGAGGGCGACAACCTCGCCCTGAAGAGCAACACCGATGCCACCCGATTCCTGCAGCCCGTGTTCGAGCGTCACCGGGTGCTGTCCGGCGACAACGCACCGCTGTCCAACGACAACCTGCTGGGCTGGGTGGAGCTGGAGATGTCCCACCAAGGCACCCTGCTCCGCGGTTATCGAAGCCTGCTCGCCAGCCTGCTGCTGATCACCACCGGCCTGGGCGTCACCGCCCTGCTGGCCTTGCGCATGAGCCGCGCCATCAACGACCCGCTGCGGCGCATCAAACAGGGCGTCGCGCTGCTCAAGGAAGGCCGCCTGGAAACCCGCCTGCCGCCCCTGGGCAGCCATGAGCTGGATGAGCTGGCCTCAGGCATCAACCGCATGGCCGAGGCCTTGCAGACGGCACAGGAAGAGTTGCAACACAACATCGACCAGGCCACCGAGGACGTTCGCCAGAACCTCGAGACCATCGAGATCCAGAACATCGAACTGGACCTGGCACGCAAGGAGGCCCTGGAGGCGAGCCGCATCAAGTCCGAGTTCCTCGCCAACATGAGCCACGAGATCCGCACCCCTCTCAATGGCATCCTCGGATTCACCAACCTGCTGAAGAAAAGCGACCTCACCTCGCGTCAGCAGGACTACCTGAACACCATCGAGAAATCCGCCGACAGCCTGCTGGGCATCATCAACGAGGTGCTCGATTTCTCGAAGATCGAGGCCGGCAAGCTGGTCCTGGAGAACATCCCGTTCAATCTCCGCGATCTGGTCCAGGACACCCTGACCATCCTCGCCCCGGCCGCTCACGAGAAGCGCCTGGAGCTCGTCAGCCTGGTCTACCGCGACACCCCGCTGCAGCTGATGGGTGACCCGATGCGCCTCAAGCAGGTGCTGACCAACCTGGTCAGCAACGCCATCAAGTTCACCCGCGAAGGCACCATCGCTGTGCGCGCCATGCTCGAGGACGACAGCGATGACGAACTGGCGCAACTGCGCATCAGCGTGCAGGACACTGGTATCGGCCTCACCGACGCGGACTTGCGCGCCCTGTTCCAGGCCTTCACCCAGGCTGACAACTCCCTCTCCCGCCAGGCCGGCGGCACCGGTCTTGGCCTGGTGATCTCCAAGCGCCTGATCGAACAGATGGGCGGCGAGATCGGCGTCAGCAGTACGCCCGGCGTGGGCTCGGAGTTCTGGATCACCCTCAGCCTGCCCAAATCCCTGGACGAGATCGACGACGCCACCCAGCACAGTCTCGACGGCCGCCGCGTGGCGGTGCTCGAACCCCAGGAGCTGACCCGCCAATCGCTGCACCATCAGTTGGAAGATTGCGGCCTGGAGGTGCTGGACTACCCCAGCATCGACACCCTGGTCGACGACGTCGCCGCGCGCCGCCTGAGCAACCGCCCCATCGGCCTCGCCGTGATCGGTGCGGACGTCCAGACGCTCTCGCCAGAGCAGCTCAGCCAACGGGCCTGGGAACTGGAGCAGCTCGGCTGCAAGAGCCTGGTGCTCTGCCCCACCACCGAGCAGGTGCTTTATCACCGAGCCCTGCCCGAAGCCCATAGCCAGTTGCAGGCCAAACCGGCTTGCACCCTCAAGCTGCAACAGGCCCTGAGTGGCCTGGTCAGCCCGCGTCCTCCGCGCATCGACCTGCCGCAACCGAACAACAGCCGCGCGCCAAGGCTGCTCTGCGTTGACGACAACCCGGCCAACCTCCTCCTGGTGCAAACCCTGCTGAGCGACATGGGGGCTGAGGTCCAAGCGGTCGACAGCGGTTTCGCCGCCGTGGAAGCGGTGCAGCGCGAGCGCTTCGACCTGGTCCTGATGGACGTGCAGATGCCCGGCATGGACGGCACCCAGGCCACCGAAGCGATTCGCCGCTGGGAGAGCGAGCAACGCATCGATCCGGTGCCCATCGTCGCCCTGACCGCTCATGCCCTGACCAACGAAAAGCGCGCCCTGCTCCAGGGCGGCATGGATGACTACCTGACCAAACCCATTGGCGAACGCCAATTGGCCCAGGTGGTGCTCAAGTGGAGTGGCCTCAGCCTCGGCAGTCAGCCGACGCAACGCCAGGGCCAGGGCAGAGAAAGCCATTACGACAACGGCCTGGAGGTACTGGATCCGGAGGAAGGGCTGCGCCTGGCGGCCGGCAAGGCCGATCTGGCAGCCGACATGCTGTCCATGCTGCTGGCTTCCCTCGACGCCGACCGCGAAGCCATCCAGCAGGCCTCGCGCAGCGGCGATCGCACCAGCCTTCTGGAGCGGGTCCACCGCCTGCACGGTGCAACCCGTTACTGCGGCGTACCGCAACTGCGCGCCGCCTGCCAGCGCAGCGAAACGCTGCTCAAGCAAAACGACCCGGCTGCCCCGCAGGCCCTTGAAGAATTGGATGCGGCCATCGCCCGCCTGGCCGAGGTGGCACGACTGGAGGCTTGACCCAAGGCACGTGCAATGGCCAACCGCCAGCTATGCTGCTGAACACTCAAGGAGAACCCATGCGCACCATTCTGTTCAGCAGCCAGGCCTATGACCGCGAAAGCTTCCTCGGCGCCTGCCCCACTTTCGAACTGCACTTCCAGCAGGCGCGGCTGACGCTCGACACCACAGCCCTGGCCAACGGGTTCGACGTGGTCTGCGCCTTCATCAACGACGACCTCTCCGCTGCTGCGCTGGAGCGCCTGGCCAACGGCGGCACCCGACTGATCGCGTTGCGTTCGGCCGGCTACAACCACGTGGACCTGGCCGCCGCCAAACGCCTCGGCCTGACTGTAGTGCGGGTACCCGCCTACTCTCCCCACGCCGTCGCCGAGCATGCAGTGGCGCTGATCCTGGCCCTCAACCGACGCCTGCACCGCGCCTACAACCGTACCCGCGAAGGCGACTTCACCCTTCACGGGCTGACCGGCTTCGACCTGGTGGGCAAGACCGTCGGCGTCATGGGTACCGGTCAGATAGGGGCCACCTTTGCCCGAATCATGGCCGGCTTCGGCTGCGGCCTGCTGGCCTTCGACCCGCAGCGCAATGCCAGCGTCGAGGCCCTTGGGGCGATCTACGTCGACCTGCCGGAACTGCTCGCCAACAGCGATATCATCAGCCTGCACTGCCCGCTCAACGACGCCACCCGCCACCTGGTGAACGCCCAGAGCCTGGAGCAGATGAAACGCGGCGCCATGCTGATCAACACCGGGCGCGGCGCCCTGGTCGACACCCCGGCGCTGATCGACGCACTGAAGTCCGGCCAGCTCGGCTACCTCGGCCTGGATGTGTATGAAGAAGAAGCCAACCTGTTCTTCGAAGACCGATCCGACCTTCCCCTGCAGGATGACGTGCTCGCGCGGCTGCTCACGTTCCCCAACGTGATCGTCACCGCCCACCAGGCCTTCCTCACCCGCGAAGCCCTGTCCGCCATCGCCCGCACCACCCTGGACAACATCACCGCATGGGCCGCCGGGCGACCATGCAATCAGGTGGACGCCTAGGCCGTGATAGGATGCGCGGCGCTTCCGGAGGACCTATGGCCGAACACGATTTCCGTTACAACCTGCTCAACCCCGCCCACACCCTGAACGAATGCCGCGCCCTCTCACCGGGTCTCTACCAGGTCACGGGTACTGGCGGCTCGATCCAAGCCGGCGACACCCTGCTGGTGACCCTCAAGGGCAGCCGTGACCTCAGCATGCGCCTGTCCGTGGACAAGGTCCGCCACCTGATCAACCCGCCCGGCCAATGGCTGGCGGTAGCCAAGGGCCCGGTCTTCAAGGAACTTTCGATTCACAACTGGCATGTAGACTGCGACGCCTGCGGCGCACGCCTGGACTTCGAGTTCGCCGTCGACGGCGGCCTTGGCAAACAGGCCCAGGCACCGGCCGCCGAAGCGCGCATCGCCGAGCTGGGCTGGCGCAGCCACGCTGGCAAGCACTACTGCCCGAACTGTCGTCAGGAGGACGCTGAATGACCAAGAAAGCCCTGCTGCTGGCCGCACTGGCCGCTACCCTCGCCGGTTGCGCGACCGATCGCCCGCAGCTGGAGACCGGCACGACATACCAGGTGGAATGGATCGGCGAACGCCCGCTGATCGACCGTAGCCACCTGACCATCACCCTGGGCGACGACAACCGCGCCTACGGCAATGCCGGCTGTAACCACTGGTTCGCGTCCTACACCCTGGAAGGCGGCCAACTGACCTTCGGCGCCGCCGGCAGCACCCGCAAGATGTGCGCCCCCGCGCTGATGGAGCAGGAACAGCGCTTCCTCGACGCCCTGGGCAAGGTCCAGCGTTGGGACATTTCTCCCATCGACCAGCTGCGCCTGTGGCCAGCCGAAGGCAAGCCGATCCGGCTGTGGCCGGTGGAAGGCTGATCGCCTCCTGCCGCTCCGTCCTTTCCATGTAGAGGTGAATTCATTCGCCAAGGGCAGCATCGCTGCCCCTCGCGGCGTCGAAGGGCAGACCTTCGGCCTGCTTGGCGAATGAATTGGTTCTGTCTGTATTACATGTTGCAAGCACCTGCATCGCCTACAAAGCACTTGGCCCGATGGCAAATCTCTCGCAACAGCTAACGCAGACATAGCGAATGAATTCGCCCCTGCAGAACAGCAGGTCGCGCATCAGAACAGGTTCAGTTGCTCGTGCGCACCGCGCAGGTCCTGCAACCTCACGCCCACGCCGATCAAGCGCACCGGCTTGTCGCCCCGGGCAAACGCCGCGCTGAGCAACTGCCGATAGCTGTCCAGATCACGGCGGGCGCCAGCCTGCTCCAGCGTCGTCTGGGTGAAGTCATGGAACTTCAGCTTCACGAAGGGTTTGTCCGGCTTGTAGGTGCTGTCCAGTCGCGCCATGCGTCCACGCAGCTCGTCCAGCAAGGCCGGCAGCCGCTCCAGGCAAGCGTCCAGGTTGGGTAGATCCTGGTCGTAGGTGTTCTCCACACTGATGGACTGCCGCCGGTTATCGACCTGCACGATGCGATCATCCTGACCCCGCGCCAGGTTGTAGAGCCGCTCGCCGAAGCTTCCAAACTCCCGCGCCAGCGCCAGCTTGTTCCAATCCCGCAGGTCTGCGCAGGTGCGCACGCCGAGGCGCGCCAGCTTCTCCGCGGTCACCTTGCCTACGCCGTGCAACATGTTCACCGGCAGCGCAGCAATGAACTCATCCACCTGGTCCGGCTTCACCACGTACAGGCCGTCAGGCTTGCGCCAGTCACTGGCGATCTTGGCGATGAACTTGTTCGGTGCCACGCCGGCGGACACCGTGATGTGCAGCTCCGCCGCCACCCGTCGGCGAATCTCCTGGGCGATGCGCGTGGCGCTGCCATTGAAGTGCGGGCTGTCGGAGACGTCCAGGTAGGCCTCGTCCAGGGACAGCGGCTCGATGATCTCGGTGTAGTCGCGGAAAATCTGGTGGATCTGCCGCGAGACACCTTTATAGACATCCATCCGCGGCCGGACGATGGTCAGGTCCGGACACAGCTTGACCGCCGTACGCATCGGCATCGCCGAGCGCACCCCGTAGGCGCGCGCGTCATAATTGCAGGTCGCCACGACCCCGCGCTTGTCCGGAGAGCCGCCAACTGCCAGGGGTTTGCCCGCCAACGCCGGGTCATCGCGCATCTCGATGGCGGCATAGAAGCAGTCGCAGTCAATGTGGATGATTTTTCGTTGCGGCATGAGGGTCAGTGGCGCGAGCGCAATTCCGGTAGCAGGCGATGATACCGCAGCCAGGCCAGCGCGCTCCCCAGGCGCTCTAGCGCACTGGTGCGCGCCGCCCGAAAAGCCTCCCGGATTGCTAAATATTTGAGGGAAAAAGAATTTTTCTGCGAAACCGTTTGACAGCCCCCTGCAGAAATGTAGAATGGCGACCGCGGGATGGAGCAGTCTGGTAGCTCGTCGGGCTCATAACCCGAAGGTCGTTGGTTCAAATCCAGCTCCCGCAACCAGTTTCAGGAAAGGCCACTCTTCGGAGTGGCCTTTTTCGTTTGGGCTGAATTAAGTATTTGATTTAAATGAAAGAAATCGTTTGACAGCCCTCTTCAGAACTGTAGAATTGCCGGCGCGGGATGGAGCAGTCTGGTAGCTCGTCGGGCTCATAACCCGA
This sequence comes from Pseudomonas sp. D(2018), assembly GCF_005502555.1. NCBI lineage: Bacteria > Pseudomonadati > Pseudomonadota > Gammaproteobacteria > Pseudomonadales > Pseudomonadaceae > Pseudomonas > Pseudomonas sp. D(2018). The sequence goes on from NZ_SCOK01000024.1 coordinate 81,933, forward strand.
AGGTCGTTGGTTCAAATCCAGCTCCCGCAACCAGTTTCAAGAAAGGCCACTCTTCGGAGTGGCCTTTTTCTTTTCCCCTCCCCCAGTTCCGTCTGTCCAGGCTGCTCGTCAGTCTCCCGTCCGGCAAGACCTCGACCTCTATACTTGAAGCGCACCCATCCACTCGGTGGAGGTTGGTCATGCCCGCCTATTGCGCTTCCAGCGAGGAAGTCGAATACCTGAACCGCGCACTGCGCACCTTGAGCGGCTGCAACCGCGCCTTGTTGCGCGCCGAAGACCCGTGCTTCCTGTTCCAGGAAATCTGCCGGGTCGTGATAGAGGAAGGCGGCTACCGCATGGCCTGGGTCGGCCGCGCTGAGCATGATGAAGCGCAGTCGGTGACACCCCTCGCCCACGTTGGGCTCGATCGGGCCTATGTGGAGTCTCTCAACATCACCTGGGCCGACCGTGAGCGCGGACACGGCACCACCGGCACGGCCATCCGCACCGGCACCCCGACCATCACGCGCAATATCCTCACCGACCCCAGGCTCAGCCCATGGCGGGAAAGCGCCATCACCCACGGCATTGCCTCGGTCCTGTCCCTGCCCCTGCGGGTGGACGGCCAGGTTTTCGGTGCCCTGGCGATCTGCGCCCAGGAGCCGGATGCCTTCGGCGAGCGGGAACTGGAACTGCTCAGCGAGGCCGCCGACGACCTCGCTTTCGGACTCCAGGCCTTGCGCGGCAAGGCCATGCGTCGACAGGCCGAGCTCCAGGTCGACGCCCTCAATCGAGCCCTGGCCACCCGCGTGGCGGTCAACCATGCGGTGATCCACGCCAACGATGAAACACCGCTGCTGGCGGAGATTTGCCGGGTGCTGGTAGACGAGTGCGGCTATCGCCAGGCCTGGGTCGACTACCTTCAGGACGATCCGGCACGCCCTTATAAAGTGATGGCCTGCAACGCTGCCAATGGCATCTGCCAGGGCTGGGGAGCGGGCGGCCATGACGACGGTTTTCACAGCCAGCTGGAAACCGCCCTGCAGGCCGGCGACCCGCTGGTGATGCGTGACCTGCTCAACGACCCTGCCGCCGCGCTGCACCAGGAAGCTCGCGAGTACGGTTTCGCCGCGGCGCTGGCATTGCCCCTGCGGGCCGAGGAACACCTCATCGGCATGCTGGTGATCATGGCGGCCCATGCCGACGCCTTCGATGAGACGGAAGTGGAACTGCTTCTCGCCATGGCGAATGACCTGGGCTTTGGCATTACCACACTGCGTACCCGCGCCCGCGCCATGGAAGCCGAAGCGACGATCCGCAGGATGGCCTATGAAGACACCCTGACCGGCTTGCCCAATCGCGTACGCCTGCGCGAGTTGCTGGATACCGCCATCGTCAACGCTCGCCAGGAAAGGCGCCCCTTCGGCCTGCTGCAGCTGGAGATCGCCCGCAACCAGGAAATCAACGAAACCCTCGGCTACCGCGAAGGCGACCGCCTGCAGATCGAGATCGCCGCCCGCCTCAAACAGGTGGTGGGTGCCGAACGCATCGTGGCGCGCATGGGTGAGTGCGAGTTCGCCGTGCTCATGCCCAATAGCGGCGCCGAGCAGGCGTCGCAACTGGCCAAGCAGATACTCACGGCGCTGTACGACCCGGTGGAACTGTCCGGCCTCTATCTGGAAGCACGGGCCAGCATCGGCATTGCGCTCTACCCCGGCCACGGCACGGCGCCCGAGGCGTTGATCCGCCGTTCCGGCAGCGCCATGGAACAGGCCAAGCGCTCCAACGCCGGCTTCGCGGTGTTCCAGGGCGGACTCGACCAGGAATGTGCCCAGCACCTGACGCTGATGGGCGACCTGCGCCGCGCCATCGATCGCAACGAGCTGCTGCTCTACTACCAACCCAAGGTCAACATCGCCAGCAACCGCGTTTGCGGCACCGAAGCCCTGGTGCGCTGGCGCCACCCGCAGCACGGTATGCTGCCGCCGGACGAGTTCGTGCGCCTGGCGGAAAACACCGGGCTGATCACCCCGCTGACGCTCTGGGTGCTGGATACCGCCCTGGGCCAACGCTATGCCTGGCATGAAGAGGGCGATGAGCGACCGATCTCGGTCAACCTGTCGGCCCACGACCTGCGTGACCCGCGGCTTCTGGAACGCATCCAGGGTTCCTTCGCCACCTGGGGCGCAAAGCCCCACTGGATCGAGTTCGAACTGACCGAAAGCGCGCTGATGGAAGACCCGGTGGCCTCGCTGCAGACCCTGTCCGCGCTCAAGGAGCTGGACGCGCACCTGACCATCGATGACTTCGGCACCGGCTACTCGTCCCTCGCCTACCTGCAGAAGCTGCCGGTGGACTCGCTGAAGATCGACCAGTCCTTCGTCACCCACATGACCAGCAACGACGGCTCGGCGAAAATTGTCCGCTCCATCATCGAACTGGCCCACAACCTTGACCTGACGGTGGTGGCCGAAGGAGTGGAAGACCAGTTGACCCTCAACCAGCTCGGTCAGTACGGCTGCGACATTGCCCAGGGCTACAAGATCAGCCAGCCGATACCCGCCGATCAGTTCCGCGATTGGGAGACCCGCTCGGTCTGGCACTGACCGACGCCCCCAGGC
>NZ_SCOK01000025.1:0-77815 GCF_005502555.1 Pseudomonas sp. D(2018)
CGTTGTTTCAGGCGTTGGCGGATCAGGTCGTGGTCGAGCATGTTGTTGTTCTCCGGTTGAAGGCTTTTCCACCTATCGCCGGGCATTCAAACAACGGGCAAGGGTCGGGACATCCCTCAAACGGACCATATGTCCGGCAATCCAACTAGTCCCCTCGGACGATGTTGCCCGGCCGGGGCTGGCGAAAAATCGGCAGCACTTGAGCACAACAAGAGGGCAGTGCGATGAGCCAGGCCGATCTGAAAGCCGCGATGCTCCAGGCGATGCGTCGTCTGGCCAAGTCCGTGACCATCATCACCACCAGCAACGGCCAGGAGCGTTTCGCGATGTCCGCCACGGCGGTGGATTCACTGTCGACCGAGCCGCCGTCGTTGCTGATCTGCGTAAACCAGAGCGCGTCGCTGCACGGGGTGCTGGATGCCGGTGCGGACTTCTGCGTGAACATCCTCGGGCTGGAGCAGGAGGAGCTGTCGCACCTGTGCAGCGGCCCGGTGAAGGGCGAGGCGCGCTTCCAGCGGGGCGACTGGCGCAGCAGCGAAGGCGGCATTCCCTACCTGGGCGACGCCCAGTCGGCGATTCTCTGCCAGCAGGACGGCAAGTTCAGCTACGGCACCCACACCATCTTCATCGGCCGGATTGTGGCGATCCACAACAGCGCGGAGATCAGCCCGCTGGTCTACCTCGACGGCGCCTACACCACCACTGCGCCGGCCTTGGCCGCTGCTTGCTGAGGACGCCGCATGACCGTGATGGAGCAGAGCCCGGAAGACCCGCTGCAGGTGGTTGACGCTGCAGAGCTCAATTGGGATGACAGTACCGACCTGCTGGTGGTCGGTTTTGGCGGCGCCGGCGTCTGCGCTGCTCTGGAGGCCCGCGGCCAGGGAGCTTCCGTGCTGGCGTTGGATCGCTTCGCTGGTGGTGGCGCGACGGCGCGCAGCGGTGGCGTGGTCTATGCCGGCGGTGGAACTCCGCAACAGGCCGAGGCGGGGGTCAGCGACTCGTCCGAGGCGATGTTCGATTACCTGTGCCAGGAAGTGGGCGACGCGGTGTCCGCCGAGACGCTGCAGGATTTCTGCGAGCGCAGTAGAGACAACCTGGCCTGGCTGGAGCGGCAAGGCGCCGCCTTCCAGGGCAGCGTGCCGCCGATGAAAACCTCCTACCCGAGCGATCAGTACTTCCTCTATTACTCCGGCAACGAAGCCGTGCCGAGCTATGCCGCTACGGCCCGGCCCGCACCGCGTGGCCACCGTGCCCTGGGCTCCGGGATGTCCGGTTACAACCTGTACGCACCGCTCAAGGCCAGTGCCCTGCGCCAGGGTGTGCGTCTGCGCACTCAGTGCGAGGTACGTCGCCTGGTGCTGGATGGCACCGGTCGGGTTATCGGTGTCGAGGCCTGGGGAATTCCGGCGGGCAGCCGCGCCGCGCGACGCCATGCACGGCTGGCGCGCTGGACCGACGCCTTGCACCCCTATGCACCGGCCCTGGCCGAACGCCTGCGGCGCAAGGTGCGTGGGCTTGAACTGGCCCATGCGGAGCGGCGGCTGATCCGTGCCCATCACGGCGTACTGCTCAGTGCCGGCGGATTCGTGTTCAACCGCGCCATGCTCACCGTCCATGCGCCGCGCTACCTCGGTGGGTTGCCGCTGGGTACCAGCGGCTGCAACGGCAGCGGCATGCGTTTGGGTCACAGCGCAGGCGGTACGCTGCAGCGTATGGAAAAAGTCAGCGCCTGGCGCTTCATCAATCCCCCCTTGGCCTGGGCCAAGGGGGTGATCGTCAACGGCGCCGGGTATCGCTACTGCAACGAAGAGGTCTATGGCGCCAAGCTCGGCCACGCCATGGTGGAAGAACAGGGTGGCCGCGCGATCCTGATTATCAATCGTGCGCTGTTCCGCGAGGCGTTCGCGCAGATCGGCCCGGGCAAGGTCTGGTCCTTCCAGCGCCTGCCGGCCCTGCTCAACCTGCTGTTCAATGCCAAGCGCGGCAACAGCGTCGGCCAGTTGGCTGCACGGGTCGGTCTGCCCCGTGAAGCCCTGGAGCAGACGCTGGCGGACTACGGTGATGCCGCTCGTGGCCTGCGCGAGGATGCCTTGGGCAAGTCGCGCGGTTTCCTCGCGTCGCTGGACGAGGGGCCCTGGTATGCCCTGGACCTGTCCTTCACCAGCACGCTCTATCCCTGTCCGGTGATCACCCTGGGCGGCCTGGCTGTTTGCGAGCGCAGCGGCCAGGTGCTGGACCGCGACGGTCAGGCGGTCTCCGGTCTGTTCAGTGCCGGCCGCAACGCGGTTGGCGTTGCCTCCAACTTTTACGTATCCGGTCTGTCCCTCGCTGACTGCGTTTACTCAGGGCGCCGTGTTGGCGCTCACGTGGCCGGTCTGGTTCGGGCTGCCAAAGCTTCCCAAGGAGAACAACAATGAAACGAGTCGAAGGCAAAGTCTGCATTGTCACCGGCGCCGCCAGCGGGGCTGGGCGCGAGGACGCACTGCTGTTGGCCAGAGAGGGGGCGAAGGTGGTGCTCACCGACCTCAATGACGAGGCCGGTCGCCAGGTCGCCGCTGAGATTGGCGAGAACGCGCTGTTTATCCGCCAGGATATTTCCAGCGAAGCCGACTGGCAGAACGTCATCAGGCTCACCCTGGAAACCTTTGGCCGTCTCGATGTGCTGGTGAACAACGCCGGCATTCTGGCCCTGGCCAGCATCGAAGACACCAGCCTGGAGCTCTGGCAAAAGATCCAGCGGGTCAACAGCGATGGCTATTTCCTCGGCTGCAAGCACGCTATCGCGGCGATGAAAGACAGCGGTGGCGGTTCCATCATCAATATGTCCTCGGTGGCGGCGCTGGGCGGAATGCCGGCCTTCTGCGCCTACTCCGCCTCCAAGGGAGCCGTGGCAGCGCTGACCCGCTCGGTGGCGCTGCACTGCAAGGAGCAGGGTTACCGCATCCGTTGCAACAGCGTGCACCCGGACGGTATCAACACCCCCATGACCCAGCCCCTCACCGGTCTCCAGGACGTGCCGCAGGACGTGCTGGACCAGAACCCGAAAAATCGCATGTGCGCCCCACGCGACATTGCCAATCTGGTGCTCTTCCTGGCGTCGGACGAGTCACGCTTCATCAATGGCAGTGAACTGCGCATCGACAACGCGCAGACCGTCAGCGGCCTGTTGTAACGCGGAGATGGCCATGGGCAGCGCGCAGCCTCTCGTGATCGAACCCCAACACTCCGGCGCCTTCCACCTGGAAGTGGCGGAGGTAATCGCCGAAACCCACGACAGCCGTTCTTTGGTGCTGCGGATTCCTGCAGGGCTGGAAGAACGCTTCCGCTACAAGGCGGGGCAGTATCTCGGCTTTCGCGTGATGCTCGGTGGCAAGCGGCTGACGCGTTGCTATTCCATGTCCAGCTCGCCGGATTGCGATGCCTTGCCCAAGGTCACCATCAAGCGGGTGGAAGGCGGCCGGGTGTCCAACTGGTTCAACGACCAGGTGGGCCCCGGCGACTTGCTGGAGGTGCTGCCGCCGGCCGGGCACTTCCACCTGCGCCCCGGCGAGCATGACCTGATGCTGTTCGGCGGTGGTTCGGGGATCACCCCGGTGTTCTCCATTCTCAAGTCGGCACTGAAGACCACCCGGCGTCGAATCAAGCTGGTGTACGCCAATCGCGACGAGGCTTCGGTGATCTTCCGCGACGAGCTGAAGGCGCTGGCCAAGGCCCACGTGGAGCAGCTGGAAGTGGTGCATGTGCTGGACTCGGTGCAGGGCTTTCTCAGCGAAGGCGAGGTGCACCAACTGGTACGTGGCCATGCGGGTGCGGAGTTCTACATCTGTGGGCCGGGGCCGTTCATGGATACCGTGGAGCGCGCGTTGCTGGCGCGAGGAGAAGCGCGTGAGCGCATTCATGTCGAACGCTTCGTCTCACCGCCCGACGCGGATGCGCAGGCGGTCATGCCGGTACCCGCCAGCGCGGCGGTGGAGGAGCTTCTGGTGGAGCTGGATGGCCAACTTAACCCAGTGACCGTTCAACCCGGTGAGACCCTGTTGCAGAGCATGCGCAATGCCGGCCTCGATGCGCCCTATTCCTGCGAAGAGGGCTTCTGCGGCGCCTGCATGTGCAAGGTGGAGGAGGGCGAGGTGGTGCTCTCCCGCAACGATATTCTCAGCCCCGCCGAGCTGGCCGAAGGCTGGACCCTGGCGTGCCAGGGCCGCCCAGGCAGTGCGCGGCTGAAACTGAAGTTTCCGGGGTGACAGCCGGAGGCTACCGCCCTCGCGGGTGGTATTGAGCGTGTATGTCTGTGCCTTTACGCCCGGCTTCGGCCGGGTTTTTTCTTGGTGCGGAAATTGGTGGTGCGCTTGATACCAAGCCTGCCGGGTCTGAACCGGGGGAGAGGTTTTGTGGGGGCGATTTAAATCGCCATGCGGACCGAAGGTTCGCCCGATGGCTCTGCGGGGGCAGTTGCGCCGCTCTTTGCGAATGAATTCGCCGCCGCATTGATCCGTGTGAAACCCTCCCTGCAGGTGTAGTCCCAATGGACGATCATCCACCGTACCGGTTTCTGTAGACTCGCTGAAAAAACCATTCCAAGAACAAGTAATGAGGTTTCCCATGGCACGTCTGTCTAGCAAGGTCGCGGTCATCACTGGCGCCGCATCGGGTATTGGTCTGGCTTGCGTCCGGCGCTTCGTTGCCGAGGGTGCGCAGGTAGTCGGGCTGGACGTGGGGGAGCCCCGTGCGGATGTTGCGGCGAGCCTGGAGGGATCGATCCCGGCACCGCTGTTCATGGCCCTGGATGTACGTGACGAGGCGCGGGTGCAGGCCGTGATGGAAGAGGTGGTGCGCCGCTTCGGGCGTATCGATGCGCTGGTCAACGCCGCCGGAGTCGCCAGCCAGGGCAACATCACCAGCGCGCCCACCAGTGAATGGCAGCGGGTGCTGGACATCAACCTGACCGGCAGCATGCTCACCAGCAAGTACGCCCTGGTGCCGATGCTGGCGCAAAGGAGCGGCTCCATCGTCAACGTCGGCTCGATCTTCGGTGAGCAGGGCTGCGACAACAACACCGCCTACAACGTCTCCAAGGGCGGCATCAGCCAGCTCACCCGCTCCCTGGCTATCGACTACGGCCATGCCAACATTCGCGTCAACGGCCTTTGCCCGGGACTGATCGATACCCCCATGACCCAGATGGTCAAGGAGCAGGAGGCCTTCCACGCTTTCTTCGCCTCCCAGCACATGCTGTGCCGCGCGGGGCGTCCGGAGGAGGTGGCCAATGTCGCGCTGTTCCTCGCCTCGGACGATGCGTCCTTCGTCAGCGGGCAGATGATCGGTGTCGACGGCGGCTTCTCCGCCGGTCGCCGCTTCGCACCGCCACAAGCCTGATTTCTTTGCCTTCACCACGGCCGGGGTTACCCGGCCGCTGTCCCGTCGCGCCCGAGAAAAGCCCATGCCAAACCTGGAAAGCGCCCTGACCATTCCTGAACTGCTGGCCGCTGCGGCAACGCGCTACGGCGAGTCCATGGCCATCGAGGACGACAGCACCCGCATCAGCTATCACCGGCTTGACCAGTTGCGCCGTCAGGCCGCGCGCGCCTTGTTGGCGCTGGAGGTGCAGTCCGGTGAGCGCGTGGCGATCTGGGCCCCGAACATCCATGAATGGATAGTCGCCGCCATCGCCCTGCAGAGCGTGGGGGCGGTGCTGGTGCCGCTGAACACGCGGATGAAGGGCTCCGAGGCGGGCTTCATCCTGCGCGAGAGCGGCGCGAGTCTGCTGTTCGTGATCGGAGAGTTCCTCGGCACGGACTACCCGGCATTGCTGGCCGGTGAGGCGCTGCCGGCCTTGCGTACGCGGGTCTGTCTGCGTGGCATGGCCGAGGGCTGCGTGAGCTGGGACGCCTTCATGGAGCTCGCCGAGGAGGTTTCTCCGGCGGAACTGGCGGTGCGCGAAAGCCAGGTTGGTCAGCACAGCCTGTCCGACCTGCTGTTCACCTCAGGCACCACCGGCAAACCCAAGGGCGTGATGACGGGGCACGGCCAGAACCTGCGTATCGTCCGCGACTGGAGCACGATGGTCGGTTTGCGTCCCGGTGATCGTTACCTGATCGTGAACCCGTTCTTCCACAGCTTCGGCTACAAGGCCGGCTGGCTGGCGGCGTTGATGCGCGGCTGCTGCATCCTGCCGCAGCAAGTGTTCGACGTGCCGGCAATGCTGGAGCGCATTGCTCGCGAGCGGGTCAGCGTACTGCCCGGCCCACCGACGTTGTACCAATCGATCCTGGCTTTCCCCGAGCGTGAGCGTTATGACCTGTCCAGCCTGCGGGTAGCGGTGACCGGAGCTGCCTCGGTGCCGGTGGAGATGGTGCGGCGCATGGGGTGCGAGCTGGGTTTCGAAACCATTGTCACCGCCTATGGCCTGACCGAAGCCTGTGGTTTCGTCACGATCTGCCGGCCGGGAGACTCGGCGGAACGGGTGGCGACCACCTCGGGCCGTGCCTTTCCGGATGTGGAAGTGCGCTGCGTGGACGGCACCGGCCAGCCGGTGCCGCCGGGCCAACCGGGGGAATTGCTGGTACGGGGCTACAACCTGATGCAGGGCTACTTCAATGACCCCGAGGCTACGGCCGAAGCCATCGATGCCGAGGGCTGGCTGCACACCGGGGATATCGGGGTACTGGACGAGGACGGTTACCTGCGGATCACCGACCGCATCAAGGACATGTTCATCACGGGTGGCTTCAACGTGTACCCGGCGGAGATCGAGCAGGTCATCCTGCGTTATCCGGGCATCGCCCAGGCAGCGGTGATCGGTATCCCCGACGAGCGCCTGGGGGAAGTGGCCATGGCCTTCCTGCTGCCGGCTGCCGGGCAGCACGTGGATACCTGTGACTTCCTCGCCTGGTGCCGCGAGCAGATGGCCAACTACAAGGTGCCGCGTCGCGCGCAGGTGGTGGAGGCCATGCCGCTGAACGCGGCGGGCAAGGTCACCAAGGATGCGTTGCGCAGGATGGTGGAAGTCAGTTGAGTTCGTCCTGACCAGGAAGGATGCCGAGGCCACACGGCTCAGAGCGTGAAGCCTTCCTTCTCCATTCGCGCCAGCAGGCCTTGCCAGAACGGCAGTTCGGTGGTGCTGCCGACGCGTTTGAACGCACGGCCATTCACTGCGTAGAGGCCCTGGGTGTCGAAGGCGTAGCGCAAGGCCAGGTCCGTACGGCGGGAGGCGGGGAGGATGTCGTCGACCAGGTTGTCCAGCACCAGGGGTTCGGCATCAGGGGTTTCGTAGTAGGTCACCACCATATGCGCCTGGTTCAGCTCCAGCGCGCGCGCGTAGGTGATGCGCAGCTTGTCCGGGGCGATGCCCAGTTGCAGCAGGGTGAAGTACTTGGCGAGGGCGAAGTCCTCGCAGTCGCCGGCGCCCTTGGCCAGGGTTTCCACGGGAGTGGCCCAGTAGTCGCGGCGCTGCCAGAGTGCAGTGTCGTCGCTGAAGCGTACTTGGCGGTTGATCTCGCGGTTGACCGCCTGCAGCTGTTGCCGTTCGGCCAATCGACGACCGCCTTCCAGCAGGTCGTGCCACGCCTGGAGACGGTCCTTGGCCGGGCCGCTTCGGCCGTAGCGCTTTTCCGCCTTGCGCAGCACCGGATCGACGCTCCAGGCGGCGTTGGCATCGCCAGTGCCGAGCAGCAGGCTGCCGCTGAAAAGGGTGACTGCCAGCAATTGCCAGGAAAGGGGTACGCCGAAGCGGCGTGAGACGGGCTTCTGCAACGGGTTGACTCTCCAGTGGAAAGCGGCCGGAGCCGGGTTCTGCGGTGGATCAATCCGTTGAGCGAATCACCGGAAAAGGAAATGCCCTCCGCCGGTTCGAGGATGTGGGAACACTAGGGTCAGTACATGTGGCGCTGCAAGCAGCAGGAGACGCACGGCAGAGTTGGCGAAGTTCCGGGAGCGGCCCAATGGCTCTGGGGCGAGGTCCGGCGTTTCTGGCCGGTTGTCGGAAACTTCGCTAACTGTCTGCCCGACGGGCGCGTAGGTTTGGGCGCGCACCCGACGGGCGGTCATTACGGGGTTACTTCCCGTATTCGACCCTCTGTTGGTGGATCAACGACTGATACTTCGGCTTTTGTCGCTCATCGGAGCGCATGCCTTCATCCTCATAAGACTGGCCAGCTGCGGTCGGCTGTTCCTCGACCATCCGGGTAAAGCTCTCGCTGGAATCCTCCCTCATCTGCAGCAGTTGCTGGTTGCGTATCCGGTACTCGTCCAGGCGGTCGCTTCCATTCTCCGCGAGGACCGTACCCGATCCCGTTGTCACCGCCAGGGCCAGGAAAAGGCCGCTGAGGGTGGTCGTGCTGAATGTCGATTTCATCGTCGTTTCCTCTTGTTGCCCACTCGCCTCCCCACGAGTTGGATGAACAGGATCGGCCATTGTTACAGCGCGTGGCGGTGGCCTGACCGATGGCAAGGAAATGGACCGACGGGCACAGGCAAGCCAATGAATGGCATGGAGTTTTCCGAATTTCATGCCCGTTTTTGGGTGCCCTGTTGCAGGGCATCGGGGTGGTTGTGGCAGGCTGCGATGGGCGGAAAAAGTACGCCCCCGCCAAGCATCGCGGGGGCGCCGCGTGGATTCCTCGTCCCTGAGGATAGGGGAGTCGCGGATCAAGCGTTCGGGGAGCTTTCTCCCTGTTCTTTCCAACCGCCGCCGAGGGCCTTGTACAGGTTCACTTCGCTGGCGAGCTGGTTGAGGCGGTCACCGATCAGTTGCTGGCGGGCGCTGAACAGCTGGCGCTGGGCGTCCAGCAGGGTCAGGTAGCTGTCGACGCCGGTGCGGTAGCGGCGCTCGGCGAGGCGGTAGTACTCCTCGGTGGTTTTCACCAGGGCGCGCTGGGCGCCGAGCTGCTGTTGGTAGGTCGTGCGCGCCGCGAGGCCGTCGGAAACTTCCTGGAAGGCGACCTGGATGGCCTTCTCGTACTGCGCCACCTGAATGTCCTTCTGCAGCTCGGTGTAATCGAGGTTCGCCTTCAAGCGGCCGGCGTTGAAGATCGGCAGGCTGATGCTCGGCTGGAACAGCCAGCTGCCGGAGCCGGCGTCGAACAGCCCGGAGAGCTCGTTGCTCATGCTGCCGGCGTTGGCGGTCAGGCTGACGCTGGGAAAGAACGCCGCGCGTGCCGCGCCGATGTTGGCGTTGGCCGATTTGAGCAGGTGCTCGGCCTGGACCACGTCCGGCCGACGCTGCAGCAAGTCGGACGGCAGGCCCGGCGGTACTTCGGCGAGCAGGTCCGCGTCCAGCGCCAGGCCTTTGGGCAGGTCCGCCGGCAGGCCGGTGCCCACCAGTTGCGCCAGGGCATTGCGGTCCTGGGCCACCAGGCGGGTGTACTGCGCCAGGCTGACCTGGGCACTTTCCACGGCGGTTCGCGCCTGGCTCAGGGCCAGGGCGTCGGCAACCCCCACGTCGAAGCTGCGCTGGGTAAGGGCGTAGCTTTCCTGGTAGGTCTTGAGGGTGTCCCGAGTCAGTTGCAGCAGGGCCTGGTCGGCTTGCCAGTCGAGATAGGCGGTGGCCACAGAGGCCACCAGGCTTATCTGGGTACTGCGGCGCGCCTGCTCTGTGGCGAAGTACTGTTCCAGGGACTGTTCGTTCAGGCTGCGCAGGCGGCCGAAGAAGTCCAGCTCCCAGGCGCTGGCGCCGAGGGTGGCGCTGTACTGGCCGCTGGTGGTGGCCTGGCCACTCTCGCTCAGGGAGCCGGGGAGGCGCTGGCGAGTACCGGTGCCGTCGGCCGAAACGCTGGGGAACAGCTCCGAACGCTGGATGCGGTAGAGCGCGCGGTAGGCCTCGACGTTCAGCGCGGCGGTGCGCAGGTCACGGTTGTTGTCCAGGGCGAGCTGCACCAGTTGGTGCAGCGCCGGGTCCTGGAAGAACTCGCGCCAGTCGAGGTCGGCAGCGGCGGTGTTCACCTGGGCCTCGCCCTGGCTGTACGCCTCGCCTTGGGGCCAGGCATTGTCCACGGGCGCCTCCGGGCGCAGGTAATCGGGAATCATGGAGCAGCCACCGAGCAGGGTCGCGGCGATGGCCAGGGAAATCAGGGAACGCCTCACTGCAGGGCCTCCTTCTTGATCGCGGCCTTGCTCGCCTTGTCTTTGAACAGCGAACAGACCAGCACGTAGAACAGCGGCACCCAGAAGATGGCCAGGACGGTGGCGGTGAGCATGCCGCCGATCACGCCGGTACCAATGGCGTGCTGGCTGCCGGAACCAGCGCCGTTGGAGATGGCCAGGGGCACCACGCCGAGGATGAACGCCAGCGAGGTCATGATGATCGGGCGCAGGCGCATGCGGCAGGCTTCCACGGCGGCATCGAACAGGCTCTTGCCCTGTTCGTGCAGCTCCTTGGCGAACTCGACGATCAGGATCGCGTTCTTCGCCGAGAGGCCGATGGTGGTGAGCAGGCCGACCTGGAAGAACACGTCGTTGGACAAGCCGCGCATGCTGGTGAACATCAGCGCACCGATGACGCCAAGCGGAACCACCAGCATCACCGAGAACGGGATCGACCAGCTCTCGTACAGCGCCGCGAGGCAGAGGAACACCACCAGCAGCGACAGGGCGTAGAGCGCCGGGGCCTGGGCACCGGACAGGCGTTCCTCGTAGGAGAGGCCGGTCCAGGAGTAGCCGACGCCGGCTGGCAACTGCTTGGCGATTTCTTCCACCGCAGCCATGGCTTCACCCGAGCTGTGGCCCGGAGCCGCCTCGCCGAGGATTTCCACCGCCGGCACACCGTTGTAACGGGCCAGCTTGGGTGCGCCGTAGGTCCATTCGCCGCTGGCGAAGGCACTGAACGGCACCATCTGGCCCTCATCGTTGCGTACGAACCACTTGTTCAGGTCTTCCGGGTTCATTCGGGCTTCGGGTTCACCCTGCAGGTAGACCTTCTTCACCCGGCCACGGTCGATGAAGTCATTGACGTAGCTGGCGCCCCAGGCGATGGAGACGGTGTTGTTGATGTCGGAGAGGGAGATGCCGTGGGCACGGGCCTTCTCGTCGTCGATCAGCAACTGGTACTGGGGCTCGTCGCGCAGACCGTTGGCGCGCACGCGGTTGAGCACCGGGTTCTTCGCCGCCAGTTCGAGGAACTGGTCACGGGCGGCGTTCAGCGCTTCATGGCCGACACCTGCACGGTCCTGCAGGAAGAAGTTGAAGCCGGTGGCGTTACCCAGTTCCATCACTGCCGGCGGGGCGAAGGCGAAGACCATCGCGTCGCGGAAGCTGAAGAAGTGCTGCTGCGCGCGCTGGGCCAGGTCGAACACGCTCTGGCCTTCGGCGGTGCGCTCTTCCCACGGTTTGAGCATGATGAAAGCCATGCCCGAGCTCTGGCCACGGCCGGCGAAGTTGAATCCGGTCACGGTGAACACGGATTTCACGGTGTCCTTCTCATTCTCCAGCAGGTATTCGCGCATCTGGTCCACGACCACCTGGGTACGCTCGGCACTGGCGCCGGACGGCGTCTGCACCTGGGCGAAGAGCACGCCCTGGTCTTCCTCGGGGAGGAAGGCGGTGGGAATGCGGGTGAACAGCCAGCCCATGGCGATGAGGATCACCACGTAGAGCAGCAGGTAGGGCGCCTTGCGCTTGAGGATGCCGCGCACGCCACGCTCGTAGCTCTGCACGCTGCGGTCGAAGCTGCGGTTGAACCAGCCGAAGAAGCCGCGCTTCTCATGGTGGCCCTTGTCGATGGGCTTGAGCAGGGTGGCGCAGAGGGCCGGGGTGAAGATCAACGCCACCAGCACCGACAGGGCCATGGCCGAGACGATGGTGATGGAGAACTGCCGGTAGATCACGCCGGTGGAACCACCGAAGAAGGCCATCGGCAGGAACACGGCCGAGAGCACCAGGGCAATGCCCACCAGTGCGCCCTGGATCTGGCCCATGGATTTGCGGGTGGCCTCCAACGGCGACAGGCCTTCCTCGGCCATCACCCGCTCGACGTTTTCCACCACCACGATCGCATCGTCCACCAGCAAGCCGATGGCGAGCACCATGGCGAACATGGTCAGGGTGTTGATGGTGAAACCGAACATCGCCAGCACGCCGAAGGTGCCCAGCAGGACCACGGGCACGGCCAGGGTTGGAATGATGGTGGCGCGGAAGTTCTGCAGGAACAGGAACATCACCAGGAACACCAGGACGATGGCTTCGCCCAGGGTGTGGATAACGCCTTCGATGGAGGCGGAAACCACGGGGGTGGTGTCGTAGGGGAAGACCACTTTCATCCCGGCGGGGAAGAAGGGTTCCAGCTCATTGATGGTGGCGCGGATCGCCTTGGCGGTATCCAGGGCGTTGGCGCCGGTGGCCAGCTTGATGGCCATGCCGGAGGCGGGCTTGCCGTTGAACTGGGCGCTGATGCTGTAGTTCTCGCCACCCAGTTCGATCTTCGCCACGTCCTGCAGGCGCACCTGGGAGCCGTCGCGGTTCACCTTCAGCAGGATGTTGCCGAACTGCTCGGGAGTCTGCAGGCGGGTCTTGCCGATGATGGTGGCGTTCAGCTGGGTCCCGGGGGAGGCGGGCAGGCCGCCGAGCTGGCCGGAGGAGATTTGCACGTTCTGCGCCTGGATGGCGGTCTTCACGTCTACCGGGGTCAACTGGTAGTTGTTCAGGCGCGCCGGGTCCAGCCAGATGCGCATGGCGTACTGGGCACCGAATACCTGGAAGTCACCGACGCCCTTGGTCCGTGAGATCGGGTCCTGGATGTTGGAGACGATGTAGTTGGCCAGGTCGTTCTTGTCCATGCTGCCGTCTTCGGAGACGACGCCGATGACCAGCAGGAAGTTCTTCACCGCCTTGGTCACGCGGATACCCTGTTGCTGCACTTCTTGCGGCAGCAGCGGGGTGGCTAGCTGGAGCTTGTTCTGTACCTGCACCTGGGCAATGTCAGGGTTGGTGCCCTGCTCGAAGGTGGCGGTGATGCTCATGCTGCCGTCGGAGTTGCTCTCCGACGAGATGTAGCGCAAGCCGTCGATGCCATTGAGCTGCTGCTCGATGATCTGCACCACGGTGTCCTGCACCGTCTGCGCCGAGGCACCGGGGTAGCTGACCTGGATGCCCACCGCAGGCGCGGCGATGCTGGGGTACTGGTTGATCGGCAACTTGAGGATGGACAGACCGCCGGCGAGCATGATCACCAGCGCGATCACCCAGGCGAAGATCGGGCGATCGATGAAGAATCTCGACATCTATGGGCTCCTCAGTGGCTCTTGGCCAGGTTGTCACCCGCGGGCTGCTGGGCAGCCACATTGGTCGCCGGCGCGGCATTCACTTCGACGCCCGGGCGCACGAACTGCAGGCCTTCGGTGATCAGGCGGTCGCCCGGGTTCAGGCCTTCGCTGACCAGCCAGCGGTCACCGACGGTGCGCTCTGCTTTCAGTTGGCGCAGTTCGACCTTGTTCTCGGCGTTCACCACCAGCGCGGTGGCCTGGCCCTTGAGGTCGCGGGTCACGCCTTGCTGCGGCGCAAGGATGGCTTGTTGCTTCACCGCCGAGCCCAGGCGGGCGTGGACGAACATGCCCGGCAGCAGGGTGTGTTCCGGGTTGGGGAAGACCGCGCGCAGGGTCACCGAGCCAGTGCCTTCGTCCACCGAGACTTCGGAGAACTCCAGGCTGCCCTTGTGCGGGTACTCGCTGCCGTCTTCGAGCAGCAATGAAACTTTTGCGCCATTGCCCCCGGCCTTTTCCAGCTGACCTTCAGCCATCTCTCGCCGCAGGCGCAGGAGGTCCTTGGTGGACTGGGTGACGTCAACGTAGATCGGGTCGAGCTGCTGGATGGTGGCCATGGCCAGTGTCTGGCCGTTATTCACCAGGGCACCTTCGGTGACCGTCGAGCGGCCGACGCGTCCGGAAATCGGTGCCAGCACCTTGGTGTAGCGCAGGTCGATCTTCGCTTTCTCCAGCGCGGCCTCGGCCTGCAGGCGGGCAGCCTGGGATTCGTCATAGGCCTGCTTGCTCACGGCCTGGTCGCTGACCAGATCCTTGTAGCGATCCGCCAGCGACTGCGCCGACGCCAGGCTGGCCTGGGCGCTTTTGTAAGTGGCGGAGTAGACGGACGGGTCGATCTGGTAGAGCTGCTGCCCGGCCTTGACCTCGCTGCCTTCGGCGAACAGGCGCTTCTGGATGATGCCGTCCACCTGCGGACGCACTTCGGCAATGCGGAATGCTGCGGTGCGGCCTGGGAGTTCGGTGGTCAGGGTGAAGCTCTGGGGCTGGAGGGTGACGACGCCAACCTTGGGCGTCTCGGCGGGCGGGGGAGCCGAGGCTTCCTGACAGCCGGTCAGGGCGAGTGTGGCCAGAGCGATGGCGGAAACCAAGGCGGCAAAGGCTGGCTTCATGGGCATCTGAAGGGACCTCATTGTTTCTGGGATGCGGCCCTGGGGGAGGGCCGGGCGCAAGGCGGGTTCTGGATTCTTACAGAGGTGTACGAATATACTTACATGCGTGAATGTTTGTAAATCGAATCTTCCAGAGCCGGTGTCAGAAATTATTTCGGCGGAATGATGATTTTTCCTTTGTCAGCAATCAGATAGGTCCCAGTGGCGAATGGCCAGACGTACCAAAGAGGAAGCCGAAGAAACCCGCGTGCAGATACTCGACGCCACCGAGCGGGTATTTCACGAGAAGGGGGTTTCCCGCGCCTCGCTGGCTGAGATTGCTGCTGCCGCCGGAGTGAGCCGCGGTGCCATCTATTGGCATTTCGAGAACAAGACCGATCTGTTCCAGGCCATGCTGGAGCGAATCCACATGCCCCTGGAGGAACTGGCCCGCGCCAGCGAGAGCGAAGACGAGCCCGATCCCCTGGGACGCATGCACCAGTTGCTGGTGCGCTTGCTCAAGCGCGTGGAACTCGACCCGCAGAGCCGGCGCATCCACGAGATCCTGCGGCACAAGGTGGAGTACACCGAAGAGCTGGGTGACTTGCGGCAGAAGATGCAGGACCAGAGTGCCGAGTGCGACTTGCGCATCACCAAGGCCCTGCGCAATGCGGTGAGTCGTGGCCAGCTACCCGCCAACCTGGACTGCCGCCGTGCCGCCATCAGCGTGCATGCGTACATGGAAGGCATCCAGACCAACTGGCTGCTGGTGCCGGACGGATTTTCCCTGGCCGGCGAGGCGGAGAACCTGGTGGATAGCCTGATGGATATGCTGAATTTCAGCCCGGCGCTACGGGTCAGGACGGCGTGACGCTCGGTTGCAACGCTTCAGTCCTCTTCCTGGACCGTGTGTCGGCTGTGGGGGCGAATTCGTCGACGAACCGCTGAAGCGCCGCTTACTGCGACGCATCAGGCTCCACCCGCTCCACCTGCGCGCTGTGACCGCGCGGAAGGGTGGATGGAGGCGTTCGGTTCACGCGGAATCGGTGCGGCCTCTTTCCCGGTATCCGATGGGTGTGTCATTTATCCGGCGCCAATTCGGCTCGCCAACTCGCCTCCAGGCGTCTTCATTCTTCTCGAGAATCAGGCTGCACGCCGTCTGGAACGGTGCTTTCAGGGTTAATACGAAATTCTCTCATCCGTCCGCTGGTGTCGCTGGTCGGGGTTAATCCCGCAGCCGTCCGGCAGGTGGGGTCCGTCACTGGCGGCCAGCATGAGACTTGGCTAAGGATGTCTGTAGGCTTCTGTGGGGGCAGCGCCGTTTCGCTCCAGGGGCTCGAACTATAAGAAGGCGACCGGACCATCGCCTAACCCATCACTCAGCCAGTGGATCGCCGAGATGAAGAATTTCTCGCAGCCCCGTACCGAGTTGTCCGAAGCCCTGAACCGCTTGCGCCGCACGTTCTATGTCGTTGGCGGTTTCAGCGGGGTTATCAACCTGATGATGCTGGCGCCCGCCCTCTACATGCTGCAGGTCTACGACCGCGTGCTGGCGAGCAGCAACGTCACCACCCTGTTGATGTTGACGGTCCTGATGCTTGGGCTCTACGTGCTCATGTCGTTGCTGGAGGTGGTGCGCTCGACCGTGCTGATTCGCCTTGGCAACCGACTGGACATGAGCCTGAACAAGCGCATCTTCAATGCCTCCTTCGAACGCAACCTGCGCCGCGCCGGCGGCAATCCGGCCCAGGCCCTGCAGGATCTGTCCATGGTCCGCCAGTTCCTCACTGGCAACGGCCTGTTCGCCTTCTTCGATGCCCCCTGGACACCCATCTATCTGCTGGTGATCTTCCTCGTGCACCCGCTGCTGGGCATTATCACGCTGGTCGGTTCGGTCATCCTGTTCGGCCTGGCTCTGCTCACCGAGGTGATAACCCGTGGCCCGTTGGCGGAGGCCAACCAGGCGTCGATGGCGTCTGGCTCCTTCGCCAACAACAACCTGCGCAACACCGAAGTGATCGAAGCCATGGGGATGCTGCCGGCGATCCGCGAACGCTGGTACGGCAACCATCAACGCATTCTCGAGAAACAGACCCTGGCCTCTGACCGCGCCGCCTACATCAACGGCGCCAGCCGTTTCGTGCGCATCACCCTGCAATCGCTGATCCTCGGCGCTGGCGCGTTGCTGGCGATCAAGGGAGAGATCACGGCAGGCATGATGATTGCCAGTTCGGTCCTCAGCGGTCGTGCCATGGCGCCGGTGGAACAGGCCATCGGGGTATGGAAGCAATTGCTGTCTGCCCGCACTTCCTGGGAGCGCCTGTCCAAACTGCTGCAGGACTTCCCCGCACGCAAGGACGCCATGGCGCTGCCCAAGCCCCTGGGCGCGCTGTCGGTGGAACAGGCCATGTCGGCGGCACCAGGCGGCGTATCGACCATCCTGCGTGGGATCAATTTCAGCCTTTCGCCTGGCGAGGCCTTGGGCATCATCGGGCCGTCGGCTGCTGGCAAGTCCACCCTGGCCCGCCTGCTGGTGGGTGTCTGGCCGGCGCAGTCGGGCAAGGTGCGCCTGGACGGTGCTGACATCTACCAGTGGAACAAAGAAGAACTGGGCCCCTGGATCGGTTATCTGCCGCAGGACGTGGAGCTGTTCGAGGGCACGATTGCCGACAACATCGCCCGCTTTGGCGAGCTGAACAGCGAAGAAGTGATACTCGCGGCCAAGCGTGCCGGGGTGCACGAGATGATCCTGCACTTCGAGAAGGGCTACGACACGCCGTTGGGGATAGACGGCAGCCCGCTGTCCGGTGGGCAGAAACAGCGCATCGCCCTGGCCCGTGCCATCTATGGCGACCCTTCGTTGATCGTGCTCGACGAGCCCAACGCCAACCTCGACGACCTGGGCGAGGCGGCGCTGGTGGAAGCCATCCTCGACCTGAAGAAGCGCGGCAAGACACTGATCCTGATTTCCCACCGCCCCAGCGTGCTCAGCACGGTGGACAAGGTCCTGCTGCTGCGCGATGGCGGCATGCAGTTGTTCGGTCCTCGCGACGAGGTGTTCGCAGCGCTGCGCCAGGCCAGCGTCATGCCCTCTGTGGGCACGCCCAACCTGGCCTCGATGCGGGCAAAGGAGTAATCGATCATGCAAGCGGCAAGCGAAAGCAAGGCCCTGGTACGGGTCGAACAACCGATACAGGTGGACATGGATGACACCCGCCCGGCCCGTTGGGGCATCTGGATGGTGCTGGCTGGCTTCGGCGGCTTCCTGGTCTGGGCCGTGCTGGCTCCCCTGGATGCTGGCGTAGTGGCCAATGCCACGGTCAACGTCACCAATGCCCGCAAGACCGTCCAGCACCTCACCGGCGGCACGGTGGACTCCATCCTGGTACGCGAGGGCGACAAGGTGCGCGCCGGCCAGGAGTTGGTGCGTCTGGACCCGACCCAGGCGATCGCCGAGCAGGGTGCCCTGAGCTCCCAGTACATCGTGGCCAAGACGGTGGAAGATCGCCTGTCCGCCGAGCGTGATGGCGCTGATTCGGTGACCTTCACACCGGACCTGCTGGAGCGTTTTGCTGGCGACCCGCGCCTGCAGGAGGCAATAGCCTTGCAGCAACGGCTTTTCCACACCAGGCGCAAGGCCTTGTTGGGCGAGATCAGCATCCTGCACGAGAACCTCAATGGCGCCGAAGAGCAACTCAAGGGGCTGCGCCAGGTGCAAGCCACCCGCGCCAGCCAGTCGAGCCTGCTGGGGCAGGAGCTGGAAGGTGTGCGCAGCCTCGCCGCGGAAGGCTACATCCCGCGTAACCGTATGCTCGAACTGGAACGCAGTGCCTCGGAACTGAACGGCTCCATGGCGCAGAACATCGCGGACATCGGCCGCACCCGGAACCAGATCGCCGAACTCAAACTGCGCATTCTCCAGCGGGAGCAGGATTTCCAGAAGGAAGTGGAGTCGCAGTTGACCGATGTACAGAAGGAAACCACTTCCTTGGGCGAACGCCTGCGTTCGGTGGATTACCAGGTGGAAAACACTGTGATCCGTTCCTCCATCGACGGCATCGTCCTGGGCCTGAACGTCGCCACCGTCGGTGGTGTCATCCAGCCCGGTGAGCGGATCATGGACGTGGTGCCGGACAAGGAACCCCTGCAGGTGGATGCCCAGGTGCCGGTACAGGCTATCGACAAGATGGTGCCGGGACTGCCTGTGGATATCACCTTCCCGGCCTTCAACCATGCGCAGACACCCAACATTCCCGGTCGGGTGATGACGGTCGCGGCCGACCGTCTGGTGGACGAAGCCAGCAAACAGCCCTATTACTTGACGCAGGTGGAAGTGACCGAGGAAGGCATGAAGCTGCTCGGGCCTAACAATATCCGGGCAGGTATGCCGGCCACCGTGACCATTAAGACCGGCGAGCGCAGCCTGATGAGTTACTTGATGAAACCCCTGCTGGGCCGCGTCGGAAGTGCATTCAAGGAGCAGTAAAATGAGACTCCGGAAGGCTCTAGCCGGTTTTCTCGGAGCCGTCGCCCTGCCTGCGACGGCCATGGACCTCAGCGAAGCTTGGAACGTTTACCAGAATCAGGGGCCGACCTACCTGGCCTCGGTGCACGAACGCCAGGCCGGCCAGGAATACAAGGAACTGGGCAAGGCCGGCCTGCTGCCGAACATCAGTAGCACCGTCTACTGGAAACGGGTGGACGGGACCAGCGAACAGGACAATGTCTTCGGTAGCTCCGTGGAGAGCGACCTGGAGTACGACTCAAGGGGGGCGGTGGTGGAGCTGCGCCAACCGCTGTTCAACAAGCAGCGGATGGCGGAGTTCCGCCAAGGCAAGCAACGCACCCTGTTCAGTGACGCAGTGTTCGATGCCAAGACGCAGGAATCGGCAGTCAGTCTGGCTAGCCGCTACTTCGCCGTGCTGCTAGCGCTGGAAACCATCGACCTGGCCAACGCCAAGCTGAAGAACCTGGAGAACCAGGTGATGGCCGCCAAACGACGCTACGAGCTGGGTGACGGGACGGTGATCGATGTCGATCAGGCGTCCGCTCGGCGCGACCTGGCCCAGGCGGAGCTGATCGAAGCCGAGGACAACCTGCTGGTGGCACGGCGCCTGCTGCAGGAACTGCTTGGCGTGCTGCCGGAGCAGATGTCCACCTTGCGTACCGAGTTCCCTACGCCACCATTGGAGCCCCCAAGCCTGCAGGACTGGATCAACGACGCACGGGCCAATAACCCGACCATCATTGCCCGTAGCCGCAGTCTGGACATCGCCGATGAAGAAGTGAGCCGGGCCAGGGCCGGGCACTGGCCGACCCTGGACTTCGTCGCGGCCTACAACGATTCGGAAAGCGATTCGGTCTCTACCCAGGACCAGACGAACAAGTACGGTTCGGTGGGCGTGGAGTTCCGCATGCCGATCTTCGCCGGCGGCGCCACCAGCGCCCAGGTGCGTCAGGCGTCTGCCAACCGCGAGCTGGCCAACGACCAGTTGAACTCCAGCCGCGAGGAAGTGCTGTCGGGCACTACTCGTGAGTTTCGCGGTGTGCAGAGCGGCGAGCAGCGGGTGCGCGCACTGGAGACCGCAGTGGTGTCCAGCGAACGGGCGCAGGACTCGGCGCGCAAGGGCTTCCAGGCGGGCACCAGTACCAACCTGGACATCCTCAATGCCGAGGAGCAGGCCTTCATCGCCCGCCGTGACCTGTTGGAGGCCAAGTTGCGATATCTGCTGTCGCGCCTGCGCCTGGCTTCGTCGGTGGGCTCACTGGGTGAGGACGACATCCAGCAGGCGAATGCCTACCTGGGGCCGACAATTCCGATGCGCCCTTGAGGTGATCGAAGGGGGCGAAGCTACGGACTGACAGGTAGGGTGGATGTCGCTTTTCACATCCACCAGCCCTTTGTCGGGCCTGGCTTCGTTCTAGCAAAACACCGCCCGTCATATCAGGCGCGAGTCACCGGTGAGGGACTGTTCAGCGCGCCGCACATACCCCTTCAAGGGTGGCAAACGACGTGTCCTTGGCCGTCAGCAGGAAGTCGCGCATGAAAGGCGCATCCAGCATATCGGCACGGATCGCCGCGAACAGGGTGCAGTACAGGCCTTTCTCACCCAGACGCTTGGCGGTGACGTAGCCGCGCGAGCTGTACTCGTGCAAGGCCCAGTTGGGCAGGCAGCAGACGCCGCGACCGCTGGCGACCAACTGCATCATCATCACCGTGAGTTCCGAGGTGCGCACCTGGGCGGGCTCCACGTCGGCCGGCTCGAGGAAGCGGGTGAAAATATCCAGGCGGTCGCGTTCCACCGGGTAGGTAATCAGGGTCAGGCTGGCGAGGTCATCGGGAACGATGAATGGCTTGCTGGCCAGGGCGTGCTGGTTGTCCACCGCCAGCAGCGCCTCGTAGGTGAACAGCGGCACATAGGTGATGCCGGCGAGGTCGATGGGGTCGGACGTCACCACCAGGTCCAGGTCCCCTCGGGCCAGGGCGGGCAGGGGGGCGAAGGAGAAGCCTGAGGCGAGGTCCAGCTCCACTTCGGGCCAGGCATCGCGAAACTGGTCGATGGTCGGCATCAGCCACTGGAAGCAGCTATGGCACTCGATGGCCATGTGCAGACGGCCTGCGGTGCCGCCGGCGAGGCGGGCCATGTCCCGCTCGGCGCTGCGCAGTTGCGGCAGCACGCTGTCGGCCAGCTGCAACAGGCGCAGGCCGGCGCTGGTGAATCGAACGGGCTTGGTCTTGCGCACGAAGAGCTGCATGCCGAGGCGCTCTTCCAGTTCCTTGAACTGGTGGGAGAGGGCGGACTGAGTCAGGTGCAGGCGTTCGGCAGCTTCCACCAGGCTGTCGGCTTCGCGCAACGCGTGCAGGGTTTTGAGATGGCGCAGCTCGAGCATGGTGCTCTCCATGAATAGAATTTGAGATCAATGCGAATAAGTTGAGTTTGTCTCAAGTGCCATGGGCTGTCGACAATTGGCTCCATCATTTGCATGGAGATTCGACAACATGGCCCTGTCTCATTCCCTCGGCTTCCCGCGCATCGGCCGTGACCGAGAGCTGAAGAAAGCCCAGGAAGCCTTCTGGAAGGGCGAACTGGATGAAGCCGGCCTGCGCGCCGTCGGCCGGCAACTGCGTGCCGAGCACTGGCAATTGCAGAAGGAAGCCGGCATCGAGCTGCTGCCGGTGGGTGACTTCGCCTGGTACGACCAGGTGCTGACGCATTCCCTGACCTTCGGCGTGATTCCCGAGCGCTTCCGGCCAGAGAATGGCAACGCCAGCCTGAACACGCTCTTCGCCATGGCGCGAGGCGTCAGTAAGGGCTGCTGCGGCGGTGCCCATGCCCAGGAAATGACGAAGTGGTTCGACACCAACTACCACTACCTGGTACCGGAATTCTCCGCCGACCAGCCATTCACCCTGAGCTGGGAGCAGTTGTTCGAGGAAGTGGAAGAAGCTCACGCCTTGGGCCACGCAGTGAAACCGGTACTGATCGGCCCTCTGACCTACCTCTGGCTGGGCAAGGCCAAGGGGGGCGAGTTCGACAAGCTGGACCTGCTGGAGCGACTGCTGCCGGTCTACGGCGAGATTCTCCAGCGCCTGGCTGCCCAAGGTGTGGAATGGGTGCAGATCGACGAACCGATCCTGGTGCTGGACTTGCCGCAGGACTGGAAGAACGCCTTCGAGCGCGCCTACAACCTGCTGCAGAGAGATCCGCTGAAGAAGCTGATCGCCACCTATTTCGGCGGCCTGGAAGACAACCTCGGCCTGGCTGCCGGCCTGCCGCTCGATGGTTTGCACATCGACCTGGTGCGCGCGCCCGAGCAGTATCCGACCATCCTCGACCGCCTGCCGGCCTACAAGGTGCTGTCCCTTGGCCTGGTCAACGGCCGCAACGTCTGGCGCTGCGACCTGGACAAGGCGCTGGACGTGCTGCGCCATGCCCACGAGCGCCTGGGCGACCGTCTTTGGGTGGCACCGTCCTGTTCGCTGCTGCACAGCCCGGTCGATCTGGTTCGCGAAGACGAGCTGGATGCCGAACTGAAGAGCTGGCTGGCCTTTGCTGTGCAGAAGTGCGAGGAGGTCGCCGTATTGTCCCGCGCCCTGACCGAGCCGGAAGCGCCGCACGTGTTGCAAGCCCTGGCCGCCAGCCGTGCCGTGCAGGCCGGCCGTGCTGCCTCGCCGCGCATCCACAATCCGGCCGTGCAGGCTCGCGTGGCGGCTCTGAAACCGGAAGACAGCCAACGTCCGTCGCCCTTCGCCGTGCGTATCGCCAAGCAGCATGAGCGTCTGTACCTGCCGGCGTTCCCGACCACCACCATCGGCTCCTTCCCGCAGACCTCTGCCATTCGTCTGGCGCGCCAGTCCTACAAGCAGGGCAAGCTTTCCCACGCTGAATACACCGAGGCCATGCACAGCGAAATCCGGCACGCGGTGGACGTGCAGGAGAAGCTGGGCCTGGACGTCCTGGTGCATGGCGAGGCTGAGCGCAACGACATGGTCGAATACTTCGCCGAACAGCTGGATGGCTATGTCTTCACCCGCTTCGGCTGGGTGCAGAGCTACGGTTCCCGTTGCGTGAAGCCGGCGGTGATCTTCGGCGACCTGAGTCGCCCGAAAGCCATGACCGTGGAGTGGATCACGTACGCGCAGGGTCTGACCGCCAAGTGGATGAAGGGCATGCTGACCGGCCCGGTGACCATGCTGATGTGGTCCTTCCCCCGCGAGGACGTGCCCCGCGAGGTGCAGGCCAGGCAGCTGGCGCTGGCCATCCGCGACGAAGTGCTGGACCTGGAAGAGGCCGGCATCCGCATCGTGCAGATCGACGAAGCGGCTTTCCGCGAAGGCTTGCCGCTGCGCAAGGCCGATTGGCAGGCCTACCTGGACTGGGCGACCGAAGCTTTCCGCCTGACCGCCAGTGGCGTACAGGACGAAACCCAGATCCACAGCCACATGTGCTACAGCGAGTTCAACGATGTGATCGAGTCCATCGCCGCGATGGATGCCGACGTCATCACCATCGAGACCTCGCGCTCGGACATGGAGTTGCTGGATGCCTTCGAGGCTTTTGCTTATCCAAACGAGATCGGGCCGGGCGTCTACGACATCCACTCACCACGGGTGCCGGACAGTGCCGAGATGGCCAAGCTGCTGCGCAAGGCCGCCGAGCGCATTCCTGCCGAACGTCTCTGGGTCAACCCCGACTGTGGCCTGAAGACCCGTGGCTGGCCGGAAACCGAGGCGGCGCTGGTGAACATGGTCGCGGCCGCGCGGCAGTTGCGGGCGGAGTTCAACTGCCGTTGAAGGGGGGCTTCCTTCCCCTCTTCGCAGTGGGGAAGGGGGCTCAGACGTGCAGTGCGCTGCTGGCCAGGTCATCGAGAAATGCCCGCAGTATGGGCGGCGGCGCCACGCCACGACGGGTGATGGCGTCGAAGCTGGCCGACGGCGCCAGGCGTTCGGGAAGCAGCGGACGCATGTCGCCACTGTCTACCCAGCGGGCGGCGAAATGCCGGGGCAGCAAGCCCAGGTAGGCGCCGGAGATGATCAGGATCGCCAGTGCCTCGATATTGTCGACCGTTGCGGCGGCGCGGTTTGCGCCGACCAGTTCCAGATCGCTTTGCTGCATGAATCCGCGTGCTACCAGCTTCGAGGCAGCGATCTGCCGCTGCAGTTCGTCGTCATCCGCTTCGCAGCCGTACAGCGGGTGGTGGCGGCCGCAGTAAAGGCCTAGCGCCTCCTGGTAGAGCGGCGAGTAGTTCAGGCCTGGAACACGGAACGGGAAGTGGCCGATGGCGAGGTGCAGGCGACCGTCCAGGACTCGCTCTTCCAGCTCCGACGGGGTGCCCACGTAAACGCTGAGATGGACATCGTGCCCACGCGCGACGAAACGCTGGGTCGTGCTTGGGAGGGGGGAGTCCGGGTCGGTGATAGTGGTGTCGATGATGCCGAGGTTGAGGGTGCCGCTGATGTGCTGTTTCAGCACGTCGGCGTCCATGCAGAAGGCCTCCACCGCCGATAGCAGGCGCTGAGTCGCTTCGTGGATGGCCACGCCCTGCTCGGTGAGGCGAAAGCCGCTGCGCCCGCGCTGGCAGAGCTTCACCCCGAGGCGGGCCTCCAACTGGGTCATTTGTTCGCTAATGGTGGACTGGCCGACATTGAGAGCGGCCTGGGCAGCAGAGAAGCCGCCGCATTTGACGATGGTCTCGAAAACTCGCAGCAGTTTCAGGTCGACGTCATAGAGCTGGATCATCGCAACCTCCCGCCATCAGATGTTTCGGTAAATGCCGATTCATGTATCTGATATTTTGCATTTTACCAATGTTAGGCCGGGGCCATAGTCAGCTCAACGGCGATCCCTGGCAAGACCTGTTCGCCGTCATTCCCTCCACGCGACCTGCGCATGAAGACGAGAGCGACGATGGACACCAGAACAAAAAACTACCTGCAGCAATTCGGCGTTTCCGAAGCGACCCAACACTTCCTCTCCAGGCCCAGGAAGCTGTTCATCGGCGGTGCCTGGCAGGACCCCTCCGACGGTGCCAGCGCCGACGTGATCGAACCCTCCAGCGAAGGTGTGCTCGGGCGCATTCCCATGGGCACGGCTGATGATCTGGATCGCGCCGTGCAAGCCGCCCGCGCGCAATTCGATGGCGGCCCCTGGCGTCAACTCAAGCCCCTGGAGCGGGAGCGTCTGCTGCATCGACTGGCCGACCTGATCGAAGCGAATGCCGATGAGCTGGCCGAGATCGAATCCATCGATATGGGCAAGTCCGTGACTCAGGCCCGCGCGGTGGATATCCAGGGCACCATCGACACCTTCCGCTATTTCGCCGGCTGGGCCAGCAAGATTCATGGCCGTACCGTGGAGCCGTCGCTGCCCGGCAATTACCTGGCCTACACCCGCAAGGAGCCGGTGGGCGTAGTGGGGGTGATCGTGCCCTGGAACTTCCCGCTGCAAACCATGGCCTGGAAGCTTGGGGCTGCGCTGGCGGTAGGTTGTACCGTGGTCGTGAAGCCTGCGGAGCTGACTTCCCTCTCGGCCTTGCGCTTCGCCGAGCTGGTACAGGAGTCGGGCATTCCCGGCGGCGTGGTGAACATCGTTACCGGGCGCGGCAGCGTGGTGGGGGCGGCCATGGCCAGCCACCCGGGCATCGACAAGCTCAGCTTTACCGGCTCGACCCCGGTGGGATGTTCGGTAGGCAAGGCAGCCATGGACCAGATGAAGCGCTTGACCCTGGAGCTGGGCGGCAAGTCACCGGTGATCGTCCTGGCCGACGCCGACCTGAAGGCAGCGGCCCAGGCGGTGGCCAACGGGGTGTTCTTCAACTCCGGGCAAGTCTGCGACGCCGGCACCCGTGCCTATGTCCATCGCAGCGTCTACGCCGAGTTCCTGCGCGAGCTGGCCGATTACACCGCAACCCTGAAGATTGCGCCCGGGTTGGACCCCGATTGCTTCATCAGCCCGATGGTGTCCCGCGAGCAGCAGCAACGCGTGCTGGCGTACATCGAGGCCGGCAAGGCGGAAGGTGCGGAGCTGTTCTACGGCGGCGTGCCCGTGGAAGGCCCCGGCTTCTTCGTGCAACCGACCATCTTCGCCAACTGCCGCAATGACATGCGCATCGTCCAGGAAGAGATCTTTGGCCCGGTGCTGGTGACCGCCCCCTTCGACGATGAGGAAGAGGTGCTGGCCCTGGCCAACGATTCGCCTTTCGGGTTGGCCGCCGCGCTCTACTCCAACGACCTCGGTCGCGTTCACAGCCTGATTCCGCGCCTGCGTGCCGGTTCGGTGTACGTCAATGCCCACAGCACCATCGACCCTTCCATGCCCTTCGGCGGCTACAAGCAGTCGGGCTATGGCAAGGACCTCGGGGCGGAGCAACTGGAATACCTGCTGGAAACCAAAGCCGTGTGGATCACACTGCCCTGAGGAGTGGGGCGGAACCCGCCACCGGGGCTTCGGCGCCGGTGGCCACTGGCCGGGATGCATCGAATTTCAATAACAAGAACCCCTTGAGGTGATGCCCAGATGAACAGCCAACCCGATATCGATCGTGCGCAGGAGCTTGAAAGACGCATACGCGTGTACGAGCAGTTGGAAGAGAGCAAGGAGTGGCCGGGGGCGTTGACCGCCGTCGACTACATCGCAACCACCCTGATGACGCTGGTCCTGGTCGTCGGCTTCTACCTCTG
The DNA here is from genome assembly GCF_005502555.1 of Pseudomonas sp. D(2018). NCBI lineage: Bacteria > Pseudomonadati > Pseudomonadota > Gammaproteobacteria > Pseudomonadales > Pseudomonadaceae > Pseudomonas > Pseudomonas sp. D(2018). Next base: position 26,520 of record NZ_SCOK01000025.1, read on the forward strand.
GGGGTATTGAGCCATGGCCAATCACGAACCGGTCAATCACAGCCTAGAAGCGGAGCGGGGAGACACGCCGCTGCTACCCGCCGAACGCATGTGGGGTTTCTGGGAATTCACCTACGCCAACTCCGCCCTGGCCATCGCTACCTGGGCCTTCCTCATCGGTGGCGCCACAGCGCTGTTCGTCGGGCCCATGCAGGGAATTGCCGCCATCGTCATCGGCAACATTCTCGGCGTGCTGCTGACCACCTTCGCTACCTGCGTGCCGTGCGGCAAGTACGGCACCGAGCAATTCACCTTTCTGCGCAGCATGTTCGGCGGCAACGGCAGCCGGCTGGTGTACGTGCTGGCGGTAGTGTTCCTCACCATGGGCTGGCTGGCGGTGCTGGGGCTGATGTTCGGCCGCTCCATCGACGGTCTCACCGGTCTGGTGTCCGAGCACAAGACCGATGCCGACGGCTGGCTGGTACTGGCCTCCGGTTTCTTCGCCATCGTCCTGACCGGCTTCGTGGTCGCCAAGGGGCCGACGTCGATCAAGGTGTTCAACACCATCGTCGCGCCGGCGCTGGTGCTGATCATGGGCGCGATGTTCTACATGATCCTCAGTGAGCATGACTTCTCCGAGCTGATGGCCCTGCCCGCGCTGGACGCACCCTTCGACGACAAGCGAGTGAACTTCATGATCGCCGTCGAGGTGAACATGGCCGCCGGGTTCTCCTGGTGGCCCTATGTCGGCAACCTGGCGCGCCTGTCGAAGAACCAGCGGACATCCTACTGGCCGAACATCATCGGCATCTTCGCCGCCGCCGTTCTGGGCGAAGTCGTGGGGCTGCTGGCCGCCTCCGCGCTGGGTGACAGCGACCCGACGGTGTGGATGACCCGCATCGGCGGCCTGACCTTCGGCGTCATCGCCCTGGGCTTCGTGGCCTTCGCCAACGTCACCAGCATGGTGAACATCCTCTACACGTCCATTGTAGGTCTGCGCCAGTTGGCCGGGCAGACGTTGCGGGAGATGAGATGGGAGTGGCTGGTGGTGCTGTTCTGCGTGGCGCCGGGGCTGATCGTGCTGTTCGCACCGGGTATCTACGACGGCTTCTTCATCTTCCTGGTGTGGACCTCGGCCTTGAATAGCGCCCTGGCGGGTATCGGCATAGCCGACTACTTCTTCCTCCGCCGGCAGCGCCTGAACCTGCGCCATCTCTACGCAGACGAAGCGCACTCGCCATTCCGCTTCTGGCGCGGTTTCAATCCGGCCGCCTTGGTTGCGCTGGTAGCGGGCTTCGCCATCTACGTGGTGGTGTTCAACCCGCAGACCCTGGCCAACACCACCTTCTTCACGTTCGCCACCGCCTCCCTGCCGTCCTGCCTGCTGGCCGGGGTGGTCCACTACGCACTGACCCGCGTGCTGGCTGCCCGCCTGGGCTGGGGCGCCTACCCAAAGAGCAGCGACCGCAAGACCGAGGCCCTGGGCCTCACCGCAAAGGGTTACAGCAATGAATAAGCGATACGACTACATCATCATCGGCGCGGGTTCTGCCGGTTGTGTGCTGGCCAACCGTCTGACCGAGGATGCCGGCACGTCCGTGCTGGTCCTGGAGTTCGGCGGCAGTGACCGCAGCGTGCTGATCCAGATGCCCAGCGCCTTCTCCATTCCGATGAACACGAAGAAGTACAACTGGCGCTACGAGACGGTGGCCGAGCCGCATCTCGACGGCCGTCGACTGCACTGTCCGCGAGGCAAGGTGCTCGGTGGCTCGTCCTCCATCAACGGCCTGGTCTACATCCGCGGCCACGCCTATGACTTCGATGAATGGGAAAGCCTGGGGGCGAAGAACTGGGGCTACCGGAACTGCCTGCCTTACTTCAAGCGTGCCGAGACGTACAAGTTCGGCGGCGACGACTACCGCGGCGCCAGCGGCCCACTGGCCACCAACAATGGCAACAACATGCAGAACCCGCTGTATGGCGCCTGGGTGGAGGCGGGTGCGCAGGCCGGCTACATCAAGACCGACGACTGCAACGGCTACATGCAGGAAGGTTTCGGCGCCATGCACATGACGGTGAAGGATGGCGTGCGCTGGTCCACCGCTAACGCCTACCTGCGCCCGGCCATGGAGCGGCCCAACCTGACGGTGGTCACCCACGCCATGACCCGGCGCATCCTCCTCGAGGGCAAGCGCGCGGTGGGCGTGGAGTACGACCAGGGTGGCCAGACCCACACCGTTCACTGCAATCGCGAGGTGCTGGTGTCCTCGGGCCCCATCGGCTCGCCTCACCTGCTGCAGCGTTCCGGCATTGGCCCGACGGAGGTGCTGAGGCAGGCTGGCATCGAAGTCCGTCACCATTTGCCGGGTGTGGGGGAAAGCCTCCAGGACCACTCGGAAATCTATATCCAGTACGCCTGCAAGGAGCCGATCACCCTCAACGGCAAGATGGGGCTGCTGGGCAAGGCTCTGATCGGCCTGCGCTGGTTGTTGTTCAAGGACGGCCTGGGTGCCAGCAACCACTTCGAGGCGGGTGGTTTCATCCGCTCCGAACAGGGGCTGCGTTGGCCGGACATCCAGTTCCACTTCCTGCCGGCGGCGATGCGCTACGACGGTGACAAGCCGTTCCGTGGGCACGGGTTCATGGTGCTGACCGGCCCCAACAAGCCGAAAAGCCGGGGGCATGTCCGCGCCGTGTCGGCCGACCCCTACGAGCATCCGGAAATTCGTTTCAACTACCTGGAGAGCGAGGAGGACCGTGAAGGCTTCCGTCGCTGTGTGCGCCTGACCCGCGAAATCATCGGCCAGCCCGCCATGGACCGCTACCGTGGTGAAGAGTTGGCACCCGGCCCGGCGGTGCAGACGGACGAGGAGATCGACGCCTTCGTGCGTGCCAACATGGAAAGCACCATGCACCCCTGCGGCTCCTGCCGCATGGGCGAGGACGATATGGCGGTGGTGGATTCCGAATTGCGGGTGCGCGGCATCCAGGGGTTGCGGGTTATCGATTCGTCGGTCTTCCCCACGGAGCCCAACGGCAACCTCAACGCGCCGACCATCATGCTCGCCGAGCGTGCCTCGGACCTGGTGCGCGGGCGCCGGCCACTGGCGCCCGAGGACATGCCGGTGGGGCTTGCCGACAACTGGGAAACCGCCCAACGCACTAGCGCCCCTCTGCGCCAGGTGGGCGCCTGAGTCCGGGCCCGAGGCAGCGGCCGGATCGGCCGCCGCCCTGGGCCTGGCAATGACCGTTCAGCGCTCGTCATGAAATTGTCACGGTTCTGTGGCAGAGCGAACGCAAGGAATTCATCAGAATCGCGTTCAACTGGGGTTTTGCGTTCTGGATTTCCATCATGCGTGTGCTGATCCTGCTCGCCGCGCTCATTTGCGGCCTGCCTTCCTTTACTTTTGCCGATACCCGCTGCGATGTGACCGCGCCGACGGAGACTGTCGACCTGGGCGAGGTGCGCCTGGCGTACCAGAGCGTGGGCCGTGAGCGGGACCCGGCACTGCTGCTGATCATGGGCCTGGGCGGGCAACTGATCCATTGGCCGGACGAGGTGGTGCAGCGCCTTTGCAAGAGCGGCTTCCGGGTGATTCGCTTCGACAATCGCGATGTCGGCCTGTCGGCCTGGACGGGCACCGTACCCACGGCGAACCTGGCCTATGAAGTGGTGCGCTACCGCCTCGGTCTGCCAGTCTCGGCACCTTACGGCTTGCGCGACATGGCCGGCGATTCGCTGCGCCTGCTGGATGCGCTGCATATCCAGCAGGCCCACGTGCTGGGCGCCAGCATGGGCGGGATGATCGCCCAGCACCTGGCCGACCTGGCGCCGGAACGGCTACTCAGCCTGACCCTGGTAATGACCAGTTCGGGAGCCCAGGGCCTGCCGGCTCCCAACTCGGCCCTGCTGGAACTGCTGGCGCGGCGCGAGGCGCCGAGTCGTGAGGTGGCCCTCCAGCACCAGGCAGACCTGCTGGCGGCGTTGGGCAGCCCTGAGATCAGTGATGATCGCGAGCAGTTGCTGGAGCAGGCCGCCCGCGCCTATGACCGCTCCTTCAACCCCGAAGGTGTGCAGCGGCAGATCCTGGCGATTCTCGCCGAGCCAAGCCGCGTCGACATGCTCAATCGCCTGCAGGTACCGACCCTGGTGGTGCACGGTACTGCCGATCCGCTGCTGCCCGTGATGCACGGTGTGCATGTGGCAGCGCACATCAAGGGTTCGGAGCTGAAGTTGATTCCCGGCCTGGCCCATCGCTTCCAGGACGCCTTCAAGGAACCGCTGTTATCCGCGGTGTTGCCGCACCTCATGGCCCATCGCGCCGAGGGGCATGTGGCACAGCTCTGAGCCGCCTTGCAGTTGGGAGGGTAGGGATTGCTCGCGGATGGTTGGCTTACGCCGCATCCGCCCGTGGCCGGCGCGGGTATTCGTGTTTGAGGTACTGGGACAGGCGAGCTTGCTGGCTAGCGCTCATGAACAGGCCCAGCTTGGTGCGACGCCAGAGGATGTCTTCGGCGCTGACGGCCCATTCTTGCTGGCAGAGATAATCCACTTCCCGCGTGTAGAGGCCGGCCCCCAGGTGTTCGCCGAGGTCGGCCAGCTCTCGCACGTCGCGCAGCAGGTGCCAGCAGCGGCTGCCGTAGAGGTTGACCCAACGCCGGGCGATGTGGGTGGGCAACCAGCCGAAGCTCGCGCATAGGGCTTCCACCAGAGCGCTGCGGCTTTCCATCTTTTCGCCACCGGGTAGCGGCGCGGTCGCCGTCCAGGCGCCCTTGGCGAGCGGGAACCAGGGGGTCAGTTGCTCCAGGGCCGCTTCGGCGAGCCTGCGGTAGGTGGTGAGCTTGCCACCGAACACCGAGAGCAGTGGTGCGTCGCCGGGGTGGGCGGAAAGCGCCAGGGTGTAGTCGCGGGTCACTGCCGACGGGTCGGCCGACTCGTCGTCGCACAGCGGGCGCACGCCCGCATAGCTGTGGAGAATGTCCTGCTCGCTCAGCTGACGCTTGAAGTGGCGGTTGACCACCTCCAGCAGGTAGCGGGTTTCCTCGGGCGTGATCGCCACTGAGGCCGGGTCGCCGTGGTATTCGCGGTCGGTGGTGCCGATCAGGGTGAAGCGTTCCAGATAGGGAATGGCGAAGACGATGCGGCGGTCTTCGTTCTGCAGGATATAAGCCTGCTCGCCGTCATGCAGGCGCGGCACGATGATGTGGCTGCCCTGGATCAAGCGGATGCCGTACGGCGTCGACTGTTTGAGGTCCTGTTCGATGAAGCGAGCCACCCAGGGGCCGGCGGCGTTCACCAGGGCGCGAGCGCGGATCGACAGCAGGCTGCCGTCGGCGCGTTCCAGGTGGATATGCCAGAGGCCCTTGCTGCGCCGGGCGCTGACGCAGCGGGTTCGAGTATGAACATGGGCGCCGCGCTCGCGGGCCGCCATGGCATTGAGCACCACCAGTCGGGCGTCGTCGACCCAGCAATCGGAGTACTCGAACCCATGGGTGATTTCCGCCTTCATCGGGCTGCCCGCACCAAAGCGCAGGCCGCGGGAGGCAGGCAAGTGCTTGCGCTTGCCGAGGTGGTCATAGAGGAACAGGCCCGCGCGTATCATCCAGGCCGGACGCAGGTGGGGCCGGTGGGGCAGGATGAAACGCAGGGGCTTGACGATGTGCGGCGCCTTGGCGAGCAGCACTTCGCGCTCGGCCAGGGCTTCGCGCACCAGGCGGAATTCGTAATGCTCCAGGTAGCGAAGGCCGCCGTGGATCAGTTTGCTGCTGGCCGAAGAGGTGTGTTGGGCGAGGTCATCCTTCTCGCAGAGAAATACCGACAGACCCCGGCCGGCTGCGTCGGCGGCGATGCCGACGCCATTGATGCCGCCGCCGACGACCGCCAGGTCATAGACTTCGGCGATGGGGGAGTGATTGTGGTTCATGGGCAGGCACCAAGGTCGAAATCGAACTTTCAATGTTCAGTTTCGAAAGTAGCCTAGTCGAGCGAGCGGAAAATGACTAGCCCGATGCGCGGTTTCGCGCCGGGTGGTCATGAAAAATTCATACAGTTGGGAAGGGGTCAGACCCGCTCGAGATGCACCTTGTGCTCGGCCAGCAGGCGGGTCAGGGCAGGGGAGGGCTGGTGGTCGGTGAACAGCCGGTCGACCTGGGTGATGGAGCCCAGGCGTACCACGGCGTTGCGGCCGAATTTGCTGGAGTCGGCGGCGAGGAACACGTGTCGTGCGTTCTCGATGATGGCCTGGGAGACGCGTACTTCCTGGTAGTCGAAGTCCAGCAGGCTGCCGTCTTCGTCGATGCCGCTGATGCCCACCAGGGCGTAGTCCACCTTGAACTGCTGGATGAAATCCACCGCTGCCTGGCCAACGATACCGCCGTCGCTGCGCACCGTTCCGCCCGCCACCAGGACTTCGAAGTCCGGCTTGTCGGCCAGTTGCGCGGCCACGTGCAGGTTGTTGGTGATTACCTTCAGGCCCTTGTGGCCCATGAGGGCACGGGCAATCGCTTCGGTGGTGGTGCCGATGTTGATGAACAGCGATGCATGGTCGGGGATGTACTCGGCTACCGCGTCGGCGATGCGCTGCTTTTCGTCGCGGTTCTGCCCGGCGCGCATGGCGTAGGCCGTGTTCTGGGTGCTCGAGGCTTCGCTGGCCGCGCCCCCGTGGGTGCGCCGCAGCAAGCCGTGCTCGGCGAGCTGGTTGATGTCGCGGCGGATGGTCTGCGGGGTGACGGCGAACGCCTGGGCCAGTTCGTCGATGCTGACGTAGCCGCGCTCGCGGGTGAGGTCGAGAATGTCTTGTTGCCGGGGGCCCAGGTTCATGCTGGCTCCTTGTTTTGCGCGGCATTATAGCGGCGGGCTGTCGAATGACGGTTTTTCCCGTTAAGGTACGCCGAATCTGTCGCCGGATTTTCATAATCGAACATGACGCCTGCCATCGACCTGCTGAAGAAAGCCAAGGCTGAGCACAAGGTGCACAGCTACCAACATGACCCCAAGGCGCCCTCTTATGGCCTGGAGGCCGCCGAGAAGCTCAACCTGGATCCGGCGCGAGTGTTCAAGACACTGCTCGCCGCCACCGAGAAGGGCGAGCTGCTGGTCGCCGTGGTGCCGGTGGTGGGCAGCCTCGACCTCAAGGCGCTGGCCCATGCGGCGGGCGTCAAGAAAGCGGAGATGGCCGATCCCAATCTGGCGCAGCGCACCACCGGTTACCTGGTGGGGGGCATCAGTCCGCTGGGGCAGAAGAAGCGTCTGCGTACCTTCATCGACAGCACTGCGCGCAATTTCGACACCGTGCATGTCAGCGCTGGCCGGCGCGGGCTGGAAGTCGAGCTCTCCGCCGACACCCTGGCCGCCCATACTCAAGGTCAGTTCGCCGATATCGGTCGTCCATAAAAAGCCCAGAACAAGAACAAGGAAGCATCGCCATGGCCCATTACCTGCTCGCCATCGACCAGGGCACCACCAGCAGCCGCGCCATCGTTTTCAGCGCCCAGGGCTTGCCAGTGGCGCGTGCCCAGCAGGAGTTCAAGCAATACTTTCCCAAGGACGGCTGGGTGGAGCATGACGGCGAGGAAATCTGGCTGACTACCCTGAAGGTCTGTCGCGAGGCCATCGAGCAGAGCGGATTGAATCCGGCCGAGATCGCCGCCATCGGCATTACCAACCAGCGTGAGACCACCCTGGTCTGGGACGCGGTGACCGGTACTCCCATCCACCCGGCCATCGTCTGGCAGGACCGCCGCACCGCCGACTACTGCGCCACGCTCAAGGCCGCCGGCCATGAAGCGGATGTGGCCAGTCGAACCGGTCTCCTCATCGACCCCTACTTCTCTGCCACCAAGCTGCGCTGGGTGCTGGAAAACGTGCCAGGCGCCCGCGAACGCGCCGAGCGCGGCGAGCTGCGTTTCGGCACCGTGGACTGCTTCCTGCTTTGGCGCCTGACCGGCGGCAAGGTGCATCGCACCGATGCCACCAACGCCTCGCGGACCCTGCTGTTCAATATCCACAGCCAGCAATGGGATGCAGAGCTGCTGCGTCTGTTCGACATCCCCGCAAGCTTGTTGCCGGAAGTCCTCGACTGCGCCGCAGAGTTTGGCGATACCGAAGTCAGCTTGCTCGGCGCCAGCATCCCGGTGCGCGGCATGGCCGGAGACCAGCAGGCGGCGTTGATCGGCCAGGCCTGCTTCCAGCCGGGCATGGTGAAGAGTACCTACGGCACCGGCTGCTTCATGATCCAGAACACCGGTGAGCAGCCCGTGGTCTCGCGCAACCGCCTGCTGACGACGGTTGGCTATCGCCTGAATGGCAAGGTGACCTACGCGGTGGAGGGCAGCATCTTCGTTGCCGGCGCTGCGGTGCAGTGGTTGCGTGATGGCATCAAGCTGATCAGCCACGCCCGCGATACCGAGGCCCTGGCCGAGCAGACCGGCGATGCCTGCGGCGTTTACCTGGTGCCGGCCTTCACCGGCCTTGGAGCGCCCTACTGGGACCCGCGCGCGCGCGGCGCCATCTTCGGCTTGACCCGCGATACGGGTATCAAGGAAATCGTCACTGCCGGGTTGCAGTCGGTCTGCTACCAGACCCGCGACCTGCTGGAGGCCATGGCCCAGGACGGCGCCGCCGCGCCCAGTGCCCTGCGAGTGGACGGCGGTATGGTGGAGAACAACTGGGTGATGCAATTCCTTGCCGACATCCTCGGGGTACCGGTGGAACGCCCGGAAGTCACCGAGACCACGGCCCTGGGCGTGGCCTACCTCGCAGGTTTGCAGGTGGGGCTCTATCGCGATCTGGACGAAGTGGCCAGTCACTGGCATCGTCAGCAACGTTTTGCCCCGCGCATGGCCGAAGACCACCGCAAGAAACTTTATGACGGCTGGCTGGATGCCGTGCAAAGGGTGCGCAGCGGTGCGTAAAGGCACCGCATAGACGCCGGGAGGCAGGATGGGAGAAGGGCGAGGGTCGCTGAAGCGCCGCTGGCAGGTACTGGGCCTGCTGGTCGCACCTTTGCTCTTCCCGTCGGCTCATGCAGAGACCCTGGTGATCGCCGGGGACATCTGGTGTCCGATCAATTGCCAGCCCGGCTCGGAGCGGCCCGGCATCTTCGTCGAACTGGCGCAGGAAATCTTTGGTGAGGCGGGTATCCGCGTGGAGTACCGCCAGGTGAGCTGGGCGCGGGCTGTCCACGACACGCGCAATGGTCGCCTGGATGCGTTGATCGGCGCCGGCGTCCAGGACGCTCCCGACTTCGTGTTCACGCCCACCGCGCCTGGTGTGTCGCGTATGTGCTTCTACGCTGCCCGCGGTGCCACGTGGCGCTACCAGGGCCTGCTTTCCCTTTCCGGGATCAGGCTGGGCAGCATCAACGGCTACAGCTACGGCCAGGAGCTCGATACTTACATCCGTATCAACCGGGACAAGCCGGCGCATGTCCAGGTGGTATCCGGTGACCAGGCCCTGGAAATGAACGTGGAAAAGATCCTGCTCGGGCGTATCGACGCCACCATCGAGAATGCCTGGGTCATGGATGCCTACCTGGCCGGAAGTGGCCAGCAGGCCAAGCTGGTCAAGGCTGGCTGCCGATCGCCCGATGTACCCATCTACCTGGCATTTTCACCGGCCCTGGAGGCCAGCCCGCGTCATGCGGCGATGTTCGAGGCCGGGCTCCAGCGTTTGCGCGCGTCCGGGCGGATGAACGAGCTGCTGCAGCGCTATGGCCTGCCTCCGCTAGACTGAGCTGGCTGTATCCGTGATAGAACCTGGCCACTGTACGGTGCGTGGGGCGTTGCTGGCTGGCATGCTGAATCTTCCCGTCCCCACTCCAAGGAGCGTGTCATGCAGCTGGATTTCCATCAGGTCGATGCCTTCACCCAGCGTCCTTTCGGCGGCAATCCGGCCGTGGTCTATCGCCTGGATGCCTGGCTCGACGAGCAGCTCATGCAACGCATTGCCGCCGAGCACAACCTGTCGGAAACCGCCTTTCTGGTGAAGGAAGGCAATGCCTGGCACATCCGCTGGTTCACCCCCAGGGCCGAGGTGCCGCTTTGCGGTCACGCCACCCTGGCCGCCGCCCATGTGCTGTTCGAGCTCTATCAGGAGCCCGGGAATCGCCTGGAGTTCATGAGCAAGTCCGGCGAGCTGCGGGTGACGCGCGAAGAGGAAGGCCGCCTGGCATTGGACTTCCCGGCCCAGGTACCGCAGGAGGTGGGCGTGACCCTGGACCTGGAGCACGCCTTGGGTGTGGCGCCGGTGGATGCCTTGGGAGCCAACTTCCTGCTGGCAGTGTTGGAGTCGGAACAGGCGGTGCGCGAGTGCACGCCGGACTTCAAGGCGTTGGCCAAGTTGCCCTGGTCCGGCGTGATCATCACCGCACCGGGTATGAAGCACGACTTCGTCTCGCGCTTCTTCGCACCGGTGATCGGCATCGAGGAGGACCCGGTGACCGGGGCCGCCCACTGCGCACTGATTCCTTACTGGGCGAATCGCCTTGGCAAGCGCGTGCTGCGAGCCGAACAGTGCTCCACCCGCAGCGGCGATCTCTGGTGCCGCCTGGATGGCGACCGGGTGAGCATTGCCGGGCATTCAGTGCTGGTGGCCAGCGGGCGGCTGTGGGTGTAGGTGCGAATTCACTCGCCAAGCAGGCCGAAGGTCTGTCTCGGGAACTCTGTCAGGGGCAGCTGCGCCACCCTTGGCGATTGAAATCGCCCCTACAGGTTTCAGAGTGCACCGCTGATGCGGCGTACTCCGGATTCCTGTGGGGTGAAATGGGCGGCGACGCTCCCCTGTGCGGGGAATACCACCAGGTGATCGGCAGCGATACGGATGCCGACATCCTGCCCGGGCTGGTGGTCGGCATGGCTGGGGAATATGGACTCCAGCTGACTGCCGGTGGCCAGTTGCAGGCGATAGAGGGTGGCGGCACCGAGGAAGGTCTTGCCGATCACCGTGGCGCGCAAGTCGCTGTCCGGTGCGTGGACAATGTCGTCCGGGCGTAGCAGGACATCCACTGCCGAGCCCTGGGGCCAGGTATAGGCGCGGTTGCCGCGGATGGTGCCCAGTTCCGTATTCACGGCGTCGGCGGAAATCAGCTGGCCGCGAATGAAATAACCCTGGCCGACGAAGCTGGCGACGAAGGGGGTCAGCGGCTCGTGGTACAGGTTATAGGGCGTGTCCCACTGCTCCAGCAGGCCGTTTCGGAACACGCCGACATGATCACTGACGGCAAAGGCCTCTTCCTGGTCGTGGGTCACCAGGATGGCGCTGGTACCGCGCGCCTTGAGAATCTCGCGAACCTCCTGGCTGAGGCGTCTGCGCAGTTCGCCATCGAGGTTGGAGAAGGGCTCGTCGAGCAGCAGCAGGCGTGGTTCCGGCGCCAGGGCACGGGCCAGGGAAACGCGCTGTTGCTGGCCGCCAGACAGTTCATGGGGATAACGCCTGGACAGATGCCCCAGCTTCACCAGCTCCAGCAGCTCGGCGACCTTGCGTTCGCAGTCGGGCTCCTTGCGGATGCCAAAGGCGATGTTGTCAGCCACGGTCAGGTGCGGGAACAGGGCGTAGTCCTGGAAGACCATGCCGATCCGTCGCTTCTCCGGTGCCAGGGTGAAGCCGGCGCGGGAGATGACCTCGTCAGCCAGCTGGATTTCACCTTCCAGCACCGGTTCGAAACCAGCGATGGCACGCAGGGTGGTGGTCTTGCCGCAGCCGGAGGGGCCCAGCAGACAGCCGATATCACCGGCATTGAGATGCAGGTTGAGGCCACGCACAACCTGCTGGTCGTGATAACCGCAGGTAAGGTTGCGCAGGCTGAGGAGCATTTCGCGATTCATGCGTGATGGGCGTGTTCGACCAGGAGTTCGAGCAGGGCCTTTTGGGCGTGGAGGCGGTTTTCCGCCTGGTCCCAGGCTACCGAGCGCGGATCATCGAGCAGGTCGACGCTGATCTCTTCACCGCGGTGGGCTGGCAGGCAGTGCATGAATATCACGTCTTCCGCGGCCAGGTCGAGGAGTGCCTTGTTCACCTGGTAGGGGGCGAACAGCGCCAGGCGCCTGGCGGTTTCCTCCTCCTGGCCCATGGACGTCCAGACATCGGTGCTGACCAGGTGGGCGCCGGCCACGGCTTCACGCGGGTCGCGCACGACCTTGACGCGGTCGCCGGCTGTGGCGAGGAACTCGGCCTTGGGTTCGTAGCCTTCGGGGCAGGCGACACGCAACTGGAAGTCGAACTGGATGGCCGCTTCTATATAGGTGTTGCACATGTTGTTGCCGTCGCCGATCCAGGCCACGGTCTTGCCCTGGATGTTGCCGCGATGTTCGAGGAAGGTCTGCATGTCGGCCAGCAGCTGGCAGGGATGCAGATCGTCGGACAGGCCGTTGATCACCGGCACCCGCGAATGGGCGGCGAACTCGGTCAGCTTGCTGTGGGCAAAGGTCCGGATCATCACCGCGTCGAGCATGCGCGACATGACGATGGCGCAGTCGCTGATGGGTTCTCCACGGCCGAGCTGGGTATCGCGCGGCGACAGGAAGATGGCCTGGCCGCCGAGCTGGATCATGCCGGCCTCGAAGGAGAGACGGGTCCGGGTGGACGCCTTTTCGAAGATCATGCCCAGTACGCGGCTTTTCAGGGGCTCGTAACGCACGCCTCGGTTGCGCAGATCCTTCAGCTCGGTGCCTCGACGGATCAGGCTGTTCAGCTCCTGGGGAGTACAGTCCATCAGGGAGAGAAAATGCCTAGCGCTCATGGTTACTACCTTTCTTCTTTTGCCACTGGCCGCGTGTCCTGGCCGGGTATTGCGGGAACAATGCAGGCGGGACGGGCGGTTGAAGCCGCACGGGGCGACGATTTAGGGGGAAGGCGCGATCTTATAAGGAAATGTCGCATGATGCCAACAGAGGCCAGACAGGGCGCGGCCTAGAGGGGTATCGCTATTTTTCCTGTACCAATTTCGTACCAATTTGCTGGTTTTCCAGCTTCTGCAACTCGCTCCAATCCGAGGTGGAATTGAGCCACTTCGCATAGGTCGAGAGCAGCATTTGTACACTGTGCCCCAACTGGTTCGCAATGAAGGCAGCATTCATGCCGGCCATCAGGCACATGGTGGCGTAGGTGTGGCGGGTGTCGTATTGGCGCCGCACGCGGATGCCCAGGGCGCGAAGGGCCTGGTTGACGTAGCCCTTCGTCGTGCTGTCACTCCTGATCCAATCCTGTCCCTCCTCCATCCTCGCCGGCGCGAAGACGAAGGCACTCCGTGCCTGGGTCAGCGTCCGCGCCTCCTTCAGGGCATGTGGCGCCCTGTCATTCAGCAGCACTTGCCGGTGGTGCTTGGTCTTCACGCGATCCTTGATCGCGTCGTCGACCACGATCCGGCAGACGTGTGCGTTCCTTCCTTTGAAATCGATCTCCTCCCAGCGAAGCGCCATCAACTCGCCCGGCCGCATTCCAGTGAAGAACGCGAACTCGAAGTAGCAGGCATGGATGCGGGTCAGCCCGGCCAGCTTCTTATAAAAGGTGCTCGATCACCGCTTCGGCTTCCTCGCGGGTGAACGGGTCCATCACCTTCTTCGTCACCCGTGGCCGCGCGATCGAGGCCACTCGGTTGCGTGCGATCAGCCCATCCTTTACCGCTGCCTCCATCACGCTCGACAGCGTGTCCCGGGCATTGCGGCGCACCGTGGCGATGACCAGGTCGTCTCGGCCAACACCTTGAAGCCGGATGCCGGGTGGTTAGGAGCGGTACGACGGGAAACTATCTGAACGTCTTTTCGGAAAGCATGAACTGATGCTTCGCGGCGCTGGTTGGTAGGTTTGCGGGTCCCCGGAATCGGGTGATTCCCGGGGACGGCATCCGCGCTAGGAACATCAGCGGAGCCGCTCAGACTTTCAATGATCCATGGAGATCCCAATGAATAAGTTCCTCGTTCCCGCCGCCCTGGCTGCTGCCCTTGCTGCCCTGACCGGTTGCAGCAGCTACAACGTCAGCCAGCCGACTTCACCGCTGAATGGCAAAGTGAAGACCGACCTGAAGGCTGATGTCGCTGTGGGCGAGCAGATCAGCGGACAGTCCGAGGTGAACATTCTGTTCAACGTCCTGCAGTTCGGTGGGGACTCTCAATTTGCTGATGGCGTAGCCTACGGTGGCGGTAGCAGTGGTGGACTGCCCTTCGGTCCGGACCCGATTTCCTCCGTCAAGTCCGCCGCCGCCTACAAAGCGGTCAAGGAGTCCGGTGCCGACCTGATCGTCGCGCCGCGCTACGAACTCACCGTGCAGGACTATGTCGTGTTCAAGAAGGTGACCGCCAAGGTCACCGGCAACAAAGGCACCATCAAGTCCATCCGCTGACCGGGGTGGCGAATCGGCAGGCATGATGCCTGCCGATTCATGGCGCTGACGCTGCTGGTCGAGCAGCGAATCTGGCTCCATAGTCTTGTTCTTGCGACCCAACCGGTCGTCTCGAACAAGAATAGAGGCCAGGCCATGACCAAGACCCTCCACCACCGTGCGTGCCATCTCTGCGAGGCCATCTGCGGCCTGACCATTGAGACCGAGGATCAGGATGACGGCACGCGTCGCATCCTTTCTATCAAGGGTGACGCCCAGGATAGCTTCAGTCGTGGCCATATCTGCCCCAAGGCCGTGGCCCTGCAGGACATTCAGAACGATCCAGATCGCATCCGTCAGCCCATGCGCCGTGCCGGAAACGAATGGATGCCCATTGAATGGAATGAGGCCTTCGCCCTGGTCGCCGAGCGCCTGGCTGACATCCAGGCGCGCCACGGTAACAACGCGGTGGCCGTGTATCAGGGTAATCCGAGCGTGCACAACTATGGGCTGATGACCCATAGCAACTACTTTCTCGGCCTGCTCAAGACCCGAGGGCGTTTCTCCGCCACCTCGGTGGACCAGTTGCCCCATCACCTGATCAGCCAGCAGATGTACGGCCATGGCCTGCTGATTCCGATCCCCGATATCGATCACACCCAGTTCATGCTGATCCTCGGCGGCAACCCGCTCGCCTCCAACGGCAGCATCATGACCGTACCGGACGTCGAGAAGCGCCTGAAGGCCCTGCAGGGGCGAGGCGGCAAGCTGGTGGTGGTGGACCCGCGCCGCAGCGAAACCGCGGCCATGGCCGACCAGCATCTGTTCGTGCGGCCGGGGCAGGATGCGGCGTTGCTGTTCGGCCTGCTCAATACCTTGTTCGAAGAAGGGCTGGGCCGCGCAACCCATTTGCAGGTCGAAGGGCTGGAGCAGGTGCGGGACGCCATCGCTCGCTTCACGCCGGAAGCCATGAGCCTGCGTTGCGGTATTCCGGCAGATCAGATTCGCCAACTGGCGCGGGATTTCGCCGCAGCGGAAAGCGCGGTCTGCTATGGCCGGATGGGTGTGTCCACTCAGGCCTTCGGTAGCCTCTGTCAGTGGTTGATCCAACTCATCAACCTGGTTACCGGTAATGTGGATCGGGTTGGAGGCGTGCTCTGCACCGAGCCGGCAGTCGACTTGGTGGCTGCGACCTCCGGTGGCCACTTCAATCGGTGGCAGAGCCGCGTATCCGGTTTACCCGAGTACGGCGGTGAGCTGCCAGTGGCAGCGCTTGCCGAGGAGATGCTCATCCCCGGTGAGGGGCAGGTAAGAGCATTGGTGACAGTCGCCGGCAACCCGGTGCTGTCCACACCCAACGGCCGGCAACTGGAACAGGCCCTGGACGGTCTGGAGTTCATGCTCAGCATCGACTTCTACATCAACGAGACCACCCGTTACGCCGACCTGATCCTGCCACCCACCGCACCGCTGGAGCACGAGCACTACGACACCACGTTCAACCTTTTCGCCGTGCGCAATGTCACCCGTTTCAACGAGGCGGTGCTGACCAGGCCGGTGGGGGCGCTGCACGATTGGGAGATATTCGTCGGTTTGGCCAAGGCATTCGCCGCGCGTACCGGCATCGAACTGAAGCCGACCCTGGCACCGGAGCAGATGATAGACCTCGGCCTGCGTGCGGGCCCCTATGGCGACCGCACCGAGCACAAGCTTTCCGTGGCTCGGCTGCGTGACTATCCCCATGGCATCGACCTTGGACCGCTGAAACCCAATCTGGCCGGTCGCCTGAAGACCGCCAGCGGCAAGGTGGAGGCTGCGCCGGCGATTCTTCTCGGCGACCTCGAACGCTTCGCGTCGCAACCTGCGCCCCGTGAAGGTGAGCTGGTGCTGATCGGTCGCCGCCATGTGCGCAGCAACAATTCCTGGATGCACAACTATCACCGTCTGGTGAAGGGCAAGCCGCGCCACCAGTTGCTGATGCATCCGCGCGATCTGGAAGTCCGCGGACTGGTGGACGGGCAGCGGGTAAAAGTGCGCTCGCGAGTGGGCATGATCGAGGTGGAGGTGGGCGCCAGCCTGGACATGATGCCCGGAGTGGTCAGCCTGCCCCATGGCTGGGGTCACGCGCGGCCTGGTGTGCGCATGGGCATCGCCAGCGAGCAGCCGGGCGCCAGTGCCAACGACCTGACCGACGAGCGCCAACTGGACGCGCTTTCCGGCAATGCGGCGCTCAATGGCGTTCCTGTGGAAGTGGTGGCCGCCTGAGGACAAGGGAAGCCCGAGCGCGCCGCTCGGCTTTCCGTTACAATGCCGCCATCCTGCCGACTCGACAGTCGGAAAGTTCAGCCGAGGTGCCCAATGGATATCATCGAAACCATCAAAGAGCAGATCGCCAACAACACTGTCCTGCTGTACATGAAAGGCTCGCCGAACGCTCCGCAGTGCGGCTTCTCGGCCCGTGCCGCGCAAGTCCTCATGGCTTGCGGCGAGAAGTTCGCCTACGTCGACATCCTGCAGAACCCGGAAATCCGCGCCAATCTGCCGAAGTACGCCAACTGGCCGACCTTCCCGCAGCTGTGGGTAGGCGGTGAGCTGGTTGGTGGCAGCGACATCATTACCGAGATGTTCGAGAAGGGTGAGCTGCAGACCCTGGTCAAGGAAGCTGTGAGCAAGGCTAGCGCCTGATCCTCCCTTGAATAAAAAAGAGCCCCGCAAATGCGGGGTTTTTTTATTTCTAATGGTTCTTCGTATATATCGGTGTTCTATTTGCTAATTGAAAACAATCTTGTTTGGAAGGTTTTGATTCGTAGACGTTATAAATGAAAGAGCCCCGCATATGCGGGGCTCTTTGTCCGGTTCCAGATTACTCGTCCATCTGCGATTGCAGGTAATTTTCCAGGCCGACTTTCTCGATGAGGCCCAGTTGGGTCTCCAGCCAGTCGATGTGTTCTTCTTCGGACTCGAGGATATCTTCCAGCAGTTCGCGGCTGCCATAGTCGCCCACGCTTTCACAGTAAGCGATGGCGGCCTTCAGGTCCGGTATGGCCTGCTGCTCCAGCTTCAGGTCGCTGGCCAGCATTTCCTTGGTGTTCTCGCCGATCATCAGCTTGCCAAGGTCTTGCAGGTTGGGGAGGCCTTCGAGGAAGAGGATGCGCTTGATCAGCGTGTCAGCGTGCTTCATCTCGTCGATGGACTCGTGGTACTCGTGGTCGCCCAATTTCTTCAGGCCCCAGTCTTCGTACATGCGGGCGTGCAGGAAGTACTGGTTGATCGCAACAAGTTCGTTGCCGAGGATCTTGTTGAGATGCTGTATGACCTTCTTGTCGCCTTTCATGTGGAGTCCTGCCGTCGGAATAGTTGAAGATCAGCAAATTTTGATCTCCGTATTGTTGTATGTCAAATATAAGTAGTTGAATTGCAAATGAATTTGAATATGAATAAGAATGTTTAACTTCTACATTTGAAGTCTAAATATTTGAAAAACAGGCACAAAAAAACCGGACGCGGAGGTCCGGTTCTTTTCGTTTCCGCCAAACGGTCAGCCGATAGCGTATGCGGCAGGGTAGGCGAGGGCGGCCTGGCTGCTCTGCACCTCGGCGAGGGTTTCCTTGACCACCTGTTTGGCGAGGCAGGCGCACTTGCCGCATTGGGTACCCACTTCGAGGGTGTTGCGTACTTCGCGGTAGCTGCAGCAGCCTTCGTAGATGGCTTCGCGAATTTGACCGTCAGTGACACCTAGACAGAGACAGACGTACATGGCGACTCAAAGCTCGGAGGGAGTTATTGGATGGATGGGATACTAATAGTAATGAGAATGATTGTCAAAACTTTGGCTGAAAGACCCGGACTAGAGGCTTTCCTGGCCTCCCGGACGGGGATTCGCCGGACTTGACCCACTAGTCGAAAGCGGTGGGCGGAGACCTTTGCCGAGTGTATGATTGCCAGTCGTTTTTGGAGCGGGTGTCATGGCGTCGCCACATTGGTCGGCCAGGCTGTGACGCCCGGCCCCGTTGATTACTCATGACAACTCAGGAGACATGGAATGAGCGTACTCGTAGGCAAGCAGGCTCCGGACTTCACCGTTGCCGCCGTTCTGGGCAATGGCGAAATCGTTGACAGCTTCAACCTGTCCTCGGCCATCAAAGGCAAATACGGTCTGGTGTTCTTCTACCCGCTGGACTTCACCTTCGTTTGCCCGTCCGAGCTGATCGCCCTGGACCACCGCATTCCCGAGTTCCAGGCTCGCGGTGTGGAAGTGATCGGCGTATCGATCGACTCCCACTTCACCCACAACGCCTGGCGCAACACCCCGGTAGACAAAGGCGGCATCGGCCCGGTCAAGTACACCCTGGCCGCCGACATGAAGCACGAAATCGCCAAGGCCTACGACGTTGAGTCCGAAGACGGTGTGGCTTACCGTGGCGCTTTCCTGATCGACAAGAATGGCGTTGTCCGTTCCCAGATCGTCAACGACCTGCCGCTGGGTCGTAACATGGACGAGCTGCTGCGTCTGGTCGACGCCCTGCAGTTCACCGAAGAGCACGGTGAAGTCTGCCCGGCCAACTGGAAGAAAGGCGACAAGGGCATGACCGCTTCTCCGGAAGGCGTTGCCCAGTACCTGGCCGAGAACGCTTCTTCCCTGTAAGCGTTTCCAGGCTGAAAGAAAAAGCCCCGAAAGTTCGGGGCTTTTTCATGTCTGGCGTTTCGCCGACGACTCAATCGTCGTCGTCGATCCAGCCGCCCATTTCCTTCCAGCGGTTGACGATGCCGCAGAACAGTTCGGCAGTCTTCTCGGTGTCGTAGCGCGCCGAATGGGCCTCGCGCCCGTCGAACTCGATGCCGGCTGCCTGGCAGGCCTTGGCCAGGACGGTCTGGCCATAGGCGAGGCCGGCCAGCGTCGCGGTGTCGAAGCTGGAGAAGGGGTGGAAGGGGTTGCGCTTGAGCGCGGTCCGGTTCACCGCGGCGTTGAGGAAGCCGAGGTCGAAGCTGGAGTTGTGGCCGACCAGGATGGCGCGCTTGCAGCCATTGGCTTTGATCGACTTGCGCAGGCCACGGAAGATTTCCGTCAGCGCGTGCTCCTCGCTCACAGCCATGCGCAGTGGGTGATCCAGCTTGATCCCGGTGAACTCCAGCGCGGCCTGTTCGATGTTGGCGCCTTCGAATGGCTCGACACGGAAGAAGTGGGTGTGATCCGGGTAGAGGAAGCCCTGCTCATCCATGGCGATGGTGGTCGCGGCGATTTCCAGGAGGGCGTCGGTGGCGGCATTGAAACCGCCGGTTTCCACGTCCACCACAACGGGCAGGTAGCCGCGGAAGCGCGCCGCCATGGGGTGGCGGGGGCCTGACGGCAGGCTGCCGTCCAGTTCGTCGTCGTACAGGTCTTCGCTCACGCTTGTTCCTCCAGCAGGCGCCAGCGCAGTTTCTCGCCGGCACGCAGCGGTACCACTACTTGTTCGCCCAGCGGCAGGGTGGCGGGTGCGGTCCACTCCTCGCGCACCAGGGTGATGCGGTCGGTGTTACGCGGCAGGCCGTAGAAGTCCGGGCCGTGGAAGCTGGCGAAGGCTTCCAGCTTGTCCAGGGCGTTGCGCTGCTCGAAGGCTTCGGCGTACAGCTCGATGGCCGCATACGCGGTGTAGCAGCCGGCGCAGCCGCAGGCAGCTTCCTTGGCGTGCTTGGCGTGCGGGGCCGAGTCGGTGCCCAGGAAGAACTTGGTGCTGCCACTGGTGGCGGCATCCAGCAGGGCTTCCTGGTGCACGTTGCGCTTGAGGATCGGCAGGCAATAGAAGTGCGGACGGATACCGCCTACCAACATGTGGTTGCGGTTGTACAGCAGGTGGTGGGCGGTGATGGTGGCACCGACGTTGGCCGAAGCTGACTCTACGAACTGCACCGCGTCGCCGGTGGTGATGTGCTCGAACACCACCTTCAGGGTCGGGAAACGCTCGACCACGCGGGTCAGGTGCTCGTCGATGAACACTTTCTCGCGGTCGAACACGTCGATCTCGCCGCGGGTCACTTCACCGTGGACCAGCAGCAGCATGCCGACTTCGGCCATGGCTTCCAGGGCCGGGAAGATCTTGTCGACGCTGGTGACACCGGAGTCCGAGTTGGTGGTGGCGCCGGCCGGGTAGAGCTTGGCGGCGTGGACGAAACCGGAAGCCTTGGCCGCGCGGATGTCCTCCGGGCTGGTGCGGTCGGTGAGGTAGAGCACCATCAGCGGCTCGAAGCGGCTGCCGGCCGGACGTGCCGACAGGATGCGCTGGCGATAGGCATCGGCTTCCTCGGCATTGCGTACCGGGGGCACCAGGTTGGGCATGATGATGGCGCGGCCGAAAGTACGGGCAGCATCGGCGACGGTATGGGCCAGGACGGCGCCATCACGTAGATGGATGTGCCAGTCGTCGGGACGCAGGAGGGTCAAACGGTCGGACATGGGGGGCTTCCAGGCGGGCAGAACTGGGCCGACATGCTACCGGAAAAGCCCTCCAGGGGCACGCGGGGCTTGAGCCAGCGGCAATCGGGCAACCAAATTCGCGCTCAAGTTTTGCCGAGCGGCACCGATATCCAGCAGGAACGCCGTAATTCCCCGTGGAGCCCGCCGTGCGCCAGCGCTATCTCGTCTTCCTGAGCTTGTTCGCCAGCCTGCCGGCCATGGCCATCACCTTCCAGACGCGTCTGGAGAAAGTCGAGTGGAAGGTCGAGGGGGACAAGTTCGAATGCCGCCTCTCGCAGCCCATCACGGACTTCGGTGCGGGCGAGTTCGTGCGCCGAGCCGGCGAGCAGGCCACCTTCCGCCTGAAGGCGCGCGAGCGTTGGATGGGAGCCGGCTCCGCCACCTTGCTGGCGGCTGCGGCGCCCTGGCAGCCGGGGAGGGGGGACATCAACCTCGGCGTCGTCAGCGTCGGGGGCGGTGAAGTACCCTTCAACAGTTCCCAGCAACAGGCCGGACGCCTGCTCACAGGCCTTTTGGAAGGCCGCAGCCCGCTGGTGCGCCACCGCACTCTGCAAGGCGGCGATGCCATGGAGGTACGCCTGCTGCCGGTGAAGTTCAATCAGGCCTATCAGGATTACCTGGCCTGCACCGCCAAGCTCCTGCCGGTGAACTTCGACCAGATCAGGCACCTGCAGCTCGGTTTCCCTGACGGTGGCGTCGAGCTGGACGACATGGCCAGGGCCAAGCTGGAAATCATGCTCGACTTCATCAAGGCCGACCCCAGCGTCAATCACATCGAAATCGACGGTCACTCCGACAACAGCGGTAACCGCCTGACCAACCGCGATCTGTCACGTCGCCGCGCGTTGGCCGTGTTCGACTACTTCAAGGCCAATGGCTTCCCGGAGGCGCAAATGGTCATGCGCTTCCATGGTGAGCGTTATCCGCTGGCACCGAACAACAGCTCGGCCAACCGGGCGAAGAACCGCCGCGCCACCGTACAGCTTTCCCGCGTCGAGTTGCCTGTGGAGGCCCCAGCGACCGCTCCGGCTTCGACCACCACTCCGGCAGAGACACCTGCTCCCGCCGCTGCCCCGGCCGAAGCTCCCATCAAGCCTGGCGTCCAGGGTGCGGCCCCAAAATCCCAGTCGCCGGCCGGGTCCTGACCCGACCACTCGTCGCGCGGCCGACAGAATCTGTCGCCTCGTCGTCATAAGCTGTCGCGCCACTGTAATTTGGCCGCCAGGGTCAGTAGAATCACGGGTTTTTCGTACAACCCCCGTGGAGTTGATGGCATGGCGGACGTGAAGAAGGTTGTCCTGGCTTATTCCGGTGGCCTGGACACCTCGGTGATCCTCAAGTGGCTGCAAGATACCTATAACTGCGAAGTGGTGACCTTCACCGCTGACCTCGGCCAGGGCGAAGAGGTCGAGCCGGCCCGCGCCAAGGCCCAGGCAATGGGCGTCAAGGAAATCTACATCGACGACCTGCGCGAAGAGTTTGTTCGCGACTTCGTGTACCCGATGTTCCGCGCCAACACTGTCTACGAAGGCGAGTACCTGCTGGGTACCTCCATCGCCCGTCCGCTGATCGCCAAGCGCCTGATCGAAATCGCCAACGAGACCGGCGCCGATGCCATCTCCCACGGCGCGACCGGCAAGGGCAACGACCAGGTGCGTTTCGAGCTGGGCGCCTATGCGCTGAAACCGGGCGTGAAAGTGATTGCTCCCTGGCGCGAGTGGGACCTGCTGTCCCGCGAGAAGCTGATGGACTACGCCGAGAAGCACGGTATCCCGATCGAGCGCCACGGCAAGAAGAAGTCCCCGTACTCCATGGATGCCAACCTGCTGCACATCTCTTATGAAGGTGGCGTGCTGGAAGACACCTGGACCGAGCACGAAGAAGACATGTGGAAGTGGACCACTTCCCCGGAAAGCGCGCCGGACTCCCCGACCTACATCGAGCTGACCTACCGTAACGGCGACATCGTTGCCATCGACGGCAAGGACATGACCCCGGCCCAGGTGCTCACCGAACTGAACCGTGTCGGTGGCATCAACGGCATCGGTCGCCTCGACATCGTCGAGAACCGCTACGTCGGCATGAAGTCCCGCGGCTGCTACGAGACTCCCGGCGGCACCATCATGCTCAAGGCTCACCGCGCCATCGAGTCCATCACCCTGGACCGCGAAGTGGCCCACCTGAAAGACGAGCTGATGCCGAAGTACGCCAGCCTGATCTACACCGGCTACTGGTGGAGCCCGGAGCGTCTGATGCTGCAGCAGATGATCGACGCCTCCCAGGCCAACGTGAACGGCGTAGTGCGCCTGAAGCTTTACAAGGGCAACGTCATCGTGGTCGGCCGCAAGTCCGACGACTCCCTGTTCGACGCTAACATCGCCACCTTCGAGGACGATGCCGGCGCCTACAACCAGGCTGACGCTGCCGGCTTCATCAAGCTCAACGCCCTGCGCATGCGCATCGCAGCAGGCAAGGGCCGCAAGCTGTTCTGATAAGCTTGTCGACTTGAGCCTACAGACCCCGGCCACGAGCCGGGGTCTGTGTTTAAAGCCCGGGATAACGGGCAACCGATGAGGAAGCAACGATGAGACTGCTGCATACCATGCTGCGAGTCGGCGACCTGGACAAATCCATCGCCTTCTACACCGAAGTGCTGGGCATGACCCTGCTGCGTCGCAAGGACTACCCGGATGGCCAGTTCACCCTCGCGTTCGTCGGCTACGGTGACGAAGCCCACAACAGCGTGATCGAGCTGACCTACAACTGGGGTGTGGACAAGTACGAGCTGGGTACAGCGTACGGTCACATCGCCCTGGAAGTGGATGACGTCTACAAAGCCTGCGAGGACATCCGCGCCCGTGGCGGCAAGGTCACCCGTGAGCCGGGGCCGATGAAACACGGCACCAGCATCCTGGCGTTCGTGGAAGATCCCGACGGTTACAAGATCGAATTGCTGTCTCCCTCTCGCAACGACTGAAGCTCTGTGCTGATATGAAACCGGGGCGTCATCGCCCCGGTCAGGAGGCGTGGGTCTATGGATGGTTCCGCAGTCAGCTACGAACGTAATCTCGAATGCCTGGTTCGGGCCATCCAGGAGCTTTCCCTGGCGCGTGATCTCGACCGTATCGCCGAGATCGTGCGCAGCGCGGCGCGGGAGTTGGTCGGTGCCGACGGCGCTACCTTCGTCCTGCGCGATGGCGATCGCTGCTACTACAAGGACGAGGACGCCATCTCGCCATTGTGGAAAGGCCTGCTGGCGCGTCTTGGCGGTGGTGAGTTCCTCGTGCTGACCACCGGCTACGGTGATCCGGATGCCGTGCTGCAACGCCTGCGTGCCGGTCTGGGTGCCTTCAACCGTGCCGCAGAGCAGAGCCTGACGCTGCGCATTGGCCATGCCGAGTCCACTCGCGGTCAGGACCTCGAGCAACTGCTGCTTGAAGCAGACAATGCCCTGCATCGCCGCGCGCCGGAAATCGACTGACGCCCGATTCTGGCTGGACGCAGCGCTTCGCTATATAGTTCGCCACATAGCGAAAACCGATCATCCGGCCAACCCATGGATTTCCCCCTCGACCGTACCGACCTGGCCGCCATCTGGCTGACCCTGGAGCTGGCGACCCTCACCACGGTGCTCCTGCTGGTGGTGGGTACGCCCATCGCCTGGTGGTTGGCGCGCACCCATTCGCGCCTGAAGGGGCCGGTGGCCGCCATCGTTGCCCTGCCACTGGTGCTGCCGCCCACCGTCATCGGTTTCTATCTGCTGGTGAGCATGGGGCCCCATGGTTTCATCGGCCAGTTCACCCAGAGTCTCGGCCTCGGCACCTTGCCCTTCTCCTTCGCCGGCCTGGTAGTCGGGTCGGTGATCTACTCCATGCCCTTTGTGGTGCAGCCCCTGCAGAACGCCTTCACCGCCATTGGCCCGCGCCCGCTGGAAGTGGCTGCGACCCTGCGCGCCAGCCCCTGGGACACCTTTTTCTCGGTGGTGCTGCCCTTGGCGCGACCCGGCTTCGTCACCGCCTCCATCCTCGGTTTCGCCCACACGGTTGGGGAGTTCGGCGTGGTGCTGATGATCGGCGGCAATATCCCTGAGAAGACCCGCGTGGTCTCGGTGCAGATCTTCGACCATGTCGAAGCCATGGAGTACGCCCAGGCCCACTGGCTGGCCGGCGGTATGCTGCTGTTCTCCTTCCTCATCCTGCTGGCGCTCAACACCAGTCGGCGCCTGAAACCCGGCTGGACCTGAGCCATGCAACAGATTCGTGCACGTTTCCGCCTGCGCCACCCGGGTTTTGCCCTGAAGGCGGACCTCGAACTGCCCGGCCGGGGCGTCAGTGCCCTGTTCGGCCATTCCGGCTCGGGCAAGACCAGCCTGCTGCGCTGCATCGCCGGCCTCGAGCAGGCCGCGGAGGGGTTCCTGGAAGTCAATGGCGAGGTCTGGCAGGACAGCGCCCGTGGCCATTTCCTGCCCACCCACAAGCGTCCCCTGGGCTATGTGTTCCAGGAAGCCAGCCTGTTCGAGCACCTCTCGGTGCGGCACAACCTGGCGTTTGGACTGCGGCGCATTCCTTCGGGGCAGCGTCGTGTCGAGCTGGACCAGGCCGTGGCGTTACTGGGAATCGGCCATCTGCTGGAACGCATGCCGGGCGGTCTGTCAGGCGGAGAACGGCAGCGCGTCGGCATCGCCCGCGCCCTGCTGACCAGCCCGCGCCTGCTGCTGATGGACGAACCCCTGGCGGCGCTGGACCTCAAGCGCAAGGCCGAGATCCTGCCCTATCTGGAGCGCCTGCACGACGAACTGGATATTCCGGTGATTTACGTCAGCCACTCGCCGGACGAAGTCGCGCGCCTGGCGGACCACCTGGTGCTGCTGGACAACGGCCAGGTGCTGGCCAGCGGTCCGTTGGACCAGACGTTGGCGCGCCTGGACCTGCCCACCGCCCGGGAAGATGAAGCGGGCGTCGTCATAGAAGGGCGGGTGCAAGGTTTCGATGCCCGGTACCAGTTGCTGACCCTGGGGCTGCCCGGCAGCTCACTCAGTGTGCGGGTGGCCCACTCGCCAGTCGCCGAGGGCCGCTCCCTGCGCTTCCGGGTGCTGGCGCGGGATGTCAGCCTGAGCCTGGAAAAGCAGCGCGACAGCAGCATCCTCAACCTGCTGCCGGCGCGGATGGTGGAAGAGTCTCCCGCCGCCAATCCGGCCCACGTTCTGGTACGCCTCGATGTGGATGGCACGCCGATGCTGGCGCGCATCACTCGCTTCTCCCGCGACCAGCTTGGTCTCTACCCGGGCCAGTCGCTCTGGGCACAGATCAAGTCGGTGGCGCTGCTGGCCTGAGGTTGGTGGCGATGGGGGATTGTGGGAGCGAATTCATCCACGTATGAATTCGTTCCCACAGGATCACACGGCGTCGTGATTCCCCGAAGGCTCCACGCACACGCAATTGCGTCCTGACTGCTTGGCCCGGTAGAGGCCACGGTCGGCGCGGCCGATCAGGCTGTCGAGCGAGTCATCCGGATGCATCTGGGCCAGGCCGATGCTGGTGGTCACCTGGAGGTTCACGCCTTTGAAGGGATAGCGCTTGGCGGCCACTTCGCTGCGGACCTTCTCGGCCAACTGGTGGGCGGTGGAATTTCCGGTGTCCTTGAGCAGGATGATGAACTCCTCGCCACCCCAGCGACAGATGATGTCTGACTGGCGCAGGCTGTCCCGCAGGTTTTGGGCGAAGCCCAGCAGCACCTCATCGCCAGCCTGATGGCCGTAGGTGTCGTTGAGCATCTTGAAGTGGTCGAGGTCCAGCATCAGCGCCACCAGCGGTTTGCGGTCGCGCCGGGCCTCCTGCAGTGCCTGGCCGGCGAGCAACTCGAAGCCGCGCCGGTTCGGCAGGCCGGTCAGGCTGTCGGTGGTGGCCAGCGCGGCGATGCTGTGCTGGTAGCGGCGCATCAGGCGGATCACCAGCACCAGCACGACGGCGGTGACCAGCAGGCAGATCAACAGGTTGAGGTAGAGGGTGTTGCGCAGGCTGGCGAGCAGGCCGCCTTCGTGTTTGTCGACGAACAGGTACCAGTCCAGCTCGGGGATGTAGCGCACATTCAGGTAGTGGTCGCGGCCGCGTTCGTGGTACTCGAATTTGCCGGTCTGTGGGCGGCGCAGCTTGGCCTGCAGGTCCTCAAGGCCCGGCACCTCGGCGAGCGACTGGCCGACCCGCGCACCAAGCGGGCCGCCATCCGCCCCGGTGAGGACGATGCGTCCAGTGGTATCGACGAAGTAGACGCTGCGGTCGTAGCGGCGCTGGTATTCGTCTATCAGTTTGATCACTGCATCTACCGTCAGGCCGACGCCGGTGGCGCCGAGGAACTTGCCGTCGTAGTCGAATACCTTGTAGTTGATGAAGATGGTCAACTGGTCCTGGTTGGCCATGTCCACATCGACGTTGATCTCGTAGGGCTCCTTCATGTCCCGTACGCGGAAGTACCAGATGTCCCGTGGCTCCTTCGGGTTCACCTTTTTCAGCACACCCTTGGTCTGGTAGTAGGTGAGCGTGCGGTCTGAGATGAAGAAGCTGGTGAAGGCGCCGTAGTGCTCCTGGATCTCGCGCAGGTAGCGGGTCATCGGCTCGATGTCTTTCTCACCCTGCATCACCCAGTCACGCACGAAGGTGTCGCGGCTCATCATCGAGGAAATCAGGATGGGCCGGACCAGGTCCTTCTGGATTTCCGAGTAGACGTTGTCCGAGGTCAGCGGCAATTCGGTGTTGATGATGCTGTTGCGAATGGACTTGAGCGACGCCTGGTAACTCACCAGAGAGGTGGCCAGGAAGCCACTGCCAAGCAGCAGTACCAGGGTGAGGACCAACAGGCGATGGCTTTGCTTGGCGTGTTCTTTTAACGGCATCGGGCAATCTGGCCTCTGGGTAGTGGCGCAATGCTAGCGTGCGCTAATGCGAGCGTCACGGACGGGTACTTGACGCCAGGCTAACGGCGTCTCCTGCCTTTGCGCGGGGCCCTTCGCGCGGAAACTCCGGGGGCGAATCGATCCAGGGCTCCAGGCGCTGGCCGACACTGAGCCACAGTCGAAAGCGCGGCGGTGTGTCGCCATTGCGGTTGCGCGCCAACTCCTCGTCCAGCCTTTCGCGCCAGGTGTGGGGGACGTTGATTTCAGTGATGCGCAGTCGGCTGATCTGACCGGTCAGGTGCCCCTCGCGTACCCAGGCGCTCACGTGGCCGGGCACGATGGCGTAGCGGCTACGGTCAGGGTAACGACTGCGCAGGACCTCCCTCTCCACGCCCACATCCACGGCAAGAAGTCGGCTGTCGCGTTGCTCTGCATCTTCAACATAGTCGCGGGCGGCGCTTTCGGCGTCCTGCAGGCGCTTATCGGTTGGCGCGGCGTGCAACTCGCTGCGGGCCTTCCTCAGTTGTTGGTTAGCGCGTTCGAGCTCGGCCCTGTGTGCCGGGCCGTCCAGTTCCAGCACCACCAGCGCTTCGCGGTTGCGGTTGGCGAAACGCCGTCCATCGCGCCCTTCGGTGGTGAAACCCAGGCCCAACAGCTGGGCCTCGCTCAGCATCAGGCTCTGGTAGCGGTCGTCGCTGGTGGGATCGCTGGGACGACGCCAGTCCAGACGCAGGGCCAGGCCGCTGTTTTCTCGGTCGGCCCAGTCGTGGCTGCGGCGCAGTTCCCGCTCGGTGAGCAGCAGGCGGCTATCCGGCTCGCCGCTGCGGTTCAGCCAGACGCCACCAAGGGCGATGGCGTTGGTCAGGCCGATCAGGGCGAGTCCGCCGAGCAGTGCGTTGCGGTTTCTCATGTGCGCTGGCCCCCTTTGTGGGTGCGACGCAGGCGACCAAGCACCAGCAGGATGAGCACGGCGACCAGGCCAAGGACGAGGAAGAACAGGTACTTGGGCATTACCTCCCACCACCAGTCGAACAGCTTGATATAGAGGAAGAGGACGAAGAACAGCAGGCTGGTGTGCACCACTTCCGGCCAGTCGCGGCGGTTGCCGAGCCAGATGGCCAGGGCCGCGCCGCCGAAGCCGAGTAGCTGATAGATGACTTCCACCAGGTCGCGCGACCAGGGCAGGTAGCTGCCGTCAGCCCAGGTGGCCAGTACCAGCACCGGCACGAACAGACCGAACAAGCCCAGTACCCGGAAGATTGCGGCGAAACCGCTGTAGCGCGCCTGAGAAATGAACTGCGGCACCAGGAAGATCAGCAATCCGGCAGGCAGCAGGTGTTCCGGCCGCTCGGTGCAGTCCAGCCAATAGAGCCCGCTCCAGCTCGCCAGGCGGGTGGCCACGAACGCCATGATGCACGCCAGTCCGGCCCCCAGCAGCAACCGTACCTCGCAGGCGTAGGCCAGCAGCAGGGCGTAGGCGGCCCAGGGCAGCAGGGCCTTGTCGCTGGGGGTGATATTGAAGATCTGCCCGAGCATGACCACATTCAGCACGAAGCAGGCGAAGGCCAGGATCGCCGCCAGCTTGGTGAAATACCCGGAGGGCGCGCGCTGGTGCAGCAGCAGGGTCAGCAGCAGGCTGCCCACGGAGAAGCCAGTGAGAATGCCCACCTGCGCGGTTTCCGGGAACAGGCCCCAGAACTGATAAAAGAAGAACAGCAGGCTGGCGGCCAGGGCCAAAGCGCCCAGCAAGGAAGCGATGCGCATGCCCAGCGACAGGCGTCTGGCCTGGGCGTCAGAGTCAATGTCGAAGGCGGTACGGTAATCCGCCAGCAACTGACGATGGTGCTCGCCGAGCTGCTCGATCTGTTCGGGGGAAAGCAGCAGCGCCTGCTCATCGTGCAGGCGCTCCACTTCCCGGTAGAAGGCCTGGATGTCGTCGGCGCGGTGTTGTGCCTGGTCGCGGCTGAGCGGCGGCATTGCGGGTCCTTTTGCGTGCGGTGCCGCTTGAACTGTAGGGCCGCGGATGGGGAGCGGCAATGGGGACTGGATGTTTCTGTAGGGGTTTCAGCCCAAGAGATTCCTCACGCCTCCTCCATCACCACCACCCGCTGCCCGGCGCGCACCGGCGAACCCGGCTGCACACGTACCTCGCGCACGACGCCATCACGGGGTGCGGTGAGGGGGATTTCCATCTTCATGGATTCGAGGATCACCAGAATGTCCCCGGCCTTCACGCTGGTGCCTGCTTCCACCTGCACCTGCCAGAGGTTGCCGGCGATATGGCTTTCCACAGCATGCTGGCCGGCCCCCAGCGGGGCATCCTCGCCGAGGTCGGCGGCGACGTCTTCGCTTTCGAAATGTGCCAGGCCAGTGGCGATCCAGCGTTCCCGCTCGGCATTGAAGGCCGCTTGCTGCTGCTGGCGGAAGGCGGCGATGCCCTCGGCTTCGCGGGTGAGAAAGGCCTGGTAGTCGGCCAGGCACAGCTCGCTTTCTTCGATTTGCAGTGGATAGCGACCCAGGGGGAAGTCGCGGCGGATGTGCAGCAGTTCTTCGGCGGATACCGGGTAGAAGCGGATCTGGTCGAAGAAGCGCAGCAACCAGGGTTTGCCGGCGAAGGCTTCCACTTCGCGGTAGCGGTTCCACATCTGCAGGGTGCGGCCGACGAACTGGTAGCCGCCGGGGCCTTCCATGCCGTACACGCACATGTAGGCGCCGCCGATACCCACCGAGTTCTCGGCGGTCCAGGTACGCGCCGGGTTGTACTTGGTGGTCACCAGACGATGGCGCGGGTCCAGCGGCGTGGCCACCGGAGCACCGAGGTAGACGTCGCCCAGGCCCATGACCAGGTAGCTGGCGTCGAACACGGTGCGCTGTACGTCGTCGAGGTTTGGCAGGTCGTTGATGCGGCGGATGAACTCCAGGTTGCTCGGGCACCAGGGGGCGTCCTTGCGCACCGTGGTCATGTATTTCTCGATGGCCAGTTGGCAGGCCGGGTCATCCCAGGAGAGCGGCAAGTGGATGATCCGCGACGGCACTTTCAGGTCGCCGGCAGCGCAGACGCCATCCCAGAGTCCGGCAATGATTTCCAGCAGCGCCTCCAGGGGCAGGGTTTCCGGCTGGTAGTGCACCTGCAGTGAGCGAATGCCTGGCGTCAGGTCGATCACGCCATCCAGGGCTTTGGCCTCCAGCGCCTGCATCAGTGCATGGGCACGGAAGCGCAGCACCAGGTCCAGCTCCGGCGCACCGATCTCCAGCAGCAGGTGGGTGTCGCCGGAGAGGCGTGCGACCAGGCGTTTGTCGGCGTCACCCAGGTCGAGCACGACGGGTGAAGGGAGCGCAAGACTGCCCCCTCTCCCTGCGGGAGAGGGCTGGGGTGAGGGGGGATTGGCGTGCGCTGAGGTTTCCCTCACCCCCGCCCCCTCTCCCAGAGGGAGAGGGGAGACAGCCCGTGCCTCCGCGATGCTCACCGGCGCGAACCTCACTTTGTCCCCCGCCTTCAGCTGCCCCAGTTGCCACAGGTCCGCTTCGATGAGGGTTACCGGGCACACGAAGCCACCCAGGCTCGGGCCGTCCGGGCCGAGGATCACCGGCATGTCGCCGGTGAAGTCCACGGCGCCGATGGCGTAGGGGTTGTCGTGGATGTTGGAGGGGTGCAGGCCGGCTTCGCCGCCGCTCTCACGCACCCATTCCGGCTTGGGCCCGATCAGGCGCACGCCGGTGCGGCTGGAGTTGAAGTGCACTTCCCAGTCGGTGGCGAAGAAAGTCTCGATGTAGGCCGGGGTGAAGTATTCCGGTGCGCCATGGGGACCGTAGATCACCCGCAGGGTGCGAACTTCCGGCAGCGCGGTGCGCAGGGCCGGGGCCAGGGACTGACCGGCGCTGCAATCGGCCAGGGGTGGCAGGTGCAGCACATCACCGGCGCGCAGGGCGCGGCCGCCGTGACCGCCGAACTGACCAAGGGTGAAGGTGCTCTTGCTGCCGAGGTAGTCCGGCAGTTGCAGGCCCCCACGCAGGCAGAGGTAACTGCGTGCGCCCGCACCGGCGATAGTGCCGAGGGCGAGGGTAGCGCCGGCCGGCACCCGCAGGGCGGTATCCATGGGTTGCGGCTGGCCATCCAGCGTCAGCGGGATTGGCGCGCCGGTGACGGCGACCACGGCGTCGCAATTGAAGCGCAGGCTGGGGCCGCTCATGGTGATTTCCAGGCCTGCCGCACCTTCCGGGTTGCCCAGCAGGCGGTTGCCCAGGCGCAGGGCGCGGCTGTCCATGGGGCCGGACGGCGGCACGCCAACCGCCCAGTAACCGAGGCGGCCGGGGTAGTCCTGCACGCTGGTCTGGGTACCGGCGGCCAGCACTTCGAAGGTGCTGGCCCGGTAGCTCAGGCCTTCCAGGCAGCGGGTCCAGGGCGAGCCACTGGCGAAGGGCGCGTCCCTGAGTATCTGCCGCAAGTAGTCACGGTTGCTTTCCACGCCATACAGCAGGCTCTGCTCCAGGGCCTGGTCGAGGGCCGCGCTGGCCTCATCACGGCTCGGCGCCCAGGCGATGAGTTTGGCGATCATCGGGTCGAAGTAGGGCGGGATTTCGCACCCGGCTTCCACCCAGGTGTCGATGCGCAGCGCGCGGCCATCGGCAGGCGGGAACTGCATGGCGGTGAGCAGGCCGGGGCAAGGCTGGAAGTCGCGGCCCGGGTCTTCGGCATACAGCCGTGCCTGGATGGCGTGGCCGCTGGGGCTCAGCCCTTTGGCCAGTTCGGCGAGAGGCGGCAGGTCACCGGCGGCCAGTTCGACCATCCAGCGCACCAGATCCACGCCCCAGACCTGCTCGGTGACGCCGTGCTCCACCTGCAGCCGGGTGTTCACTTCGAGGAAGTAGAAGCGCTCGGCTTCGCTGTCGTAGACGAATTCCACGGTACCGGCACTGCGGTAGCTGACGGCCTTGGCCAGCTTGATTGCGGCGGCGCAGAGCGCTTCGGCCATGCCAGCGGGCAGGTTCGGCGCTGGCGTTTCTTCCAGCACCTTCTGGTTGCGTCGTTGCACCGAGCAGTCGCGCACGCCCAAGGCGATCACCTCGCCACGGCCGTCGCCGAATACCTGTACTTCCAGATGGCGTGCGCGCTGGATGTACTTTTCGATGAACACCCCGGCATCGCTGAAGTTGTTCTGCCCGAGGCGCTTCACGGCGTCGAAGGCTTCGCTCAGTTCGGCCGCGCTGCGGCACACGCGCATGCCGATGCCACCGCCGCCGGCAGTGCTTTTCAGCATCACCGGGTAACCCACCTGTTCGCCAGCGGCGAGGGCCGCGGTGAGGTCTTCCAGCAGTTCGGTGCCTTCGAGCATCGGCACGCCGTGCTGTTTGGCCAGGGCGCGGGCGGTGTGCTTGAGGCCGAATACGCGCAGCTGCTCAGGCGTCGGGCCGACGAAGGCGATACCCGCGGCCTCGCAGGCTTCGGCGAACGCGGCGTTTTCCGAGAGGAAGCCGTAGCCGGGGTGAATGGCCTGGGCGCCGCTATCGCGGGCAGCTTGGAGGATCTTGTCGACCACCAGATAGGTGCTGGCTGCCGGGCCGTCGCCCAGGCTGATGGCCTGGTCCGCCTGCTGGATATGCAAGCTGGCGGCGTCGGCTTCGGAATACACCGCTACACCGCGAACGTCGAGTTGGCGCAGGGTACGCAGGATGCGGCAGGCGATGGCGCCGCGGTTGGCGATCAGGAGCGTCTCGAACATGGAGTCTTCCCCATGTGGTGGCGGGTCGTCCCGCCGCTATTGGGTCTGTGCCACGGTCGTCCGTGGCTGAACTCTAGAAGTCGCAGGGTGGGTCGGGCGGCGTTCCGCGAGCGGAGCGAAACCCATCACCGCTCGATGGGTTTCGCAGGCTCTACCCATCCTACGGGGGGTGTATGCAGGCACTGCCCCGAGCGGCTCTGGCAGAGCAGGAAGAGCCAGGCGCGCAGTTGCTTCAGTCCCATACCAGCACCTCGGCGGGCGTCGGGTTGTAGGCGTTGCAGGGGTTGTTCAGCTGCGGGCAGTTGGAGATCAGCACGATGATGTCCATGTGCGCCTTGAGCTCGACGTACTTGCCAGGGGCGGAGATGCCGTCCTCGAAGGTCAGGCCGCCGTCCGGGGTGACCGGCACATTCATGAAGAAATTGATGTTGGCGCTGATGTCGCGCTTGCTCAGGCGGCCGTCGTGCAGGCTGGCGCGCAGGAAGTTGTCGCGGCAGCTGTGCATGTAGCGCTTGTCCAGGGCGTAGCGCACGGTGTTGCTTTCCTGGGCGCAGGCGCCGCCGAGGGTGTCGTGGCGACCACAGGTGTCGGCGGTGATGGTCAGCATCGGGTTGCCGAGGTTGGAGTAGAGCACGCTGCCGGCGCTGAGGTAGACGCGGTTCTGCCGGCGCAGGGTGCGCTGCACGTCATAGCGCTCACGCGGGTTGCTGGCGCTGTAGAAGAGGGTGTCCACCGCCTGGTTGCCTTCCAGGTCCAGCAGGCGCAGGGTCTGGCCGGCCTTCACTTCGGTCATGAAGGGCTCGCCAGCGGCGATCACGGCGCGGTAGACGGCGGCTTCGGGGTGTTTTTCGCTCGGGGTCTGGTGCATGGCGTCGGACCTCAGATGTACAGGCGTTCGGTGTTGTGGAAACCGCGGTCGTTTTCCGGGCGCGAGGTGCGGCAGAGCAGGGTGATGCCGTCGCTCTGCACCTGTTGCCAGGCGAGTTGCACCGGCTTGGGCGCATATTCCGGGGCGGGGTCCATGGGGTGCTGCAGGGCGGTGAGCACCACCAGGGTGTCCATGGGGGCGTAGAGCTCGATGTAGTCACCGGCCGTGGAGTTGCCGGGCTGGAAGTGGAAGCAGCCGTCACTGTCCACGGTGACCTTGCTGAACAGGTTCAGGCACATCAGCAGGTCTTGCAGGTTGAGGTCCCACTTGCCCATTTCCACCAGCAGGTTGTCCATGCCGTTGCGGAAGAAGCCATTACGCAGTTCCTGGTAGCGCCCGGCGCCGTACTTTTCCTTCACCTCATCTGCATTGAGCACGCCGCCGAAGCTGTCGTGCCAGCCGCAGGTGTCGGCGGTGATGGCAGCCAGCACCCGGCCCATGTCGGAGTAGAGGCAGTGACCCGCGGTGAGCTTGGCGGTGTGCTGGCACTTGAGGCTGTCGGGCAGGTTCAGGCGCTCGCTCTTTTCTTGCGCGTTGAGCAACAGCAGGCTGACGTTGGCACCGCCTTCGATATCGGTGACGCGCAACTGCTGGCCGCGCTTGAGCACGAAGGAGGTGTGGCCGCCGCCGGGGACGGTTTCTTCATAGAGGGTCGGGCGCAGGGCCAGGGATGCGGTCATGGGCAGGCTCCTTGTCAGTGGGCGATGGCGGGCTGCAGGGCGGAAGTGACTCGCTCCGGCAGGGCCTCGACGGCCGCGCGGGCGGCGCGGCGGTCGCTGTTCAACGGAATGTCGTAGGTGATGCGCGCGCCATAGGCATTGGGTGCCTGCGGGTCGTGGCGCACCTTGTCGAAGACCATCAGCCGAGTGCCCAGGCTGAAGCCCTCGGAGAGGTCGTGGGTGACCATGAAGACGGTCAGCCGGGTTTCGTTCCAGAGGCTGAGCAGCAGTTCGTGCATGTCCTTGCGGATGCCTGGATCGAGGGCGCCGAAGGGTTCGTCGAGCAGCAGCACGCGCGGTTTCATGATCAGTGCCTGGGCAATGGCCAAGCGCTGCTGCATGCCGCCGGAGAGCTGGCTGGGGTACTTTTCCAGGGCGTGGCCCAGACCGACCTTGCCGAGAATGGCGGCGGCCTCTTCGCGGGCGGATCGCTTGGCGCCACCGAAGAGCCGGCCAAACAGGGGCGAGCGAGGCAGTTCCAGACCCAGGGCGACGTTGTCCAGCACGCTGAGGTGCGGGAACACCGAGTAGCGCTGGAACACCACGCCCCGGCTGGCGTCGGGCTCGGCCATCAGTGGCTGGCCGTCCAGCAGGATGCTGCCGCGGCTGGGGGATTCCTGGCCCAGCAGCATGCGCAGGAAGGTGGATTTGCCGCAGCCGGAAGCGCCGACCAGGGTGCAGAACTCGCCTTCGTTGACTGACAGGTTGAGGTTTTCGAGGACGACCTGGTCACCGTATTCCTGCCAGAGGTTTTTCACTTCAATGAACGCGCTCATGCCTTGGCTCCCTCATACCAGGGGAAGGCCAGCCGCGCGAGCTGGCGCAGGCCCAGGTCCATCAGCCAGGCGAGCAGGGTGATCCACACCACGTAGGGGAGGATCACATCCATGGCCAGGTAGCGGCGGACCAGGAAGATGCGGTAGCCCAGGCCATCGGTGGAGGCGATGGCTTCGGCGGCGATGAGGAACAGCCAGGCCGAGCCCAGCACCAGACGCAGGGAGATCAAGAGGCGCGGCATGAGCTGCGGCAGGACCACCCGCAGGATCAGGGTCCAGGTGTTGGCGCCCAGGGTCTGCGCCTTGATCAGCAGCTCGCGGGGGATTTCCCGGGCGCGCTGCTCCATGTCGCGGGCGATGCAAGGCGCGATGCCGATGACGATCAGCATCACCTTGGACAGCTCGCCAAGGCCGAAGACGATGAACAGGATCGGCAATATCGCCAGCGGCGGAATCATCGACAGCACGGTGAGCAGGGGCGACAGCGGTGCGCCGAACAGCGGCAGGGTGCCGGCGGCGATGCCCAGGGTCAGGCCCAGCAGTGCGGCAATGGAGAGCCCCAGCGCCAGGCGCTTCAGGCTCGAGGCGCTGTCCTGCCAGAACAGGTAGTCGCCGCTGCGCTTGTCTTCGGTGAAGGCCAGACGTTCCACCGCGTCACTCATCTGCGCCGCGCTCGGCAGCAGCTTGTCGTTGGGGTTTTCCGTGAGCCGCGCCGCCGAGCCGGTGAAGTAGGCGAACAGCAGCAGGGCGAAGGGCAGCAGGATCAGGATCAGGCGGCCGGCGCGGTCCGGTTGGCGGTTGATCAGGCGCATGGCGGTGTACTCGTGTGTGGAACGGGCCATTTCGTAGGTTGGTGCGGGCCACGTTGGGCCGCGCTTCGCTCGGCGCCAACCTACGATCGGGTGCCGGCGGTCAGAGCTTCCCTTCGGCGGCCATCTGCACGTAGGTCGGGTCGAAGCGCAGCTTCACGTTGCCCTTGTCACCCGTGACCACGCCCTTGGCGAAGCTCATGCCGACTGCGTTGGCATCCTTGGCGCCTTCACCGAGCAGGCCGTGGTGGAAGCTGAAGTTGGCCACCTTGTCCATGGTTGCCGGCAGTTTCGGGCTGGTGACGAAGGCCAGGGCATCGGCCGGGGTGTGGAACAGGCGGGTGGCGTCCAGTTGGGCCTGGTAGCCGGCCAGGTCGGTGCCGGAAGCCTTGGCCATGTGTTCCAGGGCGGCAGTGCTTTCGGCGGTGTTGGCGTTCATCAGCGCGACGATCTCGAACCAGGCGCCGGTCAGCGCTTTGCCCAGGGCGGGGTTGTCCTGCAGGGTCTCGGTGTTGACCACCATCATGTCCATGATTTCGCCGGGAACCTTGCTGGAGTCGAACACCAGGCTGGTGCCGGGCTTGGACTTGATGTCGGCGAGCATGGGGTTCCAGGTGGTCACGGCCTGGACTTCGGCGGTATCGAAGGCAGCGGCGATGTCGGCGTCGGAGGTGTTCACCACCTTCACGTCTTTCTCGGTGAGGTCGGCGCGCTCCAGGGCGCGGGCCAGCAGGTAGTGGGAGACGGACAGCTCCACCAGGTTGATGGGCGTGTCCTTGAGATCGGCCAGGGTCTTGCCTTCGCCCTTGAGCACCACGCCGTCGTTGCCGTTGGAGAAATCACCGACGATCAGTGCCGTGCTGTCCACGCCGCCGGCGGCGGGAATGGTCAAGGCATCCATATTGGTCATGGTGCAGCCGTCGAACTGGCCAGCGGTGTATTGATTGATCGATTCGACGTAGTCGTTGAGCTGGGTGACCTGGATCTCGATCCCATACTTCTTCGCCCATTTGTCGACGATGCCCTTGGTGGCGCCGTACTCCCAGGGCATCCACCCGGCGTAGATGGTCCAGCAGACGTTGAAGCTGTCCTTCTGGGCGGCGGAAGTGTTGAAGCTGAGGGCGGCGGCGAGGCCGGCGGCGGCGAGAGCGAACAGACGGGACTTACGCATGGAGAACCTCCAGTTCGGTTGAGGGCGGGCGGAGCTGCGCGGCACTTTCCCTGTAAAGGGGCGCGTTCTCCCGGGCTTTTGTCCCGCCGTGTAACCTCGCTGGAGGTCGCCAGCTCTCGGACCAGTCATCCGCTTTCGCGAACCGGAACCCTAGCCAGCCATTGCAAATTGTGGTGCCGCGAACCCGGTGGTCCGGGTAGCTCCTGCACGCCTTCGTCAAAGCGAAGGCCGTGCCAAGTTGGTGAGAGGGCTCTGCCACGGGCTTTTCGCCGAACGGCAAGGGCGGCATGAAGGTGAGGGATGCCCGCTCATGGGGCGGCTGGCTTCAAACTGGTGCGTAGCAACAACTGGAAAAGGATTTTTCCGACAGGGAGCGAGCGCTGTTCTGTAGGACTCGTTGTCCAACGCAGTGGGAGCAATCCCGGGCGCCGACATCTGTCTGCGCCATCCCTAGCGGTCGAAGGAGGCCGCCATGTCCTACCGATCATTCTTCCTTGCCGTGCTGAGCCTGACCCTGGGCGGCTGCGCCGTCTATGACTACGACAACGACTACTACGGACGTCGGTACTACGACGGTGACGACTACCGTGTTAATCGCTACTACGACACACCCAAGACGACGTACCGCGTAGCTGACCAGCGCTACGACGACCGTCACTACGAGCGCCGCCACTACGACGGTCGCAAGGACTACTACAAGTCCGACAAGCACCGCTACGACAAGCGCTACTACGACAACGACCGCAAGTACCGCCACGACCGGCGTTACCACCAGCCGCGCCAGGACAATTACCAGGAGCGCCGCCACGACTACACGCCGCGCCTGCAGACCTGGGGCAAGAACAACCACCTCCAGCCCGGTTACCGTCAGCCCGGCAACCACCAGAAAAGCTATCGCCAGAGCAACTACCGCCAGCAGTACCGGGTGCAGCCGGGCTACGAGGCGCGGCCGCACAACAATCCCCGCTATAACAACCGCAGCAGCTGGTCGATGGAGAACCGCCGCTAGTCGGCAGGAAAGCGGCTGTCCTCTTCCAGCAACAGCGCCCGCATTGCCCGCGCAGCCGGAGACAGGCTGCGTGCGGCAAGGCTGACCACGCCATAGGCCGATGAGGTCCCGGTGCTGGCCAGTGGCTCCAGCACCGCCAGGCGACCGGCGATCACGTCCTCGGCGACGACATCCCAAGGCGCCATGCTGATCACGTCGCTCTCGGCGACTACCGCCTTCAACACCATGAAGTTGTCGCACTCGATGCCCAGCGGCTTTTCGCTGCCGGCGAGTTCACCTATGGCCTGCTCCACCTCGACGGGCAGCTGAGTGCCGGCCAGGGCGTAGCGGCCCAGGTCGTTCAGTCGAATCCGGTCCTGCTCCAGCAACGGATGGCCCGGACGGCAGAACAGAGTGCCGGCGTGGCGCCGCAAGGGAACGATATCCAGCATGGGATCGCCCTGAAGTTCGCGAATGTCGGCGACGAATAGCTCGATGGCGTCATCCACCAGTTTCTGGCGAAGGCTGTGCCAGTTTTCCAGGCTGAGTTGCACCCGAACGCCCGGGTGCTGGCTGGCGAAGCGTCCCAGGGCACGCGGAACCAGGCGCGCGGCGGGGTAGGGGCCGGCGCCCAGGCGCAGTTCACCGCTGTCGAGGTTCTCCAGCTGGGTTACCGCGCTGCGCAGGGCGCGGCTGCCATCGAGCAGGCGCCTGGCATGTTCCAGCACCAGGCGGCCATGGGCGGTCAGGCTGACCTGGCGTGGACCACGGTCCAGCAGGCTGCAGCCGAGGCTCGCTTCCAGGGCCTGGATGCTGCGGCTGAGCGCTGGTTGGCTGAGATTGACCGCTTCCGCGGCGCGGGCGAAATGGCCGTGTTCGGCAAGGGCCACGAAGTGGCGGAGCTGGCGAAGATCATTCATGCGTGGTTTGCATCGATATAGGGAAAAGAATGCATTGGAATTATTAGCAGGCGCCTGCCAGCCTGTCTCGGCCTATAACAACAATCCCCGAGCGAACCATGCGAATCTCCACCCGTTTCAGCGGCCTGCTCCTGGCGGCCGCACTGCCCCTGGGCGCCGACGCCGCACTGCCGGAAGAGTCCATCGCGCCCAGCATCAACGCCGAACTGGCCGAGCACACCAAGCACTTCAGCGAGAAGGTCTACAAGATCGCCGACAACGTGTACTCGGCGGTGGGCTGGAACCTCGCCAACAGCGTGATGATCGAGGCACCCGAAGGCCTGATCATCGTCGACACCGGCGAGTCGGCCGAGCAGTCGCGCAAGGTGCTGGTGGAGTTCCGCAAGATCAGCGACAAGCCGATCAAGGCCATCGTCTACACCCACTTCCATCCCGATCACATCAACGGTGTGAAGGGTTTCGTCAGCGAAGAGCAGGTGAAGCGCGGCGAGGTGCAGATCTACGCCCAGGAAACCCTGCTGGAAAACGTCGTCACCCAGGGCGCGCTGGTTGGCCCCATCCTCGGCATGCGCTCGGGCTACAGCTTCGGCGCCGCCCTGCCGGATGCCGACAAGAAGGACATGAACGGTGGAATCGGCCCGCTAGTCCATGAAGCCAGCTCCACCTTCATTGCGCCCACCATTACCTTCAAGGACAAGCTCGATACCACGATCGCCGGTCTGCCGGTGCAGTTCCTCCATGTGCCCAGTGAGGCGCCCGACGAGATCGTGCTGTTCCTGCCGCAGAACAAGGTGCTGATCAGTGCCGAGGTGACACAGGGCCCGACCCTGCCGAACATCCACACCCTGCGCGGTACCAAGTTCCGTGATCCGGTGGTCTGGGTGAACAGCCTCGACAAGCTGCGTGCCTTCCAGGCCGACTACATGGTGCCGCTGCACGGCCAGCCGGTGTCCGGCAAGGACAAGGTAGAGGAAGTGCTGCGCATGACCCGCGATGCCATCGCCTTTGTCCACGACCAGACGGTGCGCTGGATGAACAAGGGCCTGACGCCCGACGAGCTGGTGGAGAAGGTCAAGCTACCCCCATACCTGGCCGGCTACACGCCCTACCTGCGTGAGTACTACGGCACGGTGAAACACAGCGTGCGGCAGATCTACCAGGGCTACCTGGGCTGGTTCCAGGGCGACCCGGTGGACCTCGACCCGATTCCGCCGATGGAGAAGGCCAAGCGCCTGGTCGATCTGATGGGCGGCCGCGAGAAGGTGTTGATGGCGGCCGGTGAGGCCTACCTCAAGGGCGACTACCAATGGGCCGCCGAACTGGCCAGCTACGCCATCCGCATCGACCACGACGACCAACTGGCCCGCGAGATCAAGGCCCGCAGCTTCCGCCGTCTGGGCTACGCCAGCATGAACATCAACTGGCGCAACTGGTACCTGATGAGCGCCATGGAACTGGAAGGCAAACTCGACGGCGATGCCGCCCTGCAACTGTCCCAGGGCATGCGCAATGCCTTCCTGTCCCCGGACATGCTGAAGAACCTGCCGGCGCGCATCTTCCTGCAGAACTGGGTGACCCGTATCGATCCCGAGAAGAGCGCGGAGGTGAACCTGACCCTGGGCTTCGTCTTCCCCGACATCAAGGAAGCGTGGGCCCTGGAAGTGCGCCGAGGCGTGGTGGAACTGCACAAGGGCATCCCCGAAGGCACCGCGCTCAAGCTGACCTTCGACAAGACCTACCTCGATACCGTGATCAGCGGCGAGAACGGATTGCTCAAGGGGGCTCTGCTGGGCGACGTGAAGGTGGACGGCAACCTGCTCGACATCAAGACCTTCCTCGGCTGCTTCGACTTCGAGGACGCGCCCATCGCCCTGACGCTGCGCTGAGTCTCCAACCGAAAGTGCGGAGAGCCCGGTGGTTCCAGGCGGCACACTGGCCGCCTGGTCCGCACATTCGGGAGACATCATGCACCTGCCATCCTTTCTCAAGGGCGCCTTGGCCATGTTCTGGCTGGTGGCTCTGCTCAACCTCATCCATCCCTTCGGCGAGCCGTTGCAACAGCCCTTGCTATTGGCGGCTGGCGCGATCCTGCTGGCCCACGTGGGCGAGGCAGCCGTGTTCAATCGCAAGCTGAAAGCACGCCCCCATCCCTGGCTGGAACGGCTGCAAGTGCTGCTGTTCGGATTCCTGCATCTACGCGGTCTGCGCTGAGGGTGTCTCCCGCCTCGTAGGTTGTGGCTGAGCTCTGCGAAGCCCAACACATCCGGTGTTTCACTTTGGGTCGCTGGGCGTCAGGCCCCGCGTGGCCCGCACCAGCCGGCGCCGCGATACTGCCCGGTGAGGGCAAAATGCCATTGTTTTTTTCAGGGCCAGCCCGCACCATTCGCGCCGTGTTCCATGGGGCCCCGATGGCCTCCTAGACGGGATGGTGGATGTTCCAAGGTTGCGTTCAGGCCTGGCGTACGCGCAGGGGATGGCGGATGCCGGCCCTGGTCGCGGCGTTGCTGCCGATGCTACTGGTCGGCGCATTGCAGGCGGACTGGGATTTCACCCTGATCAGCCGGCGTGCCGAATCCCTCTACGGCCCCCTCGGTCCCGGCAAGCAGCGCATCGATGACTGGCAGTCCATGTTGGGGCGCCTGGCCGGTGTCGATGAGAGAAAACAGCTGGAAGAGGTGAACCGCTTCTTCAACGCCAAGCTGCGCTTTACCGATGACATCCGCCTCTGGGGCGAGACCGACTACTGGGCGACGCCCGTACAGGCCTTGCGCACCGGCGCTGGCGACTGCGAAGACTTCGCCATCGCCAAGTACTTCAGCCTGCGCCAGCTCGGTGTGCCCAGCGAGAAACTGCGCATCACCTACGTCAAGGCGCTGCGCCTGAACCAGGCGCACATGGTGCTGACCTATTACGCCTCGCCCGGCGCCATGCCGCTGGTGCTGGACAACCTGGTGGGCGTGATTCGCGCTGCCGATCAACGCACCGACCTGCTGCCGGTCTACGCCTTCAATGCCGAAGGCCTGTGGTTGGCCGGGAACGGCGGTGGCAAGCAGGTGGGCGATGCCAAGCGCCTGTCCCGCTGGCAGGAATTGCTCAAAAAGATGAAGGCCGAAGGTTTCCCCGTGGAACCGGCCGGATAGGAGTCGAGATGTCTCTGTTCAAACAGCTGTTGATCGCCATCTGCCTGTTCCTGGTGGTCGCCTTCAGCGGCAGCTTCATGGTCGGCCTGGAGAGCTCGCGGGAGCAGTACGTCAACCAACTGCGCTCCCACGCGCAGGATGCGGCGACTGCCCTCGGCCTCTCGCTGACGCCGCATATCGACGATGCAGCGATGGTCGAGCTGATGGTCAGCTCCATATTCGACAGTGGTTACTTCGAGAGCATCCGGGTAATCGACCTGCAGAGCGGCACGGTGCTGGTGGAGCGCACCGGTGTGCCCGACGCGGCGGGTACCCAGGTACCACAGTGGTTTGTCGAACTGATCGGCCTGCAATCGGCCGGCGGCGACGCCATCGTCAGCCGTGGCTGGCAGCAGGCGGCACGCGTGGAAGTGCAGAGTCATCCGCTATTCGCCCTGGCCCGACTCTGGCAGAGCGCGCTGGGCAGCCTCGGCTGGCTGCTGGCCTGTGGCCTGGCCAGCGCCGGCCTCGGGGCCTTCCTCCTGCGTCGCCAGCTCAAGCCGCTGGATTACATGGTCGAGCAGTCCCATGCCATTGCCCGCCGCGAATTCCTCAGCCTGCCGGAACTTCCGCGCACCCCGGAATTGCGCCGCGTGGTACAGGCAATGAACCAGATGGTGGAAAAGCTCAAGGCACTGTTCCAGGAGCAGGCCGAGCGCAGTGAACGACTGCGCGATGAGGCCTACCGCGACAGCCTGACCGGCCTGGCCAACCGCCGCCATTTCGAAATGCAGTTGCAGGCACGTTTGAGTGCCGACGACCAGGCCAGCACGGGGTACCTGCTGCTGCTACGGGTACATGATCTTGCTGGCCTCAACCAGCGCTTGGGCGGTCAGCGCACCGACCAGCTGTTGTTGGCGGTGGCCGAACTGTTGACTCAGGCTGCGGCGGGGCAGGGCGCCGGTCAATTGGTGGCGCGCAGCCGGGGTGGTGACTTTGCCCTGTTGATGCCCGGCCTGGTGGCCGAAGAAGCCGAGCAACTGGCGCAACGCCTGGATGCCGGACTGGCCAATCTGGTGACCACAGGTGCCGCGGACACCTCGCCGGTGGCCCACATGGGCCTGGTGCCTTTCAGCCCGGGCGATGCGCTGGCGGATCTGCTGCGCCTGGCCGATGAGGCACTGGCCAAGGCGGAAAGCCAGACCGACCGGACCTGGGCGACGCTGACCCAGGGCGAAGCGCCCAGCGTGGGCGATGAGCGCCATACCTGGCACCAGTTGCTGGATCGCGCCCTTGGCCAACGTCAGTTGCAGCTCTATTTCCAGCCGGTGGTGGACAGTCGCGATCGCTCGCGGGTACTGCATTACAAGGTGCTGTCACGCCTGCGCGACGAGCGCGGCGAGAACATCCCGGCCGGTCGTTTCCTGCCCTGGCTGCAGCGCTTCGGCTGGA
This sequence comes from Pseudomonas sp. D(2018), assembly GCF_005502555.1. Taxonomy (NCBI): domain Bacteria; kingdom Pseudomonadati; phylum Pseudomonadota; class Gammaproteobacteria; order Pseudomonadales; family Pseudomonadaceae; genus Pseudomonas; species Pseudomonas sp. D(2018). The sequence goes on from NZ_SCOK01000025.1 coordinate 70,759, forward strand.
TGGCGCGCCTCGACCTGCTGATGCTGGAGCTGGTGCTGCAGCAGATGGCCAGCCATGGTGAAACCCTGGCGCTCAACCTTTCCGGCGCGTTGCTGCGCGAACCCCAGGCGCTGGACAAAGCCTTCGAGCTATTGCGCAGGCACGCCCAGTTGGGGCCGCGTCTGGTGCTGGAGCTGGAGGAGGATCAACTGCCCGAGCAAGCGGTCCTGGAACGGCTCACTCGCCGCCTGCGCGAACTGGGTTTCAGTCTGAGCCTGCAGCACTTCGGTGGCCGCTTCAGCATGATCGGCAACCTGGCCCGTCTCGGCCTGGCCTACCTGAAGGTGGATGGCAGCTATATCCGTGCAATTGACCTGGAAGCCGACAAACGCCTGTTCATCGAGGCCATGCAACGTGCGGCCCACAGCATCGACCTGCCACTGATTGCCGAGCGAGTGGAAACCGAAGGGGAGCTGGAAGTGCTGCGGGGAATGGGGTTCCAGGGCGTACAGGGCCAACTGTTCGGCGCACCCGCCCCCTGGCGTTAGTGCCATCGGGGGAAGGTGATCGAGACCTCGGGGCTCAGATCAGCCCCGAGCCCGCGTCTTCCTCTTCGTCGACGATCAGCCGTGAAATCCCCCCAAGGGCTTCCCGCGCCTGATTCCGGCTGAGCAGCTTGGACTGTGCTGCCGGCGGCAGGTCGGTGATGCGGATCACGCCTTTGGCCATCAGCACAGTGATCAGGTCGTCGAGCACCCGGATCATGTCCAGGTCGCTCTGTTTCAGTTGCAGCAGGCTGCTTTGCATCGCCAGATTGGCGTACCAGGCCTGGATGTCCTGGTCGTCGGCCGGCAGGCTGCCGGTCATCTCGTCGAACTCGGCCGCTTCGACGCGAACCAGCCTTCCTTCTTCGTCGCGCTGGATGTAGAGCATGGAGGTTCTCCCTGGAAGATTGCCGCAGGATGAAGGCAGAGCCTCCCTGCCCGCAACCACCGGGGTGATTGCGGGCAGGGACAGCCGTCAGCTGTGGTCGATCTTGATGGTCGGGTCGGCACCTGCGATCAACGAGTTGATCGACGCCCCGCTCAGCTGGTTGGCTGCGCCTTCCAGGGTGATGGCCAGGTCGGCATGGCTGGCCGCGCCCCCGTCGTCGTTCAGGTGGCCTTCCTTGCTGACCAGCAGGGTAGCGTTGCCGGTGCCGGTATCGACGATCAGCTTGAGGAAGTTGTCGATGCTGGCAGTGGTTTCCCCTTGCAGCAGATCGCTCAGGTCGATCTTGTCGCCTTCACTCAACTTGAAGTCCTTCACTACGTCCTGTGCCGGGTTGCCGGCTATGCCTGCGTCTCCCGATTTCCAGGTGAAGGTGTCGGCGGCGCCCTGACCCCAGAGGATATCGTCGCCCTGCCCGCCGATCAGGATGTCCTTGCCTTCGCCCCCGTAGAGGGTGTCGTGGCCATTGCCGCCATTCAGGAGGTCATCGCCTACTCCTCCGTGCAGCGTGTCACCTTGCGAGCTACCCATCAGGGAGTCGTTACTATTGGTTCCGTCCAGCGTGTTGTCCGGATCGATGACCACGCTGAAGTCGGTGGAGGCCTTGTCACCGCTGCCGTCGGTGACGGTGGCGCCCAGGTTCAGGGTGGTGGTGGAGTCGATATCGGCGGTTACCGTTTTGGTGTAACCCACATTGACCGCGTCGATGGAGAAGTCCGTGTCGTCATTCCCGGCACGAATCTCGATTGTATTGATGGCATTGGAGATCGAGATGTTCACGTCTGGAGATGACCAGGAACCATCAACGGTTTGCCATTGCCCACCATTCACACGGTACTGGAGTTCTTCGTCCGAGCCGAGGCTCCGGGTGCTCAATTGCACGGAGGTAATGGTCACTCCCGCGATTGCTGCAAATGTCAGAACCAGAACTTCATTCGCGTTGCCGTTGCGGTAGTTGATCTCGCGGTTTTCATCGTCGCTGTTGCTCGAGCTGTCGACGCCCAATCGGCTGCCGCTCCAATAAGCATTTCCGTTGGTCCCACTCAGGGATACGGTGAAATTGGAGGTGTTGGAGGCCGCCTGGGCTCCCTGGCTGGTTTGGGAGAATGTCAGGCTGCTGCTATCGCTCTGCGTGCTGGTGGCCCGATCCAATGTGCCGAGCATCTGCACGGAGTAGCTGCCGTCGGCTGCGTTGCCGGTGACCTTGAACACCACATCGTTGGTGCCCTGCTTGATGGCGTCGAGACTGCCATCGGCATTCGCGCGGTAGACCAGCGCCACACCGCCAGAGGTCAGGGTAGCGTTAGTCGCTACCCCTCCGACCAGCACCGTGCCCTGGACCGCTTGGCCGTCCAGAGAGCTGTCGTCAGCAGCCGTGATCTTCACCGAAGCTCCGCTGGAATCTCGGCCCACTTCAATGCCGAGGCTGGCGGTGGCCTGAGTGCCCACTTCAGCGCTGAGTACCGCGCTCTGTGCGGCCTGCTCCACAACCGGGGCAAAGGGCAGCACCTTCTCGCCATTCAGGGTCACGGTGACGTTGGAGTGCGCGGTATCGCCATCGCCGTCGGTCACGGTGTAGTCGAACCTGAGGTTCTCGATCTGATCCGCGTTGAAGTTGTCGCGGGCCTCACGGCTGACTTCGAAGCGATAGCGCCCATCCGCCCAGCCGGTGAAGGTGCCGAACTCGTTGGTGATTGTGAAGCTACCATCGGCCTGCTGGGTAGCGCCTGCCCATGCGACGCTGGCCTCGCTGCCACTCACCAGAACATCGCCGTCCGCACCGGTGGTGGTGACGGTGGAGATATCGCCGCTGTCGAGTGGCAGGCCATCGGTGGACTTCACCACGGCGTACAGGTCGAAGGACGAGGAAGCGTTCTCCGTTGTGTAGATCGTGGTGACGACGTTGCCGGTACTCGGGTCGAGGAAACCCTTGATCTCGAACTCGAAGGTGCGGTTGCCAACAGTGAACTGCTTGACCAGTGTGCTGTTGTCGAGGCGGATGATGTCGTCGTTTGCCGGGTTCTGGGTAGCTCCGCTGTTCGGGGTCTCTGTATGTTGCAACCGGACGGTGTGTTCGATGGTGGTCGGTACGCCATCGATCATTACGGTCAGTTTTACAACCAGGTCAACAGTCCCGAGGGAGGTGCCGCTGACCGGGAAGTTGTTATGCGTGAAGGTGCCGAGCTTGAAGTCACTGTCAGGCAGACTTGGTCCGGACGCACGAAGCGCTTCGTTATCCGCGAATACATAGCCCGAAGGGTTGCTCCCGGTGCCCCAGGTGAGCTTGTCCGAGTAGCTATCGCTATCGAGATTTGACTGGTTGATCGAGGATGTTCCGCCGCTCTCGTTCCTGACGTTGACGAAGCCGGCCTCCAGCCCGGAGAGATTGATGCTGCTCACCGGGATATCGATGGAGATACCGCCAGGCTCCGCAGTCGGTACATCGTCCTTGATCTGGACGGTCAGCGTGCCGCTGCCTTCATTGTTGTAGACATCCTTGACCTTGACTCCGACGTTCAGGTTGAGCACGTCTGCGGATGTGGTGTCCGGATGGTCGATCGGTTTCAGAAGGTTGACCGAGTAGTTGCCCTGGTCATCGATCGAGATCGTGATGACCGGCTCTGTACCCGCGCTGCCGGTCAGGGTCTTTCCGTTGGCGCTGAGGCTCCAGGTGATGTTCGTGTCGCCTGAACTCAGCGTCGTACCGGTGGGGGCAACGAGGGTCACCGTGGTCGCTGAATCGTGGGTGATAGTGACCTGGCCGGTAGTCATGTTGCTTGTATCGGCATCTGTAGAGCTTCTCAGACCGGTTTCCGAAACCGCTTTGCTGCCGCCGGTGACGGTCGGCAGAGTGTCCGGCAGGTTGTTGACGTTGACGGTGACCTGCGCCGTATCAATCAGGGTGCCATCACTGGCGGTGACCGTCAGTACATGCTGCCTGGCGGTCTCGTAGTCGAGGGTCTTGCCAGGGGCGATGCTGATCACGCCGGTGGCCGGGTTGATGACGAAGATTCCGCTGCCATTGCCGCCTGTGATGCTGTACGAGATCGCCTGGCCGTCTACATCGCGATCGTTGCTAGTGAAGCTGTCGTTGACATCGATCACCTGCGTATTGGCGGGCACATTCTCGTTCAGTGAGACAGTCGCATCGACAATGTTCGGGGCATCGTTCACCGGCGTGACAGTGATATCCAGCGTCGAGCTGCTGCCGGTGTTGGTGACGTAGGTAACCTGCGGCACCTCGCCGTCCCAGTTGGCCACCGGGGTAAAGGTGTAGTTGCCGTTGGCGGCGATGGTCAGGGTACCGACGCCAGCGATGACCGCGCTGGAACCGGCGGTGAAGCTGCCAGTGACGCCCGCCACGCTGAAGCTGGCGACGCTGAGGGTGTTATCCACATCGCTGTCGTTACCCAGCACATTGCCGGTGGCCGGGTTGTCTTCGGCGACGGTGTTAGTGTCCGCGACCAGGGCGGAGGCATCGTCCACTGGAGTCACGGTGATATCCAGCGTGCTCTCGCTGCCGGTGTTGGTGGTGTAGGTGACCTGCGGGACGTCACCGTTCCAGTTGGCCACCGGGGTAAAGGTGTAGTTGCCATTGGCGGCGATGGCCAGGGTGCCGACGCCGGCGATGACCGCGCTGGAGCCAGCGGTAAAGCTGCCAGTGACGCCAGCCACGCTGAAGCTGGCAACGGTGAGCGTGTTATCCACATCACTGTCATTACCCAGCACGTTGCCAGTGGCGGGGTTGTCTTCGGCGACGGTGTTGGTGTCAGCGATCAGGACGGAGGCATCGTCTACCGGGGTGACGTTGCCGAAGCTCAGCTCGGCGGTGTCGGTGGCGGTGCCGTCGGTGACGGTATAGGTCGCGGTCGGTACCGGGCCGTTGTAGTTCAGGGCCGGGGTGAAGGTGAAGCTGCCGTTGGCATTGATCACCAGCGAGCCGACGCCAGTGATAGTCGCGGTCTGGCCGGCCGTGTAGGTGGTGCCGTCCACTTCGAACTGAGTGACGGTCAGGGTGTCATTTTCCGGGTCGCTGTCGTTGGTCAGCACGTTACCGATGGCCGGAGTGTCTTCGGTGACCGCAATCGGGCCATCGTTGGTCGCCAGCGGCGCGTCGTTCACCGGGGTGACAGTGATATCCAGCGTGCTCTCGCTGCCGGTGTTGGTGACGTAGGTGACCTGCGGCACCTCGCCATTCCAGTTGGCCACCGGGGTGAAGGTGTAGTTGCCGTTGGTGGCGATGGTCAGGGTACCGACGCCAGCGATGACCGCGCTGGAACCTGCGGTGAAGCTGCCGGTGACGCCATTGATGCTGAAGCTGGCGACGCTGAGGGTGTTGTCCACATCGCTGTCGTTGCCCAGCACGTTGCCGCTGGCCGGGTTGTCCTCGGCGACGGTGTTGGTGTCAGGAGCCACCACCGACGCATCGTCCACCGGAGTCACGGTGATATCCAGCGTCGAGCTGCTGCCGGTGTTGGTGACGTAGGTGACCTGCGGCACCTCGCCGTTCCAGTTAGCGGCCGGGGTAAAGGTGTAGTTGCCGTTGGCGGCGATGGTCAGGGTACCGACGCCAGCGATGACCGCGCTGGAACCGGCGGTGAAGCTGCCAGTGACGCCCGCCACGCTGAAGCTGGCGACGCTGAGGGTGTTATCCACATCGCTGTCGTTGCCCAGCACGTTGCCGCTGGCCGGGTTGTCCTCGGCGACGGTGTTGGTGTCCGCGACCAGGACGGAGGCATCGTCGACCGGGGTGACGTTGCCGAAGCTCAGCTCGGCGGTGTCGGTGGCGGTACCGTCGGTGACGGTATAGGTCGCGGTGGGCACCGGGCCGTTGTAGTTCAGCGCCGGTGTGAAGGTGAAGCTGCCGTTGGCATTGATCACCAGCGAGCCGATGCCAGTGATAGTCGCGGTCTGGCCGGCCGCATAGGTGGTGCCGTCCACTTCGAATTGAGTGACGGTGAGGCTATCGCCATCGATGTCGCTGTCATTGGTCAGGACATTGCCATTTACCGGGGTGTCTTCGGTGACCGCAATCGGGCCATCGTTGCTGGCCAGCGGTGCGTCGTTCACCGGGGTGACGGTGATGTTCAGCGTGCTCTCGCTGCCGGTGTTGGTGACGTAGGTTACCTGCGGCACCTCGCCGTTCCAGTTGGTGGCTGGGGTGAAGGTGTAGTTGCCATTGGCGGCGATGGTCAACGTGCCAACGCCGGCGATGACCGCGCTGGAGCCTGCGGTGAAGCTGCCGGTGATGCCGGCCACGCTGAAGCTGGCGACGCTGAGGGTGTTGTCCACATCGCTGTCGTTGCCGAGCACATTGCCGGTAGCGGGGTTGTCCTCGGTGACGGTGTCGGTGTCAGGAGCCACCACCGAGGCATCGTCCACCGGCGTGACAGTGATATCCAGCGTGCTCTCGCTGCCGGTGTTGGTGACGTAGGTGACTTGCGGCACCTCGCCGTTCCAGTTGGCCGCCGGGGTGAAGGTGTAGTTGCCGTTGGTGGCGATGGTCAGGGTACCGACGCCAGCGATGACGGCACTGGAGCCTGCGGTGAAGCTGCCAGTGACGCCAGCCACGCTGAAGCTGGCGACGGTGAGGGTGTTATCCACATCGCTGTCGTTGCCCAGCACGTTGCCGCTGGCCGGGTTGTCTTCGGCGACGGTGTTAGTGTCCGCGACCAGGGCGGAGGCATCGTCCACTGGAGTCACGGTGATGTTCAGCGTGCTCTCGCTGCCGGTGTTGGTGGTGTAGGTGACTTGCGGCACCTCGCCGTTCCAGTTCTGCACCGGAGTGAAGGTGTAGTTGCCATTGGCGGCGATGGCCAGGGTGCCGACGCCAGCGATGACGGCACTGGAGCCAGCGGTGAAGGTACCGGTGACGCCGGACACGCTGAAGCTGGCAACGCTGAGGGTGTTATCCACATCGCCGTCGTTGCCCAGCACGTTGCCAGTGGCGGGGTTGTCTTCGGCCACGGTGTTGGTGTCCGCGACCAGGACGGAGGCATCGTCGACCGGAGTGACGTTGCCGAAGCTTAGCTCGGCGGTGTCGGTGGCGGTGCCGTCGGTGACGGTATAGGTCGCGGTGGGCACCGGG